>JAUSAB010000062.1 GCA_030653035.1 Desulfocapsaceae bacterium | reverse complement strand
AGCGAGCATAACACCAGCTTTTCGATATCGATATCCTGGTTTATACAACGACTTGAGGCACTGCAGCGCACCGGTTATGAGTTCTGGTGTTGAAGAAGTGGGCTGATGAAGAGTAATTGTTTGATTATTGGAATAACTGGCTTGTTCGTCAAACGGTCCGGTTGTAATAAAGAGGTTGAGAGTATCTGCCTCAACGTCTTGTTTTCGTAGTTTTTCGCCAGCTATCGAGACATAGGTAATGACGGCACCTTTGAGGTTGTCAAGGTCGGTAACCGGATGCCCGAATGATCTGGAAGTAATGATTGATTTTGGACACGGAGGAGCATTTTCAAGCGAAATACATGAAACACCGTTCAACTCCATGACAGTACGAGCACCAACAACGGTTAACGTCTTGCGAATCCATGTTTCATCTGCCCGTTTGAGATCAAGGGCAGTATAGATGCAACGTGTGTTCAGTTTTTCGGTAGACCGTCTGCCGATCCCCCAAACATCATTCACTTCAATCTTCCCCAATACCTGGTCAATTTGACTGTTGCCGGCAAGATCGAAAACGCCATTGAATTGCGCCTCTTTCTTGGCTACTCGATTGGCGATCTTGGCCAGCGTTTTGGTTGTGGCAATACCGATGGATACAGGAATGCCAACCTGTCTTCTTATTCTCTCTCTGAGTTCTGCTGCATATTTGACCCGATCCCATACTTTTGTTACCGGCAGTGATATAAATGCCTCATCAATCGAATATACCTCAACATCTGGTTCCATTTGCCGCAGGACATCCATTACTCGATGTGAAAGATCTCCGTACAATGCATAATTTGATGAAAAAACATGCACTTTATGCCTGGCAACCAAATGTTTGACCTTGAACAAAGGCTCTCCCATTGGAATACCGAGAGCCTTAGCCTCATTGGATCGGGCAACGACACAACCATCGTTGTTGGAGAGCACTATAACCGGTTTGCCAATCAGATCCGGCCTGAACAGCCGCTCACAGGAAGCATAGAAATTATTACAATCAACTAAGGCAAAGACTTTCTTCATCGATCAAGCCGGTTAAAATTGATGGATACAACTGGTGACTATTCCCTAAAAGCCCTCTATAACATACACCTTGCCGCTCTCTTTTGGTATCGCCGATTTTCATATTCACATCTACGAAGAAGTGCCCGACAGAGACCTTTTCACACACTCCGGGCCATTATTTCTTGGACTATTCACCATGCTGCTGACCGGATAAATTTCTATCAAGGATTCCGGATACGGTTCAAGCATTGCCAGTAAATCTGCCTGTCCTTGGCCGGGGTCAAGCCAGGCCGCAATATTTATATTTTCAAGGATAACCGGCATCCTGTCATGGATCTCCTTCATCCCAGCATTTGCCGTAGTGGTAATGATGGCACAGGAGTTGACGTCTTCAACGTTTTCACCTCGCCAGCTATCCCAGAGACCGGCCAGGGCAAAATACCTGCCATCGACAGGACGAATAAAATACGGTTGCTTATGCTCATCGACCTTTTGCCATTCATAAAATCCACTGGAGGGAATAATGCAACGCCTGCGTTTGAATGGATCTCGAAAGGACGGCTTTGTCTCAATGCCTTCAGATCTGGCGTTGATGAGAGGAAACTTGGTTTTGCCATTCCTTGACCAGAAGGGTACCAGCCCCCAATGGAGCATTGTGTATTCGGGTTGTCCGCTTTCCGGCGAAGTGCGTATGGCGAGGATATCTTGAGATGGGGTGATATTGTAATTCTCAAAGCGGGGCGGTTCCGGGAGATGGAGCGATTCATAGCCAAAGGAACCATTGCCGAAAAAAGCGAAACGTCCACACATTTTGTTTTTATGTCAAGTGATGAGTTGGTCAATAAAAAGGGACAGAGTAGAATGGCGCTAGTTTAAGGGCGGAGGCCAGCAAAACCTGGACTGTCCCCGGCCCCATCGGGGGCTGTCCCAGGATTTTGCGAGTTGAAGCGACAGCAGTTGCAAAAAGCCTAAAACTCAGATTTTTGTGGCGCTGGACACCATGGTTGCATCAAACCCGTAAACTTGGGACAGCCCCAGATAAGGCCGGGGACAGTCCCAAGTTTACTCCCTGCGGTTTAAAAAAACGCTTAAACTATCGCCATTCGGGAGTGGCCCCCTATTTCCCTGTTTATCCGCAACGAATATCAAAATTTACTCTCATCTGTAAAATGAGCTTTTACTTTTTTTTGGTTAGCTATAGACGCTTGTTCTTTATCAAGCATGTCTTTCATGATTTTATCTTCATAAATTAAACTAAGATCTCCATGAGAACTTTTTATGGTTATTTGTGTTCCATCGTTTACACTCCAAAAAAATTCATCGGCAAAAATGTTTCCATTCAACTTTTTTGCCGCCCCATATTTTTGTTCTATTGTCTTTTTTACATCATTTGTAAATTCTGATTTTTTCCCCTGCTGGCGCTTATTCCATACTATGGAAACTTGATATACTTTTTTACCTAGTGGTGTAAGCAACAAATTAACTTTTGTAAATTCTCCCAACAAATTAACAGGATAATAATAAGCAGTTGCAGTATCTCTATATTTTTCACACATAAGCGAATTATATCTTTTATTTGTCGAGATAAGTCCTTCTTTGTGCAATGGAATATCATTCTTTTTAGCGATAGAATAAATTGTATTTATATCCATCCCCGATTCCCACTGATCAAACACGAATGCAAATACTCTCAAGGGAGCTAAAAGTATAAAAAATACTATAAATACAGATAGTTTTGTTTTCATTTTTTTGATCGTATCAGAATTCACTGTGAATCACGCTAATTCCGTGGCTGTGAAGATAATGGGGAATATTGCAATCAACAAGGGCGAAGACTTTCTTCATTGAATACACCGATTAGAATTGATGAATTACACTGGTGACCACTCCCCAAACACTGAAATCAGTATCTTCAGTGATTTCAACAGGAGGATAGTCAGGGTTGGCAGCAACTAACTGACAGGATGCGCTGTCTTGTATGAATCTTTTTACTGTCAGTTCGCCATTAACGATAGCGATGACAATTTTTCCACTCACAGCTTCAAGGGATCGATCAACCACAAGGATATCTCCATGATTTATCCCTGCATCTTTCATTGACTCGCCAGCTACCCTTACAAAATACGTTGCAACCGGATGCTGAATCAACAATTCATTCAAATCAAGCTTTCGATCAATATGGTCTTCGGCTGGTGAGGGGAATCCGGCAGAAACGCCGCAGGTAAAGAGAGGGCATACCACCTTGGTCTTTTGTTCAACTTCAAAAATGGCATTTATTGAGGAGTCTGTTTTCATGCAGGTAAGAATATCACAGATTCCAAAAAATATAATGTTTCATTACTCATTTCTACTTATTTTTCAGCGCGTGCCAGTTCTCCTTTATGGGTATAGGCATAAACTTCCGCGATATTGGTGTCATGCTTGGAAATGGCAAGGCTTTTTGAGTGCTGCGTATGGGTGCTGCTGGGGAATAAAATTACAAGGAGAGGCACCGAAATCCGACCGGACTATACCGGACTGAAAAACAAAATGGCCAGCAACCTATTAAGATTACTGGCCATTATTAGCCATGGCGGAGAAGGTGAGATTCGAACTCACGGTACTTGCGTACACACGCGTTCCAGGCGTGCACCTTAAACCACTCGGTCACCTCTCCATAACAAAAACACTCTAAATCGTCGTTCAAAAATAACCCTGACATGAGAATATCCTGACCAACACAAGGAAGTTATATGTAAACGGTGGACTGAATTTTCGCAACTAAAAAGTCATTATTCAACAAAAAATGGCGCATCAATCCCGAGCGGGCCCCGACGTTACTCCGGCAAAGAGAGAGATTTTTTCAGTCAGCAGTCGGCAAATGCAGGTGACGGCGCAGAAAGTGCCAAAGGCCGAGGGCGAGAATGCCGGAGACAAGGGCAAGGGTGCCGATAAAGCGGATCTTGTCCGGCCAGTTCAGGGACACTGCGGCCATGGCCATGGCGCCGCAGAAAAAATAGGAAAAGACCATGACCGAGGAGGCAGTTCCCGCATCTTTTGGCACCTGCTCCAAGACCAGATTGTTGGAGGGCGGACGGCTCATTCCCAGAAAAAAGGTGATGATACCCATGGGCAGGGCAAAGCGAAGAGGGCCATCAATTAAGGGAACTAAGAGGCCGATGCCACCGGCGATGACTCCCATATAGCCCCAGGTCACCATGCGCAGTGTGCCGATTTTCTTACCGAAGCGCAGACAACTCATTGATCCGGCCATGAAACAGAAGGCATTGGCCCCAAACAACAGGGAAAACCGGCTTTCTGAGAGTTGAAATCCGGTAATGTAGATACTGGCCGACCCGGCGATAAAGGTAAAGAGCGGGAGGCCGGTCATCGCGTTGCACAGGACAAGCCCCATCAGTTGCCGGTTACGCAGCACCCGGCCATAACTTTGCCGTAAAACGGCGAAGATGGCCCCCTGAACACCAACATGGCTCTCCGGGGTGAGGATGACTCCAGCCAGGGCGATCAACCCCATTAATCCCTGCATGGCAAAGATCCAATGCCAGCTCAGGTGTTCGAGAATCAGGCTGCCGATCATGGGAGAGATCATGGGCGCCAGGGCCATGATTACCGAGATCTGGCTGAACACTCGTTCCCGCTGGCCGCCCGGCAGGCGGTCACGGGCCATGGCCAGTGAAATGGCGGAGGCGGAACCGGCGCCCATGGCCTGAATAATCCTGGCGCTGATGAGCATCCAGATATTGGAACTGAGGGCGCAGAGCAGGCTGCCGCTGATAAAGAGCAGCAGGCCGGTGAGCAGTGGCGGTTTTCGGCCAAGGCGATCGGAGAGCGGCCCGTACACCAGCAGGGAACAGCAGTAGGTGACAAAGAAAAGGACCAGGGTCAGGTTAACAATGACAAGAGGGAGCTGCCAGGTTTTCACCAGACAGGGAATGGCGGGCAGATACATGTCTGTTGCCAGCGGTGGAAAGGCGGTAAGTAAGGCCAGCAGCAAGACAAAAGGGATCATAGGGACGTCACGGTAAAGAGATACAACTGTTTCAATATCAGCATAAAAAATGGAGCCAAAGCCTAAGAGCTTGTCCGTAAATAAATCTTTGGTGCTCGCATCCGGCTTTTGGCCGTCTTTGACCGTTCCTCAATCGCAAAATCCTCGCCGTAGCGCTGCTACGACTGCGGTTTTACTCAATCGTCTCGGCCAAATTCGTCTCAAAATCCGGCGCGAACCCTGAAAAGCTTATTTACGGACAAGCTCTTAGCTTTTTCAACGCCCGTTTCCTGCTCCCTTGCCTGCGCGCCGTTCCTTAAAAAAATCCTTTAAGATTTGGGAGCATTCCGCCTCAAGAATACCGCCAATAATCTCCAACCGATGATTCAACAGACCATCGACGCCGATGGTATAGCGGGACTGGGCCGCCCCGGTCTTGGGATCAAGGGCGCCAAAGACCAGACGCTGGATGCGAGCATGGAGGATTGCCCCCATGCACATGATGCACGGTTCGAGGGTGACATAAAGGGTGGTACCCACCAGCCGGTAATTGTCGATTTTTTCGGCCGCCTCACGGATGGCCAGGATCTCAGCATGGGCGGTGGGGTCATTGGCACCAATGGGTCGGTTGGCGGCAACGGCCAGCAGGGTCTCGCCATGGGCCAGCGCCGCCCCGACCGGGACCTCTCCCCTGAGGGCCGCCTGCCGAGCCTGCTCAAGGGCTATCTGCATAAAGACAAGATCGACTGCTTGCTGATCATTCATTGCTGTCGCCACCGTTACTGCTGATCGGCAGAGACATCTTCCACATGCTGCAGCATCTGGTCGATGACCCCCAATCCCTGCAGCCAGAAGCCGGGATCATCAAGATTGATGCCAAAGGGCCGGACCAGCTCATAGGGCGAGGCCGAACCACCGGCCGCCAGCAGTTCAGTGTAGAGGGTGACAAAGGAATCCCCATGCTGCTGATAGTGGCCATAAAGGGCCAGCACCAGCAGCTCGCCAAAGGCATAGGAATAAACATAGCCGGGTGTGGACAGGAAATGGGGAATATACGACCACCAGATCCCATAGTCCGGTCGCAGGGTCACGGAATCGCCGAACATCTCCCGCTGGGTTGCAAGCCAGTATTCGCTCAAGGTCTCACTGCTCAGTTCCCCCTGCTCACGTCTGCCCTCATGCATCCGCTTTTCAAAACGGTTCATCGCCGTCTGGCGGAAGACCGTGGCGAAAATTGACTCCAGTTTCTGGCAGATAAAGGCCCGCTTCTGCGCCGCATCGGTGAGCAGGGCCAGTTGACTCTGGAAGGCTAGCATCTCAGCAAAGACCGAGGCCGTCTCCGCCAGGACCAGCGGCGTATTGCTGTTGAAATGTCCCCGGGCCGTGGCCAGCACCTGATGGACGCCGTGCCCCAATTCATGGGCGACGGTGGAAACATCATTGAGAGTGCCGGTATAGTTGACCATGACGTAAGGGTGGACCTCCGGGACACAGGGATGGGCAAAGGCCCCGCCCCGTTTGCCCCTGATTATCGGGGCATGAATCCAGCTTTTGTCAAAGAACTGCCCGGCAATGGCGGCCAGCTCCTCTGAAAACCCGGCAAAGGAGTGCAATACCATGGCCCTGCACTCCTCCCAACCGATTCGCTGGGAGGGCAGCGCCGTCAGAGGGGCATAGCGGTCGTAGTCGGTGAGTTCGTCGAGCTGCAGCAGTTCTTTTTTCAGCCGGTAATAGCGCTGAACAATATCATAGCGGCTGATCACTGCCTGCACCAGCGTTTCCACGGTGGTACCCGTCAGCTCATTCTCCAGATTCATGGAGTGCACCCAGGAATCATGGCGGCGCAGACGGTCGTCAATCATCTTGTCGGCGGCGAGCGTATTGAAGATATGGGTCAGGATATGGCTCTGGCCCTGCAGCCCGGCGGTAAGATCCGCGGCCGCCTGCCTTCTCACCTCCCGATCCTGATCATAGAGGTCGGTCAGCACCTCTTCCTCCGCCCGCTTTTTCTCGCCAAAACGCAGGCCGCTGAGAACCTTGTCGAAGAGGGTATTCCAGGAGCTTCTGCCCACCGGGGCATATTCGAGCAGCAGGGACTCCTCGGATTCTGAGAGCTGATGCGGCAGGTAACGGCGCAGGGCCTCCAGATAATGACGATAGCCCGCCAGTTCGGGCGCCGCAAGCAACCCGGCCGCGCTCTCCTGCGGCAGTACATTCCACTCCAGCTCAAAAAAGACCACGTCCTTTTTACACTGACTGGCCAGCTCTTCCATCCGCTGTTCCAGAGCGCCAGCAACACTGTTTTCCATCTGGGTGGTGAAATTCAGAAAGGCAAAAGTCGCCAGACGGGTGATCCGGCAATCCAAAACCTCCAGACGGACGACCAGCCCCAGCAGCTCTGCGGCGGTCAGATCTGCCACCTGACCGCGAAAACGGCCGCGAAGGACTTTAGCCTCGTCGATACACCATTGGATATCCGCCGCCAGCGCCGGATCGTCTTCATTACGATACAGATCGCCAAGATTCCACAGCACCCCGGATGCTCCGATGTCATCTATCATAGTATTTCCAATCATATCAGCAGGTCTCAATAAACAATTCCCCATTTTCACAGTCACGAAAAATGAGGCCTCATGAACGACAGACATTGTTTAAATCACCCACAGTGAGATTGCAAGTACCATGTAGATGGTCCAGTAATATCCGTTGAAACTTGCCGGAAATTTAATCGGATTTTTTAGTACAGTGTTTCTGTTTACATTACGGAAAAATAACTCCGCTCTAATCTCATCCTAATACGCGGGCACTACGTTTCTTTTTCATAAATGCACAATCAACAAAGCAACTTATGGAGGAACGTCATGCCCTGTAAATATCTTTCCTGTTACACCCCTGTCAGCAATACCTGGTCTGTGGCCAGTTGTTCGTTCAATGAAACACCGTATGTGCCAAGCGTGCTGGAGCTTGAAAACTACTGCAAAGCTGGCAGGAATGAGCAGTGCCCGGTTTTTTTTCAATCTCTTCCCCTACTGCATGAAAAAAGTTGGTGGCCAGAGCTGGAAGTCGTGGCTCTGGCCCGATGTCGTTAGGCAAGAGCAGCGTGTTTATATTTTAGGGGGTAGTCGGTTAGCTCCACCTTATTGCGAAGACTGCATTATTAGACAACATTTCAACAAAGTCGCGATAAGTGTTCTTACCATATCTGCCTGATATCACTACTATTTGCGTCATCTTCAGCTTCTTCCCAAGAGAAGCTTGTAGAGGGATTTTGTTTCAGGTGGAGCTAACCGACTACCCCATTTATATTTTTTTCTGATCTGTTAAGTGGTTTGTTCTCTGCTTTTCCGGGTAATCTTGAATATTCAGGAGGTATAAAACGATGTTTTTAGAATCAGCCATGTTTGAGAAAAATGTGCAGACAACGGTATCGCGGGATCTGTTGTTCCATCTTCTGGATACTAACGGCCTTACCTCCTGGTTTCAGCCGATATTTTCCCGGCAGAACGGTGAGATCTACGGTTATGAGGCCCTGGCCAGGATTCGGGACGACGTCGCTCCCCATTTTGATATTTCCAAACTGTTTGCCAAAGCCCAAGCTGAAGGCATTATTGCTTCTCTTGATATGCAGTGCCGGGAAAATGCCTTTTGCCGGGCGGCTGAATTGGCTTTCCTGCAAAAAAACACCTACCTCTATGTGAATATCTGCCCCGGTACCCTCGTCCATCCAGATCACCGGGGAGGGGTTACCGATCGTCTGGCCGAGGATTGCGGTATCCCTAAAGACAGGATTGTCCTGGAGATCACCGAGCAAGAGGCCATCAAAAACTATGATCTCTTTCAACGGTCGATAGAGCATTACCGCAAACGTGGCTATAAGATTGCCATTGACGATTTTGGCGTAGGCTATGGCGGGCTGAAGATGCTCTCCATTGTTCAGCCTGATTATGTCAAGATTGACCGTCATTTTATTGATGAGCTCGATCGTTTTCCCTTTAAATATAATCTGGTGGATGCCATGGCCACAGTTTGCCATAAACTTGGTATCACGGTTATTGCCGAGGGAATTGAGCGTCAGGAGGAATTGGATATCGTTTCCCGCTTTGGTATTGACCTATTTCAGGGCTATTATCTTGAGCGACCAGGGCCAGGGTTATCGGATAGATGTATAGATATGCCGGGCAAGCGGAATGATGTGTATGACTGCGCCGATTCTCTGGTTTCTTCCTGTGTGATCGGCGGTATCTGCCAGTATGTGGAACCTCTTGCCCCTGCAGACTCGGTGATGGCGGCGTTTAAGCGTTTTCACAGTAATAACACTCTGCAAGGGATACCTGTGGTCGCGGACGAGCGGGTGATGGGTATGTTGCCCCGCATGCGTTTTCTCGAACAACACATGATCGGGCCGCATGGCTTTGGCTATGCCCTTTCCCAACACCGGCTGCTCAAGGACGTGCTCGAGCCAGATTTCCTGCTGGTAGAGGCCACGACCCCGGTGGAAGAGGTGGTCCGCCTGATTCAGGGGCGGCGCGGGGTCTCTTTGTATGATGATCTCTGTGTGAACAAAAATGGCAAATATCAGGGTTCGGTTGCCATTCATAACTTGCTCGATGCCATTACCCAGAAAAGCATCCAGTTGGCCAAAGGGGCGAGTCCACTCACTGGTCTGCCCGGCAATGAGTTTATCCAGCGCACGGTGGTCAGTCTTATTGAGCAGAGAGTGACCTTTGATGTGTGCTATGTGGATATCGATGATTTCAAACCTTACAACGATTACTACGGATTTGAAAAAGGTGACATGGTCATCAAAGGGATCGCCAATCTTATTGTCGATGTGGTGAAGCCGGGCGGCAATAATGACCAGTTTCGTTTTGTCGGCCATATCGGCGGCGATGATTTTATTGTGATCACTCGGCCACATGCATCGTTGTCGCTCTGTCAGCAGATTATTGATGGGCTGAAATTATTATTGCCGGAATTTCATGGCGAACAGGAGTTTACGAATGGCTGTTATCAGGCTACGGACCGACAAGGGCAACTCCGTTGTATCTCTTTGTTGTCATTGTCCATCGGAATCGTCAGCACGGAAGATTGTACTGTCAGTTCCTACGGCGAGCTGGCCTTTTTGGCCTCGGGAGTCAAGCGGGCAGCCAAGAAGCAAAAAGGTTCGGCCATCGTCAGCAACAGACGAAGCGCGGCACAATCACAGTTGCCAAGTGAGACGGTTGACGGTTCTCAACCATCTGCTGGATTATATCAGTAAATTATCTATTTCTGACTGTTGGCAAAAATTGAAAGGATGCCAGGGATTGGTCATTCTGTGAGGAGAAGGACATGCAGGGTGGTATTGGAAAAAAGTTAATTCTGTCGTTTCTGGGCATTGCCCTGATTGGTTTGCTTAATTCCAATTCGCTTTCAAGTTGAGACTAATAATCCATGGCCAAGCTGTAAGGTTTCGTAATGCCTCAGATCCGATCACAATCTCGGTAATCCACTCTGTAGCTGCCGGATTACCGCGTCGAGATCATTGAACACCCGGTTGGGGAACTCCTTCTCCCAGAGCTCATCCCACACATGTTCTTGCGGGTTGAGTTCCGGAGAATACGGCGGCAGCCCGACAAGTCTGATGTTTTCGGGCCGCTGGAGATCTTTGGCCTTGTGTGAACTTGCACCGTCAAGCACCATGACGATAAAGTCTTCAGGATGGGCGGCGCTCACCTGACCGAGAAAGGTCGACATGTGCTCCGTGTTCATTTTCTGACTGATCATCCAATCCATCTCGCCCTCGATTGGACTGACGGCAGCGTAAACATACACAAATTGTCGCTCGTAGCCGTTCGACACAGAAGAACGCAATGGAGCAGGCGACCAAATCGAGCTTCATCCTGGAACATCAAGCGGACTCGACGCCCTTTTACATTTTCAGGCGTCAATAAGGCAGCCACTGTTTCCGGAAGTTTTTTTTCCACTCCTCCTGTGCCGCAGGATCACTTTTGGGGTGGTGGGTGACCTAGAAAGACGCTTAGTTTCGCGACGCCAAAAGAAGCGTTTTCAAAATTACTGGCAGAACTGAATGAAAACTTGGAAATCAAACCAGGTGTTGCTTACGCAACTGAATGCGCCCCCTAAAGCCAACTACCTCGCCTGCATATCCAAACTCCTGGCCTCATCAATCAACATCACCGGGATATCATCACGAATTTCGTACACCAATCGGCACTTTTCACAGACGAGACCATCTGCGGCCCCAGTGAGCCTGACCGACCCCTTACATTGAGGGCAAACCAGGATATCAAGTAAATCTTTATTCAACATTTATTTTCCCTCTATTCGTAAACTCCATGACATTAACGTCGATTTTTCTCTCAACACCCAACACTCTTTCAACTAAAACAGCCCCCTTGTCAAGATACAAAATCCGATTTGCAAGAAGCAAATAAAGTAAACACCGTTGTGATTTCAATACTTTTATTCTGATTCTTGATGGAAAGCGGAAAAACCTCAACATAACAATCAGCAACAAAATATATATCTTTTATTATCACACACTTTAGAGCCAAACAAACACTAAACGGATTTACAAAAACAAGATTGATTGATCCTTTCGGAAACATCAGCACGGCCTTTTTCTGATTCCTCTCGTTCCCTGCTTGACAGAGCTTGCCTTTTTTAGTATTTTTCGTCTTTTTCAAGTTAAAATAAAATATTTTTATCAAATATTCTATTCCATTGCTAAACCTTGGCCATCAATATATTTGAGAAAAATCCACTTATATTTTGTTATTACAAGTGATTACCACAAATAATAACATTGTTATTATTCTGTAACTTTTGCAACAATAGAAATATCCATGTTTGAGAATCTAACAGACAGGCTGGAAGGGGTCTTCAAAAAACTCCGAGGCCACGGCAAACTCACTGAAGAAAACATTCAGGAATCCATGCGGGAAGTGCGCATGGCGCTCCTTGAGGCCGACGTCAACCTCAATGTGGTCAAACAGTTTATTGCCACGGTTACCGAAAAGGCTGTGGGGCTTGAAGTAAGCCAGGCACTGTCTCCGGGTCAACAGATCATCAAGATAGTCCATGAGGAACTGGTAGCCCTTCTCGGCGGCAATACTGAACAGATTCGCCTTGATGGCCGTCAGCCGGTCATCATCATGATGGCTGGCCTGCAAGGCTCTGGAAAGACGACCACCTCGGGTAAACTCGCGCGCATGCTCAAGAACAAGGGCAGACGACCTTATCTGGTGCCAGCCGACGTCTATCGCCCCGCAGCCATTGAACAGCTCCAGATCCTTGGCGGAAAAATTGACGTCCCGGTCCATCCATCCACCCCCGAGACCAAACCGGTGGATATCTGCCGACAGGCGGTGGCTGTTGCCCGGGAAAAAAATTACGACACCCTGATCATTGATACCGCAGGCCGCCTGCATGTTGATGAACTTCTCATGGGTGAGTTGAAAGAGATCCAGACCGCAATAAAGCCATCTGAAATTCTCTTCGTGGCCGATGCCATGACTGGACAAGATGCGGTTACCGTTGCCAGCAAGTTTAATCAGGATCTGGAAATAACAGGTATCGTTCTCACCAAAATGGAAGGTGACGCCCGTGGCGGCGCAGCACTTTCTATAAAGAATATCACCGGCAAGCCCATTAAGTTTACGGGTGTGGGTGAAGGCCTGGATGCACTGGAAATCTTTCATCCTGATCGAACAGCCTCGCGCATCCTGGGCATGGGCGATGTCCTTACCCTGATTGAGCGGGCCGAAGCCGTTGTTGACAAGAAAAAAGCCGACAAACTGATCAACAAACTCCGGCAAAACACCTTTACCTTGGAAGATTTTCTCGACCAGATCCAGCAGATCAAAAAAATGGGATCGCTGGAACAAATTCTGGGCATGATTCCCGGGATCAACAAGCTCAAGCAACTGAAAGATGCACCTCAGCCAAACGAAAAAGAGCTGTCCAAAACCGAGGCCATTATTCGCTCCATGACTAAAAAAGAGCGACATAATTATGCCATTATCAACACCAGCCGCAGGCAACGGATCGCCACGGGTTCCGGCACGGATGTGGCCGATGTCAACCGGGTCATTAAAAGTTATTCGACCATGTTAAAGATGATGCAGAAGATGCGCGGCAAACCTGGCCTGATCACCGGTCAGAAAAGACGAAAGCTTCCAAAAGGATTACGTAAAAGTTAACAATCACTTTCTGGCTGGAACAGTCAGAGACAACTCAGGTTTTATTCATAGTTTTTTAATACATCAAAGGAGTTATCAGGAATGGCAGTTCGAATTCGTTTAACCAGGCTTGGCAGAAAGAAAAAACCCTTCTATCGTATTGTAGTTGCCGACAGTGAGCGTCAGCGTGATGGAAAGTTCCTTGATATCGTCGGGACCTACGACCCCATGCAGAATCCTGCCGCCATCAGCATCAATACGGTTAAACTCCAGGACTGGATTGGCAAAGGTGCTTTGCCATCCACCACGGTTCAGAGTTTAATCGCGAAGACTGCAGTCAGCGAATAACGGGCTATGCAAGAACTGGTCTCCCATCTTGCTAAATCGTTGGTCGATAATCCTGACATGGTAACCGTCACCATGAGCGAGGAGGATGATACCATCACCATCGGTCTGGCCGTTGCCAAAGAAGATCTCGGCAAGGTGATCGGCAAACAAGGCAGGACGGCAAGGGCCATGCGCTCGCTCCTTGCGGTCACTGCCGGGAAGGAGAACAAGCGGTCAAGGCTTGATATTCTGGAGTAATATCCAAAGAGCCATGACTGACGATTTTTTATATCCCGCTGAGTCCTATCTCCTGATCGGAAAGATTATCGAACCCCACGGCCTGAAGGGAGAAATAAAGATTTTTTCTTTCGCGGGACAACCGGAAAATATCCAGCACTACAAGAAACTGGTTCTGGTAACTCCATCCGGGAAACTTTCTCAGCCCTATTCTGCCGAGACGAGCCGGATAAAGGGAAAATCAGCCATTGTTCAGCTGAGCTCTGTCCGTGACCGTAATGGGGCCGAGGCAATAACAGGTATGGGGGTTTTGATCCTTAAAGAGGATCTGCCCCAACCAGGAAAAGATGAATTTTATCTGTATCCAATGGAAGGTCTGCCCGTCGTAACCACTCAGGGCCGCAGACTGGGAACAGTAACACACATCTTTTCCAACGGAGCACAGGATCTGCTGGTGGTGCAAGACAACGATGAGGAATATCTGATTCCCATCCTTGACACTATTATCATCCATCGTGATGCTGAAAAAATAGTAATAGAACCTCCGCCCGGACTTTTGGAGATAAACTCCGGGAACGATGTTCTTTAGTGTCCATGGACACTTTGATTTTTGACATACTGACGCTTTTCCCAGGGCTTCTTGACTCACCGCTGAATGAATCGATTATTCGCCGGGCCAGACAGAACGACAAGATCCGCATTGATATCACTGATATCCGGGATTTTGCTTTGGACAAACATGCCACAACCGACGACCGCCCCTTTGGCGGCGGCGAAGGTATGGTCATGAAACCGGAGCCGCTGACCGCTGCCCTACGCGCGGTACAAGAGAAAAACGGTGCTGGCCGGGTCATCCTGCTCAGCCCGCAAGGACGTGCGTACACTCAGAAGGTTGCCGAAGAGCTCAGCTCATTGTCCCATCTGATTCTGGTTTGCGGCCGATACGAAGGGGTTGACGAACGATTTGTGACCGCTTCTGTCGATGATGCCATCTCGGTTGGTGATTACATCCTGACCGGTGGTGAGCTGGCAGCAATGATTGTGATTGATTCTGTAACCCGGCTTCTTCCTGGAGTTCTTGGCTGTTCTGAATCAGCAACCAGGGATACATTCAGTAGAGATTTGCTCAAGCATCCACAATACACAAGGCCCAGGATATTTGAAGGACAAGAGATACCGGAAACGCTCCTATCCGGCAATCACGAGGCAATCGAGCAATATCGGTTTTTGGAGTCAGTACGACGCACCTTGAAACGACGACCAGAGTTATATAAACGGGCCGTTTTTAGCAAAGATGAAAAAAAACTGCTCAAAGAATATGGTTTATATCAGGAAATAGAGGCGTTGCTGACCGGACCGAATGAATAAGGAGAGGAATAAAGCTCTGGATATTGTTCTTATCCATTACCCTGTTATCAACAAGACCGGAGAGACCATAGGGTCGGCAGTAACCAATCTTGATCTGCATGATATCGCCCGGGCAGCAAGGACATTTGGGGTTGATCATTACTATATTGTCACCCCGTATAGCGACCAGCAGACACTGGTTCAAGAGATTCTCGACCACTGGCAGACAGGCTATGGGGCAACGTATAACCCAGCCCGTAAAAGTGCCCTTGACCGAGTAAAAATTGCAGCATCACTGGATGAAGTCATCACTCTGGTCACTGAGCAGAGAGCTCAGAAGCCCCTGCTTCTGACCACGAGTGCTCGGGTCCAGAAAAACAGTATCAGTTACCGAGAAACCCGCAAGCGCATTGCAGCAGGAGAGCCAATACTTCTCCTGTTCGGAACCGCCCATGGACTGGCCCCGGAGCTCAGCGAGACAGCGGACTACACCCTGCCTCCTATTGAGAGTACAACTGGCTATAATCATCTTTCTGTGCGTTCGGCAGTCTCGATCATCCTTGATCGACTCCTCGGCGTTCACGAAGGATTATAAAAACAAGACAATTTTTCGAGGCCTCTTCAAAGAGAGTGGCCAACAACTATCCCCATCAACATACTTCAACAAAGAGTAAAATTATGAGCTTGATACTTGACAGAATTAATCAGGAGCAGATGCGATTTGATCACCCAGAGTTTCGTTCCGGCGACACCGTAAAGGTATATATCCGGATCATTGAGGGAAACAAGGAGCGGATCCAGATCTTCCAGGGCGTTGTCATTAAACGCAAGAATGGCACGATGGATGCTTCATACACCGTTCGTAAAGTGTCACACGGTGTTGGCGTTGAAAAGACCTTTGCCCTGCACAATCCAAGAATTGAACAGATTGAAGTCATCAGTCGTGGTCGTGTTCGCCGTTCACGCCTTTACTATCTCCGTGACAGACGCGGCAAAGCAGCACGTATTCGTGAGCGTTTGTATCAATCGGATAACCGCTGATTATCATAGTCAATTAGACCGGAAAAACGAGTTGCAACGGATAGAAGAAATTCTCTCCACCGTCGTTGCCGATACAGACGACACTTTCCTTTTTGAACGGGCCCTGCACACCAGAGGTTATTCGTGTGTCGCAGGGTTGGACGAAGCAGGCAGAGGGCCACTGGCTGGACCAGTAGTCGCTGCCTGTGTCGTTTTGCCGCCCTATTGCGACTTTGCTCTTTTCCTCGACTCAAAAAAACTCTCCCATAAAAGACGTTGTTTTCTGGCCAGGATTCTCACTGAAATTGACGCCTCCACCGGGGTGGGTATTGTCTCTCACACAACCATTGATCGGATCAATATCCTGCAGGCATCTCTTCTCGCCATGAAAAGGGCCGTTGAAAATCTGGCCAGCACTGCGCCGTCACCCAACTTTCTCTTGATTGATGGGAAATTCAAAATCCCCATGGATACCCCCCAGCATACATTGATTCAAGGTGAATCAAAGAGCGCCTCCATTGCCGCCGCCTCCATTCTGGCCAAGGTGACGCGGGACGCGCTGATGGATGAGCTTGACCGCCAATTTCCGGTCTATAATTTCGCCCAGAACAAGGGGTATCCCACCAGAGAACATCGCGAGGCCATTGAGAAATATGGCCCGGTGGTGTCTTGCCACCGCATGACCTTCAAAGGGGTCAAGGAATTTGTCTGACCACGGAAGAAATATTCTTGGCCAAAGGGGTGAAGATCTGGCCGCGGCCTACCTTCTGGGTGCTGGGTATCGTATTGTTGAACGAAACTACCGGAATCATTATGGCGAGATTGATATTATCGCGTTCTCTCTTGTCCAAAAGACCAAAACCCTCGTTTTTGTCGAAGTCAAAGCCAGAAAGAACGCGTTATTCAGCCACCCCAGCGAGGCCGTCACCCGAAAAAAACAGCTTCAGATCAGCAAGGTAGCTCTAGGATATCTGGAACAAAACAACCTGACAGAAATAGCTGCCCGCTTTGATGTCGTGGCTATTATCCTCCCAGATAACGGTCCGCCCCAAATTGAGCTCATTCAAAATGCCTTTGACCTGAGCGTTGGTTTCTAACCGTCATTCCCATCATCCTGAAAAACTTCTATGCGCCACATTGCCATCACCATGGGTTGCCCTGTTGGAATCGGGCCCGAGATAATCTTAAAATTTTTTACTCAGGCAGGCAGCTTTTCACAATATTCTCCGGTAATCCTTGGCGACCTCGGGGTCCTGCAACACTGCGCAACTGAGCTGGGAATCAACGCTGAATTCCAGTCATGGCAGCCAGGGCTCCCAATGCAAAGAGGACAGATCCCTGTCCTGGAACTGTCCCGTCTCAATGCCCAGGAATTAAGCTGGGGGCAGCCGACAATCACCACCGGCAAGGCTATGGTCGGCTATATTGAAAAGGCAGTCCGCCTTATTCTCGATAAAACCTTTTCGGCTATGGTCACCTGCCCCATCTCCAAGGCAAGCCTGAATCAGGCCGGATACACCTTCCCTGGACATACCGAGATGCTGGCCGCACTCACGGGGAGCAAAAATTACGTCATGATGATGGCCGGCAGCAAGTTGCGCGTCACCCTGGCCACCATCCACTGTCCATTGGCTGAAGTGCCGGCCCGCCTCAACCAAGAGGCCTTGATCTCCCTTATCCAGACCACAGATACGGCCATGCGCCAGGACTTTGGTCTCTCTGCCCCGAAGATCGCCGTAGCCGCACTCAATCCCCACGCCGGAGAGGCAGGTCTTTTTGGCCATGAAGAAGAGGATATTATTGTACCGGCCATCAAGAAAATGCAGGCAAGCGGGATTCATATCGAGGGGCCCTTCCCTCCGGACACCATTTTTTTTAAGGCCGCAGCAGGGATGTATGACGCCGTCATCTGCATGTACCATGATCAGGGCCTTATCCCGTTCAAGCTTCTGCATTTCAAGGACGGCGTCAACGTCACCTTGGGCCTGCCCATTGTCCGCACCTCTGTTGACCATGGAACAGCCTACGATATCGCCGGACATGGCCTGGCAGACCCGGCAAGCCTTGCCGCTGCCGTGGATCTTGCTGCCCTGATTGCCAGAAACCGGGACACTGTTTAAAACAGTAAAATGGCCATCAACTCCCATGGACACCCCTCATGCAATTCATTATTTTCGTGTATTTCATCTCTTTTGTGATTATTTAAAGCATCAACACGGCAAGACTCAAGAGTGAGTATCCATACAAAGAGACAACAGGATTCATAATCAAATGAACAAAGGTTTGCTTATTGTATTTGAAGGAATTGACGGCACCGGAAAATCAACCCAGATGTCACTCCTGGCGAGACATTTACGAGAAAAAGGCTTTGCCGTTATTGAAACCAGAGAACCTACCAACGGGCAATTCGGCCAACAGATCAGAGCGCTCTACACCAATAGAAACGGCGTCTCGCCAGAACAGGAACTGGAGCTCTTTCTCGCGGATCGCCGGGAGCATGTCCACAACGTGCTGACACCAGCGCTGCAGGAAGGAAAAATTATTCTCTGTGATCGATATTTTCTCTCCACTGCCGCCTATCAGGGTGTTGTCGGTCACTCTTCATCCATCCCTGGAGCGAGCGACACTAAGCCAGGTAAGCGAAGCGCAGCGAAGACTCCGGCCGTGGCCGTCGGCTTCTCACCGGCAGAGATCATTGCCAAAAACGATTTTGCCCCACCCCCTGATCTGGCCCTGCTTTTCTCCGCCCCGCCACGACTTGGGATTGAACGAATCACCAAGGGACGCGGAGACACACTCAATGATTTTGAGCAAGAGGCCACTCTTCAAAAAGTAGCAGCTATTTTTGACAATATGGAACTTCCCTATATTAAACGCATTAACGCTTCCGGCTCCATTGCGGCTATCCATCAAGCAGTGCTGCAGGCCGTCACCCCCATTCTGCAAACGATGAGCCACGATGCATAACAAAAAAGCACTCATCTTCCTGCTCCTCTTGAGCATGCAGATTTTTCTGACCAATTGTGCCGACAAGAAGCAGAGCCCTGCTCCTGCTCTGCCTGTCCCCGTTTCTGCTCCTCCTGTACCACCAGTGGCTGCCACCGATGAAAGCAGAGATCTCTCCTGCTCCTATTTTTATTTTCTCTGGGGCACCCATGCCGAGAGCAATAAAAAGTACAGCGAAGCTCAGGAGGCTTACGAAAAGGCTCTCATCTGTGACCCCGACGCTGATTTTGTCCTCAGAAAACTTCCCGTTCTCCTTCTCAAAATGGAGAAACAACTCGCAGCGGCACAATGGCTCAGAGAAGCCATCAAAAAAAACCCAAGCGATATTGATAGTCAACTGCTTCTGGCACGTCTGGATGTCAATAGCGGCAACACCGATGAGGCTATCCAGATCTATGAAAAGATCCTTGAGTTTGCCCCTGACAATAACACCGTACGTCTCCGCCTTGGCTATCTGTACAGCCAACAGGGACGTTACCAGGAGGGAGAAAAAACCATCAAGGTCCTTCTGACCAAGGATCCGGATTCTTATTTTGCCCTCCTTTATCTGGCCCGCCTTGCCGTTCAATCCGGTGATTTCAACACCGCTTCCACCCTCTATGAAAAAATCCTGACCCTGAGCTGGTCTCAAGATCTGGTCTATGAAATGACCGAATTTTATGGCATGCGTGAGCAATATCAACGGGTCGATGAACTTTATGCCTCCATCCTCAAAAAAGAACCAGAGAATGAACGAGCGGCTCTTGGACGTGTCCACGCCCTTCTTCTCCAGAACCGGGACAAGGAAGCACTGGCGGAGCTGGCGAAGATTCGAGCCTTCAGCAGCAAACCCACCAACATTGATCTCATCTCCAGCCGGGTATTCATCCGCACCAAAAATTTTGACAAGGCCAATGCCCTGTTAGAAAAAATCCTGGCCAAGAAAGAATCATCGGCGGCCAGATACATGCTGGCAGTGATTCGCTATGAAAACAACAAACGGGAGGCGGCACTGGCCCATCTCAGAAAAATAACCCATGGCGACGAAGAATTTGAAAACAGTATCGTCTTGCAGACCAAGATTCTGAGTGATCTGAAAAGAATACCGGAAGCAATCGCCCTGGTAAGAAAATTAATCGATAATCCAAGTCGCCGCCAACCCCTTTACTTCAACCTTCTGGCAGGTATCTACGTCAATCAGGAACAGCTTGCCAGCGGCCATGAAATACTGAAAAAGGGAATTGAACTGTATCCGGACAATGTGCAACTCTTTTTTGAGTATGGACTCTTATTGGAACAGGAAGGAAAACAAAACGAGGCCATAGCCAGCATGGAAAAAGTAGTTGAGCTCCAGCCTGACCATATAGATGCCCTGAATTACCTGGGGTACACCTGGGCTGAGAACAATACCCATCTTGAAAAGGCGTTGGAATACATAAAAAAAGCCATCGCCCTCAAACCTGATAATGGCTACATCCTTGACAGTCTGGGGTGGGTCTATTTTCGCATGGGAGAGCTGGAAAAGGCGAGAACAGAGCTGGAACATGCCCTGACTCTAGAACCAAAGGATCCCTATATTCATGAGCATATGGGTGATATCTACCTGGCAACCGGACAAAAACAAAAGGCAAAAGAAGCCTATCGTCAGGCTATGGAGATGTTCAAGGACCAGAAGATGAAAGAAAAGATGCAGCAAAAAATTGATGACACCAAATAAGACACCTCGTGCACAGGCAAGCTCAACTTTGCGGCTCGTCCTGATCCTGCTGGCCTTGTTTCTCCACGGCTGTGCCGGCACCCCCTGGACCAGCCCGGTGGCTGAAAACGAGACCACACTCATCACCCAGACTTTTATGGAAATGCAGGATCGGGACGCCTCCTGCTCCTGTTGTCTGGATGCCAAGACCACTCTTTCCTGGGATGGCCCGGGAGAAGATCGCTCCGTCGCCGGCTTTCTTCAACTTATGCTCCCCACATCCCTTAAATTCGTGGTGCTTAACCCTTTGGGGCAACCTCTTTACGCCCTGGTCAGTGATGGCCGGGAGTTCCAATCCATCAATACCACCCTGAAACAGCACATGATCGGCAGGATCAGTTCCCTGGCCGCACGATACCAGATCCCAGCCTCTCTACTTTCTGAAAACTGGGGATATTGGCTGACAGGACGACTTCAGGAAAAAAGTGCAATAATTGAAACCATCCGCCGGGATGGCTCGGGCCGTGGGGTCTGGATCACCATGCAATACCCCAGGGAAGCGGCCTTGGCCAAATCTCATTTTTTGATCCGGCCGGAGACCAGGCAACTCCTCGCCCGTATTCTTGTTGATCACCAGGGGGACACCATTGCCACCCTCTCTTACGAAGGACGAAGCGAACACGAAAACTGTTCGCCGGTCACCCGAACCACCATCACTGACCTGCCTTACAGATCAAAACTCACTATCGATTTTGGCGAGATCCTGACCGATCGCTCTTTTTCCGCTGCCAATTTCAGGCTGAAAGTCCCAGTAAACTACGATGTTCAAATAGACAGATGACAGGGTTACCTGCCATTCAAAATTGATTCCACGGTTTTTTCACCAACTTTCCGGGTAAAAATTGCATCCAGAAGCGGGGCAATCTTGTCCATCTCCTCATCAAGCAGCAAAAAACCTGGCAAAGGTTTCGCCTTAATCACCTGGACCCGGGACTGGTCCGCAAAAGAGGCGGGAAGCAGTGTTACGTAACTCCTGTTTTCCGGCAGATCACACAAAGCTGAGAGGACATCGAGCATGTTGCCCCAGTACTCTCCCTGCCCCAGATGCTCAATGATCTGCATAACAGCCGTGGATGCTGAAAGGTAATATTCGGGCAGCAGGGCAGAGGTCCCGGAAAAGCATTTCTGTTCGGAGGCAAAACAACGACAGGAAAAGGGCCTGACCTCATAGATCCGGCAGCAACCATTCTCCAGAAAAGGACAGGGAGACATATTCCCGTATTCTTCAGGCTGGACATCTTCACCCTGCAGACAGGCACCGGCAAAATCATTGGTGGTCATCCAGGGGCGCACAGTTTCCCCTTTTGCCTGCAACTTTTCAGCAAGCCATCCTTCACGACCATTCTCCCGAATCAGGCGATGGATGACCCCTCCTTCCACGGCCGTCATTGTCACATTCTGGGTACAACAGGCCGCGCAGTTTTTGGAACAGACAAAGGAAAACCCGGCCGACCATTCGGCAAAGGCATCATAAATACTCCGCAAGATATCTTCTTTTAATGGTAACATATGACCTCAACACCAACCGCAACCCCACAGCCATTCATGGTTTACCACCACTTCCTACCTGATTACCTTCTTGGGATTTCACAAAGAGAACATACTGGCTCTCCTCTTTAAAAAACACCTGTTTCAGATCATAATGTCGATTCGGTACCAGCTCGACGACTACTCGTATCTTGTGAGCAGTCACATTCTTTTCTACCCGAACCTGCTTGACGAATTCTCCCTGGGTGGAAATGTTCTCAGGCACCTTGTCCCCAACGCCTGCATCCATAAAATCACAAACAATACTGGGAACCCCCTCTTCAACCCCAAAAATCACAGGGGCATGGAAATTGGTCAATTGAAACAAGACTTTTTCGCCTTTATCAGGACTTTTCTCAAAAGAAATCTTATTGATCACCAGTGGCGACGATGAAACCGCTGGCTTTTCCACGGTAACAGCAGGAGGAAGATCCGGCGCTTTCTCAACCTTTTTCCCTTTTACCGGCGGCACAGAGACAGCCTCTTTTTTCACCGTTGCTGGGGGAGGAGTGATTTTGGCAGGAGCAGGCTCAGTTTTCTTCGTTTTCCCGACAGTAGATTCAGGTTGAGGTGTCTCCTTTTTCTGCTGAGTGTGAAAGATAGTCACGATCAAGATATTATCTTTTTTGTTAAAATCCATGGCAAAATCATAGTCACCAGCAGGAACCAGGTCAAGAACCACTCTTGTCTTGAGCTGAGGATCTTTATGCACTGCCGTTCTAATAGCCGCAATCAGATTTCCTCTGCTTTTCATCACAGCCTTGATCGATGGAGATTGACGAGTATTGTCAAAATCAAAAACAACCTTGGGCACGTCCCCTTTTATGGCGAATATCTTGGGGATATAAGGGCCATTCAGCTTAAAAGTGACCGTTTCCCGAGCACTGCTTTCCCGGTCAAAAGCAATATTTTCAAGCAATCCACCCTTCTCTTCGGCATGCACCAACGACACAGGGAACAAAAGAGCAAGAACAATAACAAAAACGCCAAGATGGACAGCTTGCCGCATAAACCGTTGTGCAGAAAAAACATCTGGCGCCAGCCAGAAAGCCCCCAGTTGTTTCCAGGAGCACGACTGAAACAGCGATTTTTTTACAAGACTTTTATTTTTCATAGAAGCAACCCTTTCGCAAGATAACATGTTATTTTTATTCAAACAAATACATCTTCAACTTGAATACATCATCCGCCCTTGTAAAGTCAATCTATTTCCAGTACATCTGCAGATGAATTAGAGCCACACTGCCGACAAACAATACTTGACCAACAATCTCATTTAACACTTACCTGAAGACCTCCCCATGCATGCTAAAATCGAAAGAAATAAACTGCTCCCTTTTGTTACCAAACCTGGACGTTACCTGGGTCATGAACACAACGCCATTGTCAAGGACTGGGAGCAGGCACTGGTTCGCTGCGCCCTCATCTTCCCTGACCTCTATGAAATCGGCATGTCCCATCAAGGCTTACAGATCCTCTATCACATCCTCAATAGCCAGGATCAGGTGCTGGCGGAACGGAGTTACTGTCCCGACCGGGACATGGAGAGATTATTACAGGAGAGGCAATCTCCCCTCACCTCCCTGGAGTCAGATCATGCCCTGACCGACTTTGATATCCTCGGCATCACTCTGCCGTATGAACTATGCTACAGCAATATTGTCACCATCCTCAATCTTGCCGGAATCCCCCTGTGGGCCAAAGACCGTGATGAATCCTTCCCGCTGATCCTGGGTGGCGGCTCCTGCTCCATGAACCCGGAACCGGTTGCCGACTTCTTTGATGCCATCCTGCTCGGTGACGGCGAAGAGGCGCTGGTAGAGATTACTACCATGGTGGGCCAGGCCAAAAAAAATAAACTCTCCAGGAAAGAGCTGCTGTCGCAACTGGCCACCATCCAGGGAGTCTATATCCCCTCTTTTTTCCAACCGCTGTACACAGATCAGGGAGCAATCGCTGAGATCCAGGCCCTCCAGAACAACAACACCCATGTTCGGCGCCGAATTGTCGCCGATCTTTCCCAGACCGAGCACCTGAAACGACCGCTGGTGCCCAACGCCAAGATCGTTCATGACCGTCTGGGGGTGGAGATCGCCCGCGGCTGCACCCGCGGCTGCCGCTTCTGTCAGGCCGGGATCATTTACCGCCCGGTCAGAGAGCGCAGCCCGGAACAGATCCTGGACATTGCCCGCTGCGGCCTTGGCGACAGCGGATTTGACGAGTTGGCACTCCTGTCACTGTCCACCGGTGATTATTCGTGCATTGAGCCGCTCCTGAAGCAACTGATGGACAATTTTGCCAGTGACTATGTCTCGGTCTCCATGCCCTCGATGCGCGTGGGCACCCTGACCCAATCGGTCATGGACCAGATCAAACGGGTGCGCAAGACCGGATTCACTCTGGCACCCGAGGCCGGCAGCGAACGTCTGCGCCGGGTGATCAATAAAGGCATCACCGAGGAGGACCTGCTGACCACCTGCCGGGACGCCTTTGCCTTAGGCTGGAAGCTCATGAAGTTCTATTTCATGATTGGTCTGCCCACCGAGACCATGGATGACATCGACGCCATTGTCGAACTGGCGATGAAGGCCAAAAAAGAGGGTGACAAAGATGGACGCGGCCGCCGCCAGATCAATGTCAGCGTCGGCACCTTTGTCCCCAAACCGCACACCCCC
The DNA here is from genome assembly GCA_030653035.1 of Desulfocapsaceae bacterium. Lineage (GTDB taxonomy): Bacteria > Desulfobacterota > Desulfobulbia > Desulfobulbales > Desulfocapsaceae > UBA2270. Next base: position 23,512 of record JAUSAB010000062.1, on the reverse strand, counting down.
TTCCAGTGGGGGCAACAGATCAGCATTGATGAGAGCCGGGAGAAAATCAGACGGATCAAGGCGGCCCTGCCCCGCACCGGCATCAATCTGAAATGGCATGACCCGGAACAGAGTTTTCTGGAAGGGGTCTTTTCCCGGGGTGACCGGAGACTGGCCAAACTCCTTGAAGCTGCCTGGAAAGACGGGGCGAGACTCGATGGCTGGTCTGACCACTTTAATCTGAACATCTGGCGGGTAGCAGCCGAAGACTGCGGTCTTTCTCTCGACACCTTCCTGCGCCATCGAGATCCGAACGAGATCCTGCCCTGGCAGCATCTGCACAGCGGCATTGAGACCGCTTTCCTGCAGGATGAAATGGCAAAGGCCCTGACCGAGGCCTATACCCCGGACTGCCGCTATCATGGTTGCCAGCAGTGCGGACTCTGTGACTTCAAGGTGATCAGGCCCATTGTCCATGGTCGCAAGACAGAAGACGACAACGAGAAGACGCTTGTCCCGCTAGCAGAGCTTGCCTCCACTCCTACGACTCAAACCACAACAGCAACTGAGGCTGGCCACTTTAAGTACAACGTCACCTACTCCCGCACCGGCGACATCTGCTTTCTTGGTCATCTGGAACTGTTGCAACTGGTGTTCCGGGCCCTACGCCGGGCCGGAATCACCACTCACTTTTCGCAAGGGTTCAACCCCTCACCCAAGATCTCCTTTGGTCTGGCCCTACCGGTTGGCACCGAAAGTCTGGCCGAATATTTTATCATGGATCTTCCGATGCCACTCAAATCGCCAGAGGACACGGTAACCCTGCTCAACCGACAACTGCCGCCTGGAGTTACAGTGCAATCAGTGGCCCTGCACTCTGGTAAGGTTCCCCAGAACCTGCAAAGCAGCTTTACCATTACCTGTCAGCGGCCCTTATCTTCAGAAGAACTCTCCCGTATCGATGAGTTCCTGGGCCGGGAGCAGTTCCCCATCACCAGGAAGCGTAAAGGAAAGGACAACACCGCCTTTGATATCCGTCCCCTGGTAGCGGCCATCATCCCGGAAAGGGCAGATACCCTCAGGCTGGAACTTCTCTACGCAAGCGGCCTGCCGGGAGTCAAGCCCATTGAGATCCTGACCCATGTCCTGCAAATGGACGCAGAAACGGCCGCAACCAGCAGGGTTCTCAAAACAGCCTGGCACACTGTTACAGACAATAAAAAATCGACATGACAACCCCTCTGCCACAGGAAGCCCTGCGTCGGGTGAGAAACCCGGCCTCACATTTGAGATCACAATAAACTTTCGCCTGGAAACTGTTTATAAAGGAAGAATAATGAATCCTGTCATCCTGGTTCTTATAATGATCACCTTCTGGCTGACCCCTGCGCAGAATACACAGGCAAGCCCCTTGCCGGATCTTATTCAGCAGACCCGGTTCATCGCCTATACCCCCCGCAGCTTTTCCATTGCCGGGGGCAAGGTAACCACGGCTACTGAGGCCGCGATCAGAAAAGATCTCACTCTCCTGCAACCATCCTTTAACGGGTTGATCACCTACTCCGCTACCAGTGGACTGGAAGCTATCCCCCAAATCGCCCACGAACTTGCCTATCGGGCGGTCATCCTCGGCATCTGGGATCCCTTATCCGCAACAGAGATCAACAACGTCATTCATGCCGCAAAAAAATACCCTGCCCTGGTTACCGCTGTTATCATTGGCAATGAAGGCCTTTACACCAAACGATACCTGCCGCAGGACGTTCAAAAAGCCGGGCAACGGATCAAAAAAGAGTGCCCAACCCTGGCCATTACCACCTCCGAGCCATTTTTTCTCTACTTTGAAAAAGAGTATAGCCAGTTTTTCAACAGCCACGACCTGCTGATGCCCAATATCCATCCGATCTTTGAAAAATGGTTTACCGCCAGCACCCCAACCCGGCAGGGGGTGGATATGGTCATCCAGATGGCTGAAAAATTCAAGCCGACCTATAACAAGCCGATCCTGATCAAGGAAACGGGCCTGCCTTCCGGCCCTCAAGATCAAGGCTTTTCCCCGGAACGACAGGCGCTGTTCTGGTTAGAGCTTCTCAAGCGATTTCCCTTCTCACCCAATCAGTCTCTGGCCTGTTTTGAGGCCTTTGACGCCCCTTGGAAACCACAGGAAATGGCCGCAACCCTGCCAGGTCATCACACCAGTGAGGCCTTCTGGGGATTCTTCACCCAGGACGGCAAAGGAAAACAGGTGATTGACTCTCTTCCCAGACTGTAAGCTCAAAGAAAGACTGCTTCATCTACCGGGCGGCGCTCCTTCCCTTTCCCCGGACAAGGAGCGCCGCCAGAAACAATTTCTATTGACCAACACCAAAAAACTGCGCCAACCTCTGTTTTTTTTTGATAAATAAAAAATTATCCCATACAATACTTTTTAAGATAGAGAGATCTGACAAAATTTCTGAAAAGTTTCTTTTCCATCATTCCCGCGTACGCGAAAATCCACTGTTGTTGTAGAGTAAAGAGGGCGGCTCTTTTCATCCTATGACAATGAACCTCAAGACACAGGAGTAAATTATATGTCAAAATCATGGATCATGAATTCGTTCAAGATAATCGCAGCGTTAATGATTTTGGGCGGTGTTACGGGAACGGCCCTGGCAGAAGAAGTTAAAGTTGGCGCGGGAGCAGCGGCAACCGAAAACATCTTTAATAAAATCAAAGAACCGATGGAAAAGGCCAATGGCGTTAAATTAACAGTTATTTCCAGCGGCCCGGTTCAGGCCGTGAAAGATCTGGATACCGGCGCCGTGGAGGCCGCTGTCGGCGGCCTTACCTTCCCTGACTGGATGACAATGATGGAAAAAGAAGGATATGCCATCCCCGACAAAAGCATCTACAAGAACCGGGTCATCGGCAAAGATATCGTCAAGGTTTTGACCAATAAAGACGTAACCGTCACCGCGCTTTCCAAGGAACAACTTGCCGCTATTTTTACCGGCAAGGCCAAAAACTGGTCTGAGGTCGGTGGCCCGAGCAAACCGATAGTGGTCATCGTCGGGACCAAGATCCCCGGAACCAATACCGTTTTCCAGAAGCAGGCCATGAATGGTGAGCCCTATAGCAAAGACGCAGTGGAGGGAACGACCATTGATGACCTGAAAGCCAAAGTGGCAGCTACCTCAGGCGCAGTATCCCTGGGGGCCACGGCCCAGGTTGATGCAACCATCAACGCGCCAACCATCCCGGAGATTGGCCGTCCTATCACTCTGATCACCAAAGGCGCACCTACTGCTGGATTGCAGAAGATGCTTGATTTTATTGCTGGCCCCGGACAACAACTCATCGCTAAATAAGAGTTTGTCCCCATAAAGCCTCTTGCCTGTCCGCGCATGGCAAGAGGCTTTTTAAGCTGGAGGTCGAGCTTCAGTCAGAAGCATAACTGCACCACCGGCGAGTGTAATTTCGTAATAACTCCTCAAAGGTGTTCCAATAAACAAGGAAAATCATGCCAAATCTTCATTCATTGGGCCTACGCCCTAAAATCATTATCGCAACGGTCTTGATGACGGCAATCCTGCTTCTGAGCCTGGGTGGATTCATGATGTTCAGGAGTAATCACCTCATGCAGGGTGCGTTGGACTCCAAGGCCCTTTCCCTGGTAACCCTGGCCGAACAGATAAGTGGGCCTTATATCAACAACTACGACTATCCGGCCCTTGACGCCTTTGTCAAAGAGGTCATCAAGGATGCGGATGTGGAATGGGTTGTCTTTTTTGACGGGAAGGGCACCGCACTGACGAAAAACAGTCAGGAAAAACCGACATCTGCACAATCTGTTCTCGTGGAAAGAGAAATCAAGGATCCGGCAGGTGTAACAATTATTGGACGGCTTAAATTCAGCTACAGCAAAGAAAGTGTTACGGCCCAGCTCAAAAATAACATGCTGACTACCGGCGCCGCGATCCTCATTGGCGGTTTTCTCATGACTGTACTGATCACCCTGCTGGCTAACGCCATTGTCACACCCATCAGTCATGCGGCAGAATTAATGCAGGACATCTCTCAAGGTGGGGGCGACCTTACTCGAAGAATCGCCGTGGAAACCGGTGACGAGGTTGGGGCGCTGGCGAACGGTTTCAATACCTTCGCCGAGAAAGTCCGGGGGATTATCGCCCAGCTGGCAGACAATGCCGCCACTGTCGCTACGTTTTCTGATGAGCTGTCAGCCATTTCCCAACAGATGTCGACAGATGTCCAGGTCGTATCCGACAAGACGGGCACGGTGGCAGCCGCAGCAGAAGAGGCCAGCGCCAATACCAACTCGGTGGCGGCATGCATGGAACAGGCGACAACCAACCTCGCCACCGTCACCGGATCCACCCAGGAGATGAACAACACCATCGGCAAGATTGCCGCCAACTCGGAGAAGGCCCGTAAAATCAGCGAGCAGGCCGGCACTCAGGCCCAGAATCTTGCAGTACTGATGCAGCAGTTCGGGCAGGCGGCGCAGCAAATTGGCCAGGTAACGGAAACCATCACCGCGATCTCGTCTCAAACCAACCTGCTTGCCCTGAACGCCACCATCGAAGCGGCACGGGCTGGGGAGGCCGGCAAAGGATTTGCAGTGGTCGCCAATGAAATCAAAGAACTGGCAAAACAGACCGCCACAGCCACTGAGGACATCAAAAGCAGGATTACCGGGGTCCAACAATCTGCCGGCGGGGCCATAACCGATATTGACAAGATCACCGGAGTCATTGAAGAAGTCGGTGCCCTTGTCGCCACCATTGCCGAGGCCATTGCCGAACAGGCAGCACTCACGCAGGAGGTAGTGGGGAATATTGCCGAGGCCTCAACGGGAGTGCATGACGCCAACGAGCAGGTGGCACAGACAGCAACTGTTTCAGGAGAAATTGCCCAGGAAATTGCCGGGATCAACATGGCAGTAAGCGAAATCCACCGGGGTGAAGAACAGGTACGAGAGAACGCCGCCCAATTAGCGCAACTGGCCGAGGAGCTTAAAAACCTGGTAAGTCATTTCAAGGTATAATTCCATTTTCCAACAAAGAAGAAGCGCGAAAAGGTGAACACGCAACGAGGAGAGGACAAAGAGCATAGCAAAGAAACCTAATTCACCGCGGCAAACCGGCAAAGATAACGTCTGTTTGAGCAAAGGAAGAGGAACAAACTACCCGGACAGCAAGATCATTACGGGGCGCAACTCAGCTATGAAAACTCTACCCAGATTTTTTTTAAAATCGATCAGAGACAACGAATGCCCCCTCCTACTGTCCCTCAAACAACAGACGGCTCCTTACCACGGGTGCCGGATTTTGATGCCCTGACCCTGGCCTTTGATGGTTTCATCTACATCTGTTCGCAGGATCATCGTATCCAGTACATGAACGACAAGCTGCGGGAACGCACCGGCTATGACGCCACCGGTGAATACTGCTACAAAATCCTGCACGGTCGGACAGAGATCTGCCCCTATTGCAACAACGATAGATTATTTCGCGAACAAAAGACCCTCCGCCGACAATTAAAGAGCCCCAAAGATGGACGCTGGTACGATGTCATCAACACCCCGATCCGTAATGAGGATGGCACCCTCTCCAAACAGTCCCTGCTCATGGACATCACCGAGAGCCATCTTGCCCAAGAAGAGCTCTCCCTGTTTCAAACCCTTATCAACCAGAGCAATGACGCCATCTTCGTTGTCGATGCCGACACCAGTGCGATCATCTACGTCAACGACAAGGCCTGCTCCAGTCTGGGATACAGCAATAACGAGCTCTTGGTTCTTCGAATCATCGACATCGCGCCCCATATTGTGGACATGCCCAGCTGGCAAAATTATGCAGACCGGGTCCGTGAAAAAAGCCGTCTGTTTGAAGCTGAACAGATTTGCAAGGATGGCAGTCGCATTCCTGTCGAGATAAATGCCAGTTTTATTCCTCGCCGGGAGAAAAACTTTATTGTCTCGGTTGTACGCGACATAAGCAAACGTAAAGCTCAGACCCGAAAGCTCTTTGAGGAAAAAAACAAACTTGAATCGTTATTCGCGACCCTGACAGACGGGATCACCGTTCAGGACACCGACTTCAAGGTGCTGTATCAAAACAAGGTCCATATGGACAAACAGGGCGTGCACACTGGTGAATACTGCTACCATGCCTATCAACACCGGGCAACAATATGTGACGGCTGCCTTCTCGTACAATCTTTTGCCGACGGCGCAGTGCATCGCCGCGAGACTACTGCCCCTGGCGAACATGGGCTTATCCATCTGGAGGTTACCTCCAGTCCGATGAAAGACGCTGATGGCAATATTATTGCCGGCATTGAAAGTGTCCGCGATATCACTGCGCAGAAAAAGCTGGAGGAGCAGCTCAGGCAAGCCCAGAAGATGGAGGCCATCGGGACGCTTGCCGGTGGCATTGCCCACGACTTTAACAACATCCTGACCCCCATTCTCGGTTATAGCGAACTGGCCCTGACCAAAATCACCCCCGACAACCCCCTGATCTCGGATCTGCACCAGATCACCAGGGCGGGCTTGCGAGCCAAGGATCTCATCCAGCAGATCCTTGCCTTCAGCCGTCAAGCTCCCCAGGAACGAAAACCCCTGCGGCCACATCTGGTGATCAAGGAGGCGCTCAAACTGTTGCGGGCCACCCTGCCCGCCACCATCGAGATCCGTGAAGAGATAGCCACCGACTGCGGGACTCTCCTCGCCGATCCGACCCAGCTCCATCAGATCATCATGAACCTCTGCACCAATGCCTATCATGCCATGCGGGAAAGCGGTGGTATCCTGGAAGTACGCCTTTCTCAAACAAGTTTCGGTGAAGGAGACCACAAGATTGGCAATTCCGAACTTACGCCTGGCAAGTATATCCAGCTTGAGATCAGCGACACAGGCTATGGCATGGAACGCAATACCCTGGAACGGATCTTTGAGCCCTATTTCACCACCAAGGACAAAGGAGAAGGCACCGGCCTTGGACTTTCCATGGTCCACGGCATTGTCAAAAGTTATCAAGGGCAGATCACTGTTGACAGTGAGCCCGGCAAGGGCACATGTTTTCATGTGTATCTTCCTCTGATCGCCGAAGCACCAAGCTTGAGTGAGTCGGCACTCACATCCCCTTTGCCTACCGGTAGCGAGCGACTGCTGGTGGTGGATGATGAAGAAGCGATCACCACCATGCTCACGGCACTCCTCACTTACCTTGGTTACCAGACAATTGTTATCAACAATAGTCTGGAGGCTCTGGCCCTGCTCACCAACACCCCTTTAGTCTTTGACCTGCTCATCACCGACATGACCATGCCGCATCTGACCGGCCTTGAGCTCACGGCTAAGGTACTGGCCATCCGCCCAGATATTCCGATCATTCTCTGCACTGGTTTCAGCGAATTGATCAACAAAGAACAGGCCCTCGCCCTCGGCATCCAGTCTTACCTGACAAAGCCCGTGTCGATCCACGAACTGGCGATAACGGTGCGCGAGGCACTGGATGCCAGGAAAAAACTCCCTTAAAGGCAATAGTTTCAAAGGAAAATGTCATACAGCACCCGTAAAGACAGAACCGTAGGAATCTGGATTTCCCAGAAAGGAGTCTGACCATGGATGAGACAACAACCGTGCAACAACTCAACATCCCCCTGAACCGCGATCTTTTTCTCAGAACCCTGATCCGGGAACTGGCTGGCACACTCGAAAGAGTTGTGGGCTATGAGGAAGCTGCCGGCTATATCAGTCTGGTCGGCCAGCATATGGGTAAATGGATCAACAGCCTCTACACCAGGGAACTGGGGGTCACCACCTTGAACCGGGATCAGGTCGCCCAGGTTCTGGTTGATCTGAAACAACGGATTCACGGTGATTTCTCCATCGTGGCCCAGGACCACCACAAAATCATCCTGTCCAACTCCTCCTGCCCCTTTGGAGATGCGGTGTTGGAACGGCCATCCATGTGCATGATGACCTCCAATGTCTTCGGGGTCATCACCGCCACCAATCTGGGCTATGCCAAGGTAATCCTGGAAGAGACCTTTGCCGGCAGATGCGGCCAGTGCCGGGTTACCATCTATCTGGAACAGTCTCCTGAGGCCGAGGCAGCCCAAGGTTGGGAATATTACGGGGACTAAACCATGCTGACCAAGCTGTTTACAGAACTGAGTGGCCCGTGGCATGACGGCTGTTTTCTTCTCACCAGAGAAGGGGCAATCGTGGCTGCTAATCCTGCCGGCGCAGCCATACTCGGACTGCCTCCTCAGGAAATGGCAGGGCGAAGCTTTACCGAATGCTTTCACGAGACGGCCCAGATAATTGCTGACTATCTCTCCACCTGCATCAGAAACCGGCAGCAGATGCCGGGAATTCTTTCCCGCCTCGACGTAAACAGCACGATCTGTCAATACACCTGCTTCGGCTATCGGATCCAGGCGCAGCCGGAAGAACCACCCCTTATCTTTCTCCGCATTTCTCAGTCAAAAAGCGCCAGCGATAAATTTACCGCCCTCAACCAGCAACTGGAACGACAGCAGGCAACCCATCACCAGTTGCTGACCTCGCATACCATGCTGAAAACCATTCTCGACAACCTGGATGCCCTTGTCTATGTGGCCGACATGGAGAGCTACGAGGTCCTCTTTGTCAACAAGTACGTCCAGAAGATGCTGGGAAAAGATATCACCGGCGCCATCTGCTGGCAGACCCTGCAAGTTGGTCAGACCGGGCCGTGCCCCTTCTGCACCAACAGATATCTGATCACCCCGGATGGAAATCCGGCAGAAGTTTACACCTGGGATTTCCAGAACACTGCAACCGGCCGCTGGCTTCACATCCAGAACCGGGTCATCACCTGGGCCAACGGCCGCCTCGTCCGATTGGAGATCGCCACCGACATCACCGAGCGCCGGGCGGCAGAGGAAAAGGCCAGACGCGATAAAGAACGGGCGGCGGCCCTGCTCACCTTGGCGCGTCAACCATGGAGTTCCAGAGAGGCCCTGGCCGATCATGCCCTGGCCGATGCTGTGCAGCTCACCGGTAGCGACGTGGGCTCTCTGCATTTCATGAATGAGGATCAGCAGACCATTGAACTTTTTACCTGGTCGGAAAAAGTCAAAAACGAATGTTCGACGGCAAAATTCATCCATTATCCGCTCAAAGATGCCGGAATCTTGGCCGATTGTATCCGCCTCCGCCAACCGGTGATCCACAATGATTATCCGAACACCCCGGATCGCAAAGGCTACCCGGAGGGCCATTTCCCCGTGCTGCGCCATCTGAGTGTACCAATCCTGGACGGCGACCACGTTGTCGCCATCATCGGTGTCGGCAACAAAAAGGAACCCTACAATCAGGAAGATGCCAATCAGCTTGCCCTTTATATAAATACGGTCTGGGGGATTCTCAAGCAGAAGGTCATGGAACTTGAGATCCTCGCCATCAAGGAGCAATGGGAAAAAACCTTTGACGCCATTGATGATATCATCACCATCCACGATCAGGATATGCGAATCATCCGGGCAAACAAGGCCGCTTGCAAGCTTTTCCAGATGGCGCCCGCCGCACTCATCGGCAAACACTGTTATGAAGTCTTCCGCGGCGGCAGCGAACCCTGCCCCGGCTGCCCGGAGCTTCTCGCCCTCCAGACCCTGACCAGCCAGCGGGCCACTATCTGCCACGCCAACCTGGGCAAGACCTTTGCCGCCGCCGCCTTTCCCGTTACTGATTCCACAGGGGCCACCATCTTTGTCCATATTGCCAAAGATATCAGTGAATTGATGAAGATGGAAGAGCGACTCCGACAATCACAGAAGATGGAGGCCATCGGCACCCTGGCCGGTGGCATTGCCCACGATTTCAACAACATTCTGGCCCCCATCCTCGGTTATGGCGAACTGGCCCAGACCAGGATTCCCCCCCAGACACCCCTGGCCTCAGATCTGCAACAGATTATCACGGCAGCCTTACGGGCCAAGGATCTGGTTCAGCAGATCCTGGCCTTCAGCCGGCAGGCCCCGCAGGAGCGAAGACCGCTGCGTCCACACCTGGTAATAAAAGAGGCGCTCAAACTCCTGCGGGCCTCCCTGCCTACCACCATCGAGATCTGCGAAGAGATCGCCACCGACTGCGGAACCATTCTCGCCGATCCGACCCAGCTCCACCAGATCGTCATGAACCTCTGTACCAATGCCTACCAAGCCATGCGGGAGAGCGGCGGGATACTCGGCGTCCGCCTTTTTAAGGCTGCCATCGAGGAGAAAGACAGCAAGGTTGTAAGCTCTGAGATTCTCCCCGGCAATTATGTCCAGCTTGAGGTCAGCGATACCGGCTGCGGCATGGATCACGCGACCCTGGAACGGATTTTCGAGCCCTATTTCACCACCAAGGCCAAGGGACAAGGCACCGGTCTGGGCCTGTCAGTGGTCCACGGCATTGTCAAAGGCTATCAGGGGCAGATCACAGTCTACAGTGAGCCGGGCAAGGGCACATGTTTCCATGTCTATCTGCCGCTGATAGCCGAGACGTCTACCGTGAGCGAGTCGGCACCCGCATCCCCCCTGCCCACTGGTAACGAACGGCTGCTGGTGGTGGATGATGAAAACATGATCACCACCATGCTTGAGGCCATCCTCGCCAACCTCGGCTACCAGGTCACTGTTGTCAATAACAGCGAGAAGGCATTGGCCCTGATTGCCGATTCCCCCACTACCTTTGACCTGCTCATCACCGACATGACCATGCCGCACTTGACCGGCCTTGAGCTCACGGCCAGGGTCCTGGCCATCCGCCCAGAGCTGCCGATCATCCTCTGCACCGGCTTCAGCGAGCTGATCAACAAAGAACAGGCCCGCGCCCTCGGCATCCGGGCCTACCTGATGAAACCCGTTTCAGTCCACGAACTGGCCCTGGCCGTACGCAAGGCGCTGGACACAAAAAGGGAATTATCTTGAAGAGTACATCTGTGACTGGCTCATTCATTTGCCGTTTTTTTCTCTTGGCGCTCTTTTTCTTTGGTGTAGTTTTCTCGCCCTTGTCCGCAGTTGCATCAGAACTTTCCACGGTCAAAATCGGGGTACTGGCTAAAAGGGGAGAAGGACATGCGGTGCAAATATGGACACCTACCGCAGAGTATCTGAGCAGCGCGATCCCTACCCACTCCTTTGAGATTGTCCCCCTTAATTTTACCCAGGTACACCAAGCAGTACAAGATCGCACCATCGATTTCATAATCGCCAACAGCGCCTACTATGTCGATTTGGAGTACAAGTTCGGTGTCAGCCGCATCGCCACAATGAAAAATCTGTTCAACCATGTTCCCAAGAGCCAATTCGGCGGCGTAATCTTCACCCGATCGGACAATAAGGATATTAACGGCTTGCACGATTTAAACGGCAAGTCCTTTTCCGCCGTTGATCAGGAATCTTTTGGTGGTTGGCTCATGGCCTTGCGCGAGTTCCAGGCCCAAGGTATAAACCCCAGGCGTGATTTTAAAACGCTCAAATTCGTCGGCACCCATGATGCTGTGGTTTTAGCAGTGCTCAGCGGAGAAGCGGATGCCGGCACGGTGAGGACGGATACCCTGGAGAAGATGGCTGAAGAGGGATCGATAAATCTTGCCTCCATTAAAATACTCAACCCCCAACACACTGATAATTTTGAATATCTGCATAGTACCCGCCTCTATCCGGAATGGCCCTTTGCCAAACTCCAACATACAGCGGAGAAACTCTCCGAAGATGTTGCCGTTGCCCTGCTGCGCATGCCCCCACAAAGCCAGGCAGCCCAAATCCCACATATCGGCGGCTGGACCGTGCCCCTTAGTTACCAACCGGTGCACCAACTCTTTCAGGAATTAGCGCTTGGCCCCTATGCGCATCATTTCGGCAAGATTCACCTTGTCGATTTTGTCATCCAATATTGGATTTGGCTTCTCATTATCTCCGTTCTCTTGGCTCTCCTGCTTTTTTTCACAAGCCATACCGTCCAACTCAACCGGAAACTTGTTTTTGCCCAAGCAGAGCTCGGAAAACAGCTCGACACCATAAAATCGGCGCAAAAGGCTGTGCAGGAATCGGAACGGAACTATCGAGAAATTTTTCACTCCGCCAATGATGCTTTTTTCGTTCATGATTTGGTCTCCGGGGCCATTCTCGATGTGAACAAGGCCATGTGCGAGATGTATGGCTATTCCCGGGATGAGGTTCTCTCCTTGTCCATGGATCATTTCAGTGCCGGCACACCGCCTTTTACAAGCCAGGATATCGCACAATGGATTGCAAGAACTCTGGCCGAAGGACCACAGACCTTCGAATGGCTTGCCAAACGGAAAAATAACGACCTCTTCTGGGTTGAGGTTAACCTCAAACAGGCAAACATCGGTGGACAGAATCGATTGCTGTCGGTAGTACACAATATTGAGGACCGCAAGAAGGCCGAGGCGGAATTAAATCAATACAGCCTGCACTTGGAACAATTTGTGGAAGAGCGCACGGCCGAACTCAGAAAGAGCGAATCCTCTCTGGCCAAGGCGCAACGAATCGCGCATTTGGGGAACTGGGATTGGCTGATTCCGGAAAACCTGATGTGGTGGTCGGCCGAAGCAACTCGTATTTACGGTTTTGAACCGGAAAAAAACTCTCCCTTCTTCGAATCGTTCATCTCGGTGATCCACCCTGCTGACCGGGATCTGGTAAATCGCGCTATTTCTGATGCCCTTGAAAAGCAAAGCGTCTACAACATGGAGCATCGCCTTCTCCTTCCCGACGGAACAGTGCGCCATGTTCATACGCAGGGAGAGGTCGTTTACGCGGCCAATGACAAACCGTCCAGAATGGTGGGTATTGTTCAGGATATCACAGGGAGGGTTGAGCTTGAAAAACAACTCCGGCAGGCCCAGAAAATGGAGGCCATCGGTACCCTGGCCGGAGGCATTGCCCATGACTTCAACAACATGCTGGTCCCCATTCTCGGCTATTCCGAACTGCTCTTAACCAAACTCTCTCCGGACGATCCTCTGACAAGAGATGTACTGCAAATCACCAAAGCTGCCGGACGGGCCAAGGATCTGATTCAGCAGATTCTCGCCTTCAGCCGTCAGGACCCGCGGGAGAGGAAACCGTTTCAACCGCATCTGGTGGTGAAGGAGGCGCTCAAACTGATCCGGGCCTCACTGCCCTCCACCATTGAAATCCGCAAGATGATTTCCCCGGAATGCGGTGCTATCCTGGCTGATCCGACCCAACTTCACCAGGTCATCATGAATCTCTGCACCAATGCCTACCATGCTATGCGCGAGAGCGGCGGAATACTGGGGGTGAGCCTTACAAAAGTTACCATTGAGGATGACAGCAAGGGCCCCCGCGTCGAACTCGCCCCAGGAGACTATGTGTTGATCGAGGTCAGTGACACCGGCAGTGGCATGGAACAAAAAACACTGGCCCATATCTTTGAGCCCTACTTTACCACCAAAAGAAAGGGAGAAGGCACCGGCCTTGGTCTTTCCATGGTCCACGGCATTGTCAAAAGTTATCAGGGGCATATTACGGTATACAGCGAGCCGGGCAAGGGGACGCGCTTTCATGTCTATCTGCCGAGGATAGCCGAAGCGCCTTCACTTGCTGAAGCGGTCGCAACTAAGCCTATCCCCACTGGCCACGAACGACTGCTGGTGGTGGATGATGAAACAGAAATCACCTCCCTGCTCGAGTCCATTCTCACCAATCTGGGTTACCAAATAACTGTGATCAACGACAGCGAGGAGGCCCTAGCCCGTATTACCCATACCCCGGGGGCCTTTGACCTGCTCATCACCGACATAACCATGCCGCACCTGAACGGCATTGAACTGACGACCAAGGTTCAGGCCATCCGCCCTGACATTCCGGTCATTCTCTGCACCGGATACAGCGAACTGATCAAAAAGGAACAAGCCCACGCCCTCGGCATCCGGGCCTACCTGACAAAGCCGATTTCGCTACGGGAACTGGCCATGGCCGTACGCAAGGCGCTGGATGAAAAATAAATTCTATCCCCTCTTTGTTAAAGACCAAATGACAGGAAAACACTTTACGAGCTTACGAACCAAACTGGTCATCATGGTCGCCATGGGCATGCTGGCGTTATTTGCCACGCAATTTACAGCCGCACGGACATTACTGTTCAAGGGGTATTCTCAACTTGAGCTGGACAAGACCCTGATTCAGATCGGCAGCGCGGTAAGCCTTTTGCAGGAGCAGTCTCAACAACTTGATGGCATCGTCAGCGACTGGGCCCAGTGGGACGACACCTATCAACACATAATAACCCCAGATCCAGCCTATATCAAAAGTAACTACGGCCCCGACACCTTTCGGCACCTGAATATCAATGCCATCATCCTTGTTAATCTCGAAGGGGATGTCTTGTTCGAAAATGGTTTTGATGCCGGGAGCGGGCAACCCTGGCCTATTCCCAAGATGATTAAGCAGGCAGCAGCCAAAGGAGGCGCCCTTCTGGGATCAACCTCAGGCGATGGTCATGTTTCCGGATTATTCTGGACAGCGGAAGGCATCTTTTTTATTTCTGCTTTCGATGTCCTGCCCAGCAATGGTCAGGGATCAGCCAACGGCAGATTGATTATGGCACGTTGTATCAATCAAACATTGATGCAGCACATTGAAAAGATTCTTGACGCCCATATCACCATCGAAACGTTGGCCAGTCAGGACTTGTCGGCGGATCGGATTGCCGCTGTGACCCAGATACGGAACCAGGGCGGAATGGCCGTAACACCTTTGCAGGATCAGGAAGTGGCTGGTTACGCCTTGATGGAGAACATTGGCGGTTCCGACCAACTCATCGTACGGACAGTGGGCGATCGGAGAATTTTTGAGCAAGGTAAATTCGGCCTGCATTTTTTATTGTGGTCAATGGTGCTGATCACATTATTGCTGGTTGTCTTCAGTTGGCTGTTACATAAACTGGTATTATCTCGTTTGACACGGTTGAGTGAGAATGTAAAATGTATCGGCGACTCTCCCGCACCGGCGCGCCTGCAGGAGCTCAGCGGCAATGATGAGCTTTCCAGTCTCGCCCACGGTATCAATGGGATGCTGGAACGCCTCGAACAAGCACAATACGCACTGCACTTCGAAAAAGAGCGTGCCCAGGCTACGCTGGCAGCAATCGCCGACGCAGTAATAACCAGTGATGCCGACAGACGTATCACGTACATGAACAAGGCAGCAGAATATCTGACCGGCGTTGATCTTTGTGAAGCCAAGGGTAAGACGCTACAATCATTGTTCTCTCTTATATCGGAGGACAAATCCGCGCCAATTGACAGCTCCTGGCTGATTGATCCGGTAAACGATTTTGACGAGGCAGTACTTAATCGCACCGATGGCCAAGATTTTGTGATACGCAAATCGACGGCATCACTTCGAGACCCGAGTGGCAGCTATTTTGGTGCGGTCACTGTGCTGCATGATGTCACCGCCATACGGTCTCTGTCCAAACAGCTCATTTTTCAGGCACGGCATGATGCCCTGACCGGCCTGATCAACCGTTATGAGTTTGATCGCATTGCCCAAAACGCCATTGAAGATATCTCCACAGAAAAACCTACACACTGTCTCGCCTATATTGATCTCGATCAGTTCAAAGTGGTCAATGACACTTGTGGTCATATGGCAGGAGATATGCTGCTGCGGCAGATTGCGTCCCAGTTGAAAGACAAGATGCGAGGCTCAGACACATTGGCACGTTTGGGAGGGGACGAGTTTGCCGTGTTGTTGACCGGATGCGACCTGGACAAAGGATACAAGGTCATCATGGGCTTATTGCAAGTGGTACAGGGATACCGCTTCACCTACGACGACAAGGTGTTCAAGATTGGCGCCAGTATTGGCTTGACCGAAATCACACCTTATTACAGCCGCACCCTGAGTGAATTGCTCAGCACAGTAGATTCAGCCTGTTATGCCGCCAAGGAGGAAGGCGGCAACCGTATTCATGTGTTCCGCCCGGATGATAAAGACTTCAAACGGCATAACTGCCAGCTCGATTGGCTATCACGGATCCACCAAGGACTGGAAAAAAAACAGTTGGTCCTCTACGTCCAGCATATGGAAACCTTGAAAGTTGGGGCTGAGCAACATTGCGAGCTGCTAGTCCGCATGCAGGACGATAATGGCACACTTTATCCACCAGGCCACTTTCTGCCGGTCGCCGAACGCTACCACCTGATGCCGCTTATCGATCGCTGGGTAATACGGGAAGCGCTCTCGATCATAGCGCGCAAAGGTGCAAATTTCACGGACATATGTGCTATCAACCTCTCGGGCCAAACCCTGTCAAGTGAAGGGTTTCTCGAATACGTTATTGACCTGATCAAGACATCTAATGTTGCCCCTCAACGTTTATGTTTTGAAATCACTGAGACAGCTGTCATTGCCAATCTCGACAAGGCCCGGCGGTTTATGCGCGTATTGCGCCAAATGGGCTGCCGTTTCTCACTGGATGATTTCGGCAGTGGTTTATCTTCTTTTGCCTATCTAAAAAATCTTGATGTGGATTTTCTAAAGATTGATGGCCTATTTGTCAAAGCCATCGTTAATAACAAAATCGACCGCGCTATGGTCGAATCGATCAATCATGTGGGCCATGTGATGGGTCTACAAAATATTGCTGAATTTGCCGAGAATGACGACATCATCAACATCCTCAAAGAAATCGGAGTTGATTATGCCCAAGGGTATGGCGTGTGTAAACCGGAATTATTTCAATAAAAGAGTCTGTTGTAAAACTCCGGTAATACCCTTCGACAAGCTCAGGGTGAACGGTATCATTATTGGATTTATTAGCCTTTTCCCGTTCGTGGTGAGCCTGTCGAACCACGAATTATACTTTTGCAACAGGCTCAAAAAAGGGAGAGAATAAATGAAAAATACGTATGATTTTTCCTGGAAGGATCTGGGCGACCTGGCAGAGGGCCGCCCGAACCTGGGGAGCGAGACCTCGGTCACAGTATATCGGCTCATGCAATTTACCTTCAAGGATATCTTTTCCAAAGAACTGGGCCGGGAAAAGACCTGCGAGCTGTTTGTCAAGGCCGGTCTCCTGGCGGGTCGTGAATTTTGCCGCAATGTGCTCAATCCCGCCCTGCCCTTTGACGAATTTGTCGCCGATCTGAAGACCAAGCTCATCGATTTCAAGGTCGGGGTGCTGCGGGTGGAGCAAGCCGATTTGGAAAATCTGCATTTCGTGTTGACGGTCTCCGAAGACCTTGACTGCTCCGGGCTGCCGATCTTTGGTGAAACAGTATGCGACTACGATGAAGGCTTCATCGCCGGCATTTTCAAGGAATACACCGGCAAAGACTTCACCGCCAAGGAGGTTGACTGCTGGGCCACCGGCGATCGAACCTGCCGCTTTGAAGTAAAACCCATAAAGGTCTGATATGGATTCAACGCAAGCCCTGAAAGCAATCGGCAGTTGCCTGGCACTGGCCATGGAGCGGGGACTCGGCAAAAACGGTCTGGTTTTCCCCGTAGAGTGCAAGGACGCAGCCGATGACACCTGCCGGAATTTCTGCAAAAATCTGGAACAGATCTTCGCCCAGATGAATGAGACCTACCGTTTTGCCGAGGCCCTGGCCAATGGTGAGCTTAAGACCGAAGTTTCCCGCTCCAACATCTTCGCCATGCCGCTCAAGGCCTTGCAGGCCAGCCTCCGCCATCTTACCTGGCAAACCAATCAGGTTGCTGACGGTGACCTCAGCCAACAGGTCGACTTTTTAGGGGAGTTCTCCCTCTCATTCAATCACATGATTGCATCGCTACGGGACAAGGAGTCTCTTGAACAACGCCTGAAAACCATTACCGACGTCCTTGGTGAAGGGGTTTACCTCGTCGATACGGAGGGACGTCTCATTTTTGCCAATCCCGAGGCCGAGCGCCTGCTCGGCTACAGTTTTCAGGAAATGGCTGGAAAAATGGTATTTAACACTATCCATAAGCAATTTGCCGATGGCACCTTCTTCCCCCCGGAGGGAACGCAACTGGTCTCCGCCATTCACAACGGGCAGGTCTACAATAATGACGATTGTGTCTTCGCCTGCAAGTCCGGCCGGTTGATGCCGGTCTCCCTCGCCTGCCGCCCAGTGATTACCGGCGGCAAGCTGGAGGGGACAGTCATTGCCTTCCATGACATTACCGAGCAAAAAAAATACCAGGAATCTCTACAGACCATCAACGCCCTGCTGGAAAAGCAGGCCTCGACCGACGCCCTGACCGGGATCTATAACCGGTTGGAATTCTCCAAGCTGCTGACCCTCGAAATTTCCAGGGCCCGGCGCTACCAATCGTCGATGACCATTATCATGTTCGACATCGACAAATTCAAAGAGATCAACGATGCCTACGGCCATCAAACAGGCGATAGCGTGTTGATCGATATGGCACGGGTGGTCAATGCCAATGTCCGCACCACGGATATTTTCGCCCGCTGGGGCGGTGAGGAATTCATGGTTATTGCCCCAGGCTGTGCCCTCGACCAAGGGATCCAATTGGCCGAGATGTTGAGGCTCAGAGTGGCGCAGACAACCTTTTCCGTCCCGAGGGAAGTCACTGCCAGCTTTGGTGTCGCCGCCCTCCGACGCGATGATACTGAAATCAGCCTGACCAATCGGGTCGATCATGCCCTCTATCAAGCCAAGGCTAATGGTCGCAACCGGGTTGAAGCCGAGGACGCTGACGCATAAGGAACTCTGGATTTACCGTGGTTAAATTCTCCGTTGTCTCTCATGCTTTAGCCAGGGCCACTGATTGTCCTTTGCACATCTTAAAATCCGCCGCCATTACCTTCAGTTGTCCGGAAGTGTTACACCTGAAACTCTTGTAAAACTCCCAAAATGCACTTCCCCTGTGTAAAATGGCAATGGACTCGAACCGGGTTATGGGATAAATTATTTTTTCTCAATCTTGAAAGATCTATCTCATGGAGCCGCTTCCAAATCATCCGTCATCCCCCAAACATCCAGGCCACCCACCATCATGACCACCACACCCGCTGAACTTATCTCCCGTTATCAGGCCCTTGCCCCTCTGGAACAGACCATTGTCCGCCTGCTCTGCCTCAACATCGGGACCATGCGCCAGGATGATCTGCTTAGCTGTCTGGATCATCTTGATCTTCGTAATCAGAAGAAATGGTACCCAGAGCGCAAAGAGATTGCCGCGGCCCTGCATCGGCTCGAAGAAGCCGAACTCACCTGCAAACAACAAGGGATGGCCAGCCATCAACCGCTTCTCAGAGGCCATGTTCTCCTTGATCTCCTTGACCACAATCTTTTTGCCCCGTTCAACGATTGCCTGACCACCTTATACCGAGGCACCAAGCCTGCCTGGAATCGTTTTTTTCCATCCCTTGACCATGCCCTGCGAATCCTGCAGGGGCAGATCTTCGATAAGTCGACATCCATGACCGACGTACAAAAAACCATGGACACCATCTATCATGAATTTGGCCATGTCATGGATTCTTTCCCATACGAAACCCTGTTTGGCCCCACACCCTTCTTGTCGCTCCTGCGCCACTCACCCCACCGCCAGTCCATTGGCCGCCATATTCTTGAAAACGACCTCAACGCCATGCAGCCCAACCCGGAGCTCGCGGCCTTCCTCATTGAGGATCTTCGTACTTCACCCATGACCGCCTCTCCCCTGACCCTGATCCTCTATCTCCTCGTGACCGGCAAAATGGAGCAGGCCATGGAGATCGTCAATCTTTCCTGGCCTGACCACTTTTCCGCCAGCCGGAAGAGCGGCCTGGCAACCATCCATTTTTTCCAGGGACGATACGAAACCGCCAATGACCTCTTTGCTGAGGCCCTGAAGGAGATCAAAAAATACACGGGCAAACGAAAAATCGTCATTTTCGGGTTCCCCGGCATCTTTCACCTCTGCTCGCTCCTGGCCATCCCAGGGACGCAGAACCTGAAGACAGGCGCTGATCTGGTGGAAACCGCTCACAAGCAAGAGCTTCTGCCTGATGCAATCACCAGCAACCTCAAGATCATCTTTGCCCAGCAGGCAGGCCAGCCACACGCGGCCGGGTATTGGGATAAAAACGCCTTATCCCCATACCCCCTCTACCTGTTCCTCTATTTCCTCATCCTCTGGTGGGCCGACCGGGAAAAGGCTTACCAGGTTCTGCCCGAACTCTGTGAAACCCTTTACCTCACTGCCGTTAAAAATGGTTACCCCTGGATCGCCGCCGAGAGTGCGGCATTGCTTGCTGCCATGGGCAGGAAGGAAGACGACCACAAAAAGCAGGCGGACGATCTCCATAAGCGTTGCCGGACCACCAGTTGCGTCCCCATCATCCAGCCCAGGGACAAGAACACCCAGCGTCTACAGGCCCTGCTGGCCCTGATTGCCGTGGACGATCAGCAGGGAAATACAGCGGCCCCCAATGGTCAACGGCTGATCTGGATGTTCTCCTATTATCAATCAAAAAATTACTGTACCCTCGCCCCGGTTCTGCAAAAGATGGGCAAAACCGGCAAATGGAGCAAGGGCCGGAGTGTTGCCCTCAAAACCCTGTACGAGCAGTTTGAAAAGATGGAGGGACTGAGCGACCAGGACCGGCGCATGTGCCGGACCCTTGTTTACAACCGCCAATATTATTACTACAACGATGCCTACCAGTTCGACATGAAAAAGACCCTGATCGCGGCCATTGACCACCCCCTCCTGTTCCTGGCGGATACCCCCGGGGTGCAGGTGGAACTGATGCGGGGCGAACTGGAGTTGCGGATCACCAAAAAAAACGACAAACTCACCCTCGCCCTGTGGCCGCCCCCACCCACAGCCGCCACCACTGCCTTTCTCGAGCGGGAGAGCGGCACCTGCTTCAAGGTCTATGAGATCAAGCCGGCCCAGGCCAACCTGATCACCCTGCTCAATGAGGAACTGGTTCTGCCCGCAAGCGCCACCGAGCAGGTGCGTGAGCTGGCCTCCTCCCTGTCGGCCATGGTCACGGTTCATTCCGATGTGGGTGGCGGTCAGGAGGTAGAGGAGGTGGCGGCAGATCCGCGGCCCCATCTCCAGCTGCTCCCCTTTCAGGACGGATTGCGGGCCGAAATCCTGGTCAGGCCGATCAGCACCGGCGGCTCCTGGCACCAGCCGGGCCAAGGCGGGGCCATTGTCTTTGGCGAACAGGACGGCAAACGGGTACAGGCCCGGCGGGATCCGGCCAAGGAGTCTGGCTACCGCGACCGGCTCCTTGAGGCCTGCCCGATCATGACCCATAGCGAAGAGGTGGATGGCCAGTTCTTCTTTCCCGAACCGGCAGCCAGCCTGGAATTGCTCTCTCAACTGCACCAGTTTCCTGACTGCACCCTGCACTGGCCAAAGGGCCAGACCTTTTCCCTGCGGGCCGAGACCGGCTTTGCCAACCTCGCCCTGCACATCAAAAAAGATCGCGACTGGTTTGCCACTTCCGGCAGCCTGCAAGTGGATGGGGAGACCGTCCTTGACCTGCAGAAGCTCCTGGGTCTGCTTGATCAGGCCAAGGGGCGTTTTATCCCCTTGGAGGACGGCTCCTTCCTGGCCTTGACCAAGGCCCTGCAAAAACGGCTGGAGGAATTTCGGGCCTATTCGGAAAAGAGCAAGGACGGAATCCGTTTCAACCCCCTGGCGACCCTGGCCCTGGATGACCTGACCTCAGAGGCGTCCGTGGACGGCGACCAGCAGTGGCAGGCCCACAAAAAAAGGCTGGCCGAGGTGGTGTCCCCCCCTGTCCCATCGACGCTCACCGCCACCCTGCGTGACTACCAGACCCAGGGTTTTTCCTGGCTGGCCCAGCTCAGCCACTGGCGGATGGGGGCCTGTCTCGCCGATGACATGGGCCTGGGCAAGACTATCCAGGCCCTGGCCGCCATCCTCCTCCGCGCACCCCAGGGACCGACCCTGGTGGTGGCCCCCCTGTCAGTGGCCGGCAATTGGGAAGAGGAGGCGGCCCGTTTTACCCCCACTCTCAAGGTCAAAATCTTTGGCCAGGGAGAGCGGCAGGAGATGCTGGACGGCCTTGGCCCCTTTGACCTCTTGATCTCCAGTTACGGCCTGCTCCAGGTGGAAGGAGAACGGCTGGCCGGGGTTGCCTGGCAGATCGTGGTCCTTGATGAGGCCCAGGCCATCAAAAACCGCCAGACCAAACGGGCCAAGGCGGCCATGGCCCTGAACGCCGAATTTCGCATCGCCACCACCGGCACCCCTCTGGAAAACCATCTGGGCGAACTGTGGGCCCTTTTTCACTTCATCAACCCCGGCCTGCTCGGCACCCATCAACGCTTCACCGAGACCTTCGCCATCCCCATTGAGCGCGACAAGGACCGCAATCGTTTAAAACAATTGCAGCGACTGATCCACCCCTTCATCCTCCGGCGCATGAAAAACGAGGTCCTCCAGGAACTGCCGGCCAAGACCGAGATCACCCTGCAGGTGGAGATGTCCGCCCAGGAGGCCGCCCTTTATGAGGCCCAGCGTCAGAGCGCCATCGCCAAGTTGGAAAACGAAGAGGGCCAGACCAATACCCAGCACCTGCAGATTCTGGCCGAGATTATGAAACTGCGCCGCCTCTGCTGCAACCCGGCCCTGGTCCTGCCGGATGCCGGAATTGAAAGCTCCAAGCTCAAGGTCTTTGGGGATATCCTGGCCGAGATGCTTGAGAACAGACACAAGGCCCTGGTCTTCAGCCAGTTTATCGACCACCTGGCCATCATCCGCGCCTTGCTCGACGAGAAAAAAATCCCCTACCAGTACCTCGACGGCTCCATCTCTGCCGCCCAACGCAAGGAGCGAATCGCCGCCTTCCAGGCCGGTGAGGGCGAGGTCTTCCTGATCAGCCTCAAAGCGGGTGGAGCTGGCCTGAACCTGACCGCCGCCGACTATGTGATCCACATGGACCCGTGGTGGAATCCGGCAGTGGAAGACCAGGCATCGGACCGGGCTCACCGCATCGGTCAAGAGAGACCGGTCACCGTCTACCGGCTGGTAATGAAGGGCAGCATCGAGGAACAAATCGTGGGGTTACACAAAGACAAGCGCGATCTTGCCGACTCGCTGCTGGATGGGGCGGATGTTGCCAGCAAACTGAACGCGAACGAACTGCTCGCCCTGCTCCGTGACAGCAGCCGGGATGAAAAGAAATGATTGATGACGGCAGGTTATTTCACGCGAACGGTACAATAAGCAACAGAGATCACGGGGACACCGTCCGCCGTGCCGAAGCGGGTCAGATAGTCCCGCTCAAAAGACCGGAGGCCGGACCTGGTCCAGCGATGTCCCGCACCCCGCCCACCGCGGTGGCCCGCACGTGGATGGAGGTCATCCCTGGGGGCGGGCAGCCACGGGCAGACCTGCCTTCCAAACTGTTATAAACTTGTCAACTTAGAAGCCAGGCACCATGGCCTTCTTCAACTTCCGTCGGAGGAACCTTTCTTGGCTGTTGTAGTGCGAGCGGAGACGTACGCTG
>JAUSAB010000054.1 GCA_030653035.1 Desulfocapsaceae bacterium | reverse complement strand
GGCGGGAAGGTGCGGCAAAAAACGGTGCTCAATCTTGGCAGGTCATTTTCTTTGCCAAAAGAACAGTGGGCTGAGCTCAGTTCTCGTATTGACGAGATACTCAGCAAGCAGCCGAGAATGTTTACAGCATCAAAGAATATCGAAGCCCTGGCACAACGATATGCGGCGCTCCTGATTGCAAAGCGTCACTCTGAGAATGAGGGGGCAGCAGCACCCCAACAACCGATTCCGAGCTCACAGGTTGCAACTGAGACTCCAGAGCAACCCCCCGCCGTTTCCGTTGTGGCGCCTGATTTCCAGAAAGTTGACATCAATTCCCTTGAGTTGGCGCAACCAAGAACCGTAGGGGTGGAACATGTTGCCCTGGAGGCACTGAACCTGCTTGATTTTAATGCTATTCTCGAAGACGCCGGGTTAAATCGCATTCAGCGGGCAGGGGCCTTTGGCAGCGTCATCGCCCGCATGGCCGAGCCCGGAAGCGAGCGGGCCAGTTGGGAGTGGATTCGAGAAAGCAGCAGCCTAGGCGAACTGCTTGACGTTGACTTCGAAGCTATGTCATCCATGCGGCTCTACCGGGTCTCGGATCTCTTGATTAAAAACAGGGACAAAATCGAGAATGCCCTGTTTACAAGGATCAAGACGCTTTTTTCTTTACCGGTTACCGTCACCTTGTACGATTTAACCAATACCTATTTTGAAGGCGAGATGGCCGAAAACAGCAAGGCTGCTTGTGGTCATTCCAAGGAGAAACGTAGTGACTGCCCACTCGTCACTTTGGCCTTGATGCTTGACGCCAGCGGCTTTGTCCGGCATTCGCGTATGTTTACAGGCAATGTTTCCGAACCAACCACCCTTGAATCCATGCTGGGCGTGCTTGATGCCCCAGCGGGTGCCCTGGTGATCATGGACCGTGGGATCGCGACCGAGGCTAATATTGCCTGGCTGATAGAAAATCATTACCGATATTTAGTCGTCAGTCGTGAGCGAAAACGGCAAGTTGACATGGAGTTGGCAATTCCTGTTTCCACCGCATCAGGACAGATTGTCCACGCCCAAAAGGCGCTCAGTGAAGACGGCAAAGAAGCCCGTCTTTATTGCTATTCCGAGGCCCGGCAGGAGAAAGAGAATGCCATGACTATTCGTTTTTGCAAGACTTTTGAACAAGGGTTGCAAAAGCTGGCCGATGGTTTGACCAAACCTCGTTGCCAAAAGCAAAAAGATAAGCTCAATCAACGTATTGGCAGACTTCAGGCAAAAAGCCACGGTGTCAGCCAGCATTACCGTATTGATCTGACTACCGCTGATGCCAGCGACCAGGTGGTGGGCTCTTTAAGTTGGGAACGCATTCCGGTTGCGGGCTTCATGATGACCAATCCCGGTGTCTATTGCCTTCGCACCAACGAACTTTCCTGGGATGAAACCACCCTCTGGCAGACCTACACAATGCTGACTGATCTTGAATCCGTCTTCCGCAGCCTGAAATCCGAGCTGGGATTACGACCGGTCTATCATCAAAAAGAAGAACGGGCCGATGGACACTTGTTTATCACGGTGCTGGCCTATCAAACGGTGCAAGTAATCCGCAACAAACTCAAACGGCAGGGGATTCACCTGAGCTGGGACTCTCTGCGCAAAATATGTGCCCGGCAGCAACGGGTTACTGCCAGTTTTACCCAAGCTGACGGACGCTCACTGCATGTCCGTAAAAGCACGATCGCCTCACCCCAATTGCAGGAAATTTATAGCACACTTAAAATTTCCACTTCCCCGGGAGGAACTAAAAAAATGATCGTCGGCTGACAGTTTATTCCTTAAATTTTCAAATGTAGTGCCACTGCAATTCTTTTGATGATGTAATAGACTGATTACATTAAGTGTTTTTTTTAGGCTGTTAAACTCGGGTTAAGAAATTAAGGCGTGAACAAGACATCCCACCAGAAAAGCACGGCATTCAAATTCCAAGAATTGAAGTGCGGTTTTATCTCACATGATTTGTAGTGATTCAGATCTGATCTGGCAGTTAATATGCTTTATGGTTCTTCTATCAAGAAATGAGTGTTGTTTAAGGTGGCAAGGGTTAGTTTTGGGGGTTGGCTGGATGTTTTTAAGAAAATATATGTTTTTATTTCGGGATGTTGGTAATGTTGTTCGAATAAGACCTTCGCACAAATAGACAAATCAAGGAGGTGACAGAATTTACTGTTACCCCCTTTTTTCATTTTTGGAGCAGCATCTACCCCTGTCGATAACCATTAATGCTCATCGAATCATGGTTGCCCTTTAAAACGATATCCCACTCCTGATTCGGTCACAATATACAACGGGCGCGAGGCATCTTTTTCAAGTTTATGACGGAGATTGCTGATGTTGACGCGCAGGATATGGGGTTGTTCCAGATAGGCAGAGCCCCATATCTGTTTAAGAATCTGCCGGTGGGTCAGCACCTTTCCGGCGTTGGTGACCAGCAGTCGCAAGACGTCATATTCCGTGGGGGTCAATGATATCTCTTCGCCGCGCACCAGCACCCGCCGCCGGGCCAGATCCACTTCCAGCTCATCAATGCGATAGACAGGTTCCGGGGCTTGCTGCAAGGCACGCCGTAACGTCACCCGGATGCGTGCCAGCAGCTCGCCGACGCCGAAGGGCTTGGTCAGGTAGTCATCGGCGCCCGCGTCCAAGGCCTTGACCTTGTCGTCTTCCCGGTCGCGCACGGAGAGAACAATAATCGGTACCTGCGACCATTGCCGTATCCGGCGAATCACCTCCACCCCGTCCATGTCCGGCAGCCCCAGATCAAGCAGGATGACGTCTGGCTTTGAGGCCACGGTGGCCGTCAGTGCGGCGTGGCCGTTTTCGGCCTGATGCAGAGAAAATTCGTCGTTGTCGAGGGCTGTGTGCAGGAAGCGCTGGATCGCCGGCTCGTCATCAACAATGAGTATGCGTGGCAGATTATTTCCCATCAGCATTCCTTGTTTCCTGTTCTCGTCGTAATGGCAGGCGGAGTGCGATCCGCAGTCCACCGCCAGGTCGGTTTTCAGCCCATATTGTGCCGCCATGGGCCTCAACAATTCCCCGGCAGATGGAAAGTCCCAGGCCCGTGCCGCCGCCTTTGCCTTCCGGGACCGGCAGGCGGTAAAACTTATCGAACACCCGCTTCAGGTCGTGGTCGGGAATACCGGGGCCACGATCAAGGATCTCGATGGTCAGCCAATTTTCATCGGTTTGTGCTTGGATTTCCAGGGAACTTTCGGTCGGCGAATATTTCAAGGCGTTATCAAGCAGATTGACCATGACCTGGGTCACAAGCACCATATCCATGGAGACCAATGGCAGATCAGCGGCAAGGGTCACCGTCACGCCACGGCCATTCAGCCGCTGGTCGAGTGCGGCCAGCGAACAGCCCACCAGATCCTGCACATCGCAAAGCTCAGTCTGCAATTTCAACTCGCCAGCCTCCAGGCGCGTCATGTCGAGCAGGTTGCCGACAAAGCGATTCAGGCGCTCCGCTTCGTCCCAGGCGCCACTTAAAAGCGCTCGCCGGACCTTGTCGCTAACCCGCAGGTTCTCGTCGCGGAGGCTGCTCAAGGCGCCGATGATGGATACCAAGGGCGTCCGCAGGTCATGGGAGATGGAGTTGAGCAGCGCCCGTTCAAGGCTCTCTCTGGCTTGCAGGATCTGGGCCTGCTCCGCCTGAAGGGAGAGATGGACCCGTTCCATGGCAAGCGAGATATGGGTGACAAAGGCGTCGAGGAGGCGGCGGTTTTGCGGCGAGCGGTAGTCGGCCGCCTGTCCCAGTTTGACCCCCAACACGCCGAGAAAAGAGGCCGTCGTATAGAGCGGCAGATAGAGAAGGGCCGCCGAGCTGAGCGTCTCGGTGCCCTGTCCGGCGGGCTGCCGGTTCCGGAAGGCCCAGTCGGCCACCGCCAACTCCTTCATGTCGAGGAAGAGCTCTTGGCTGATGGCCGTGACCTTCATCTGTTCCCCTTCCGGAACCAGAACGGCAAGTTGCGCGTTCAGGGCCTCGCTGATATTTTTGAGCACGGCGGCCATGATGGCGTCCATATCGGCGGCAGCGGCCAGATCGCGGCTCAGGGCGTAGAGGCTTTCGGTCTGTACCTCGCGCTCCCGCACGACCTCCAGCCGTTCATTGGACTTTGCCACCAGGGTGCTGATGACCACCCCGACGGTGAACAGTCCAAAAAAGGTGAAAATATACTCCGAGTCGGCAACTGAAAAACTGAAGTGGGGAGAGACAAAGAAAAAATCAAAGGCCAGGACGCCTAAGGTCGAGGTGAGGATGGCTGGTTTTAGACCAAGGCGGACGGCGGCCAGCACGACCGCCAACAGGTAGAGCATGGCCGTGTTGGTCGGCGACAACAGAGGTCTCAACAGGGTGGCGAGCACGGTTGTCGCGCTCACCAGCGTCAGGCTGGCCAGGAATCCGAACCAAGGGAGTTGCTGCTTGGCCTTGGTAATCTGGCTGCCAGGTTTTATAGGCGTCGGCTCGATGCTGACGACATGCACTTGGATGGCCCCGCTCAGGCGGATAAGCTGATCAACGATGGGGGGGCGCAGAAACTCGCGCCAGCGCGGTTTAGTCGGCTTGCCGACCACGATGCGGGTGACGTTATGGCGCACGGCATAATCGATGATCGTCTCCGCGACCTTGGCGCCGGTCACGGTCGTCACCTGGGCGCCAAGGCGTTCAGCCAGACGCAGATCGCGCCAGATCCGTTCCCGGTTCTCCTGCTGCTGGGCGCCAAGGCTCGGGGTCTCGATATACACCGTAAACCACTCCGCCTTCAGTTCATCGGCCAGGCGGCGGGTGGTGCGGATTAATTTCTCGCTGAACGGGCTGCCGCTGGCGCAGACCAGAAGTCGCTCGGTCACTGGCCAGGGACCGGGAATGGACTGCGTCTCCATGTAGGCCCGCATCTCGGTGTCAACCCTTGAGGCGGCGCGTCTGAGCGACAACTCACGCAGGGCGATGAGGTTGCCGGCCCTGAAAAATTTTTCCGTGGCAAGGGCGGCCTGCTCTGGGATATAGACCTTGCCCTCTCGCAGGCGTTGCAAAAGCTCCTCCGGCGGGATGTCCACCAGGCGGATTTCCGCCGCCAGATCCAGCAGGCGGTCGGGCACAGTCTCACGGACCACGACGCCGGTAATCTGGGCCACGACATCGTTTAAGCTTTCGAAGTGCTGGACATTGACCGTGGTGTAGACGTCGATGCCGGCGGCCAGCAGTTCCTCAATGTCTTGCCAGCGCTTTTCGTGCCGGGAACCGGGGACATTGGTATGGGCCAGCTCGTCCACCAGGGCAATCTGCGGCTTTCTGGTCAGCACCGCATCGATATCCAGTTCCGGCAGTCGCACCCCCTGGTACTCGATGGCGGCCTTGGGTAAAACTTCCAGGCCAACGAGCAGGGCATCGGTCTCGCTGCGGCCATGGGACTCCACATAGGCCGCCACCACATCCCGACCATCCCGCCGCCGCTGGTGGGCGGCCTCCAGCATGGTGTAGGTCTTGCCGACCCCGGGGGCGTAGCCCAGGAACAGTTGCAGTCTGCCCAGCCCGTTGTTGCCAGCCTCTTCGGCATTGGCCAGTTTCAGCATGGTCTCGGGAGATGGACGGCTGTCGTTCTCTGTGTTCATGGCCTTATTGTATCCAACTCCAGGTTTATGGCAAGCACATTTACTCGTGGCGCGCCCATAAAACCGAATTGGCGGTCTTCAGTGTGAGCGGTGATGACGCGGGTGACCGTCTCCTCGCTCAGCCCACGCTTCATAGCGATTCGGCCGACCTGGTGGCTTGCGGCCTGCGGCGAGATATGGGGGTCGAGGCCGCTGGCTGAGGCCTGCACCAGATCGGCGGCAACCGGCCCGGTTACCCCGGTAGCACGCAGCCCTTGCAGGCGTTCGTCAACCGTCTTCAGATAGGCGGGATTGGTGGGGCCGGCATTGGATCCGCCGGATGCCAGCGGGTTGTAGCCAAAATCAGTGGTGGCCGAGGGCCGGGGCCACAGGTATTTCGGCTCGGAAAACGGCTGGCCGATGAGGGTGGAGCCGACTACCATGCCGGCAGGATCGGTGACGAAGCTGCCCCTGGCCTGCCACGGAAAAATGACATGGGCCAGGCCGGTGACCACGGCGGGATAGATGCCGCCGCAGATGACGGTGAACAGGATGAGCATGAGCAGGGCTGATTTTATCTCTTTCATGGTGGAATTCCTTAGTCGTTGGTTGTGATCAGATGAACAGGCCGATGCCCAGATCGATGGCCTTGATGCCGATAAAGGGGAGGATAATTCCGCCGACCCCGTAAACGAGCAGGTTGTAGATCAACAGTTTCTCGGCTGGCATGGCGCGGAACTTGGTCCCCTTCAAGGCGAGGGGCACCAGCATCGGGATGATGATGGCGTTGAAGATGACTGCCGACAGAATGGCGCTGTAGGGGCTGGCCAGGTGCATGACGTTTAACGCCCCCAGTTGCGGGTAGATGGAAAGCAGCGCCGCCGGGATGATGGCGAAGTATTTGGCGATGTCATTCGATATGCTGAAGGTGGTCAGGTTGCCGCGGGTCATGAGGATCTGTTTACCGATCTCGACGATATCGAGCAGCTTGGTCGGGTTGCTGTCAAGATCGATGATGTTGGCGGCCTCGCGGGCCGGCTGGGTGCCGCTGTTCATGGCCACTGCCACATCGGCCTGGGCCAGGGCCGGGGCGTCGTTGGTGCCGTCGCCGGTCATGGCCACCATGAAACCTGCCTCCTGGTAATCCTTGATCATGCGCAGCTTGTCCTCCGGCTTGGCCTGGGCCAGGAAGTCATCAACCTGGGCCTCGGCGGCGATGGCGGCGGCGGTGAGCGGATTGTCACCGGTGATCATCACCGTCTTGATCCCCATGCTGCGGAGTTGCTGAAAGCGCTCCTGGAGGCCGCTCTTGACAATATCCTTGAGGTTGATGACTCCTAAGATCTCAGCCCCACGGCAGACCACAAGCGGTGTCGCCCCGGCGTGGGCGATGGCATTGACCCGCTCTTCCAAGTCCTTGGGCACAATGCCGCCCTGCTTATTGACAAAGGCGGCGATGGAGTCGGCGGCCCCTTTGCGGTACATGATGCAATCAATATCGACCCCGGAGAGACGGGTGTCGGCGCTGAAGGAGATCGCCGTTGCGCTTACGGGCAGTGCTTCCGGCAGCAAACCATGCTTCAGCTTGGCAAGAGCCACCACGCTTCGTCCCTCCGGCGTCTCATCGCTGAGTGAGGCCGTCAGGGCCGCCTTGGCCAGTTCCAGATCCGAATGGCCGCCCACCGGAACAAAGGCGACCGCCTCCCGGTTGCCAAGGGTAATGGTGCCGGTCTTATCGAGGAGCAGCACGTTGACATCCCCCGCCGCCTCGATGGCCCGTCCGGAAAGGGCGATGACGTTTTTCTGGAAGAGGCGGTCCATGCCGGCGATGCCGATGGCGGGCAGGAGAGCGGCAATGGTAGTGGGGGCCAGGCAGACAAAAAGCGCCACCAGGATGGTCAGTGATACCGGGCTGCCCTGGCCGGCAGCGGCGACGCTGTAGATGGAAAGCGGGCTGATATTGGCGCAGACCAACAGGAAGACCAAGGTGAGGGCGATCAGCAACACTTCGAGTGCGACCTCGTTGGGGGTCTTGCGGCGCTTGGCCCCTTCAATCAGCGAGATCATGCGGTCGATAAAGGTCTCGCCGGGGTTGGCGGTGATCTGGACAATTATTGAATTGGCAATCACCGTGGTGCCGCCGGTGACCGCACTTCGGTCTCCACCGGATTCGCGCACCACCGGGGCCGACTCGCCGGTTACCGCTGCCTCGTTGACCAGGGCGGCGCCGGCCACCACATCGCCGTCGCCGGCGATCAGGTCGTTTGCCTCCACCAGGATGTAGTCGCCCTTGCGGAGTTGGTCGGCGCCGATCGTGCTCTGGCTGCTGGTGAAATCAGGGGTTTTGAGCAGTTTGGCAGTGACATCGGTGCGCGACTTGCGCAAACTTGCGGCCCGGGCCTTGCCGCGCCCTTCGGCCAACGCCTCGGCAAAGGTGGAGAAGAGGACGGTCAGCCAGAGCCAGACCGAGACGGCGGCGGTGAACCAGACCGGCTCTTGGTTGGCACCTATGAGCGAGAGGATAAAGGTCACCAGGGTGATGCAGCTGGCGATTTCAACGGCAAACATGACCGGGTTACGCCACAGGGAGCGCGGGTCGAGTTTTTTGAAGGCGTCAAGCAGGGCACCCGTCATCAGTTCCT
Organism: Desulfocapsaceae bacterium; assembly: GCA_030653035.1. Taxonomy (GTDB): domain Bacteria; phylum Desulfobacterota; class Desulfobulbia; order Desulfobulbales; family Desulfocapsaceae; genus UBA2270. The sequence continues at coordinate 83,517 of JAUSAB010000054.1, read as the reverse complement.
TGTCAAAGGCTGATTTGGGTTGTGGGATATGTGTCGACATGGCTTTAGTTCCCTCCAAGCATGGTCAGGTGTTCAACGATCGGTCCCAGGGCCAGGGCCGGGAAAAAGGTCAGGGCGCCGACGATCAGGATGACCAGGATCAACCAGATGGCGAACGGCGCCTTGTCGGTGGGCAGGGTGCCGAGGCTGGGCGGCACGTACTTCTTAGCAGCCAGGGAACCGGCCATGGCGAGTATTGCCACCGCCGGCACGTAGCGGCCGATCAGCATGGCCAGCGAACCGAGGATGTTATAGAAGTTGATGTTGGCACTTAAGCCCGCAAAGGCGCTGCCGTTGTTATTGGCCATGGAAGCAAAGGCGTAGAGCACCTCGGTGAGACCGTGAGCGCCGGGATTGGCCATGGATGATACGGCGGCTGGGGTGATCATGGCGATCCCGGAAAGGATCAGCACCACCACCCCGGCGCAGAGGATGGTGATGATAGACACCCACATCTCCCGTACCTCGATCTTCTTGCCCAGATATTCAGGGGTGCGGCCGATCATCAAGCCGGAGACGAAGACGGCGATAATGGCAAAAGCCAGCATGGTATAGAGACCGGAGCCGACGCCGCCGAAGACGATCTCGCCCAGTAGGATGAGCGACAGGGGTACCAAACCGCCGATGGGAGTGAGCGAGTCGTGCATGGCGGCCACCGCCCCGCACGAGGTGCCGGTGGTGGCCACTTCAAAGAGGCTGGTGCCGGCCATGCCGAAGCGGACCTCCTTGCCTTCCATATTCCCGCCATTGATCCCGAGCTGGGTGAGCTGCGGGGTGGAGCTGGTCTCGGCCCATTGCAGGACGCTAAAGGCAACCACGAAGAGCAGGAGCATGACCGCCAGCAGGGTCCAGCCCTGGCGGGTATTGCCGACCATGATGCCGAAGGTGTAGGTGAGGCCAGCCGGGATCAGGAGGATGAGCAGGATCTCCAGCAGATGGGAGAGTGGGGTCGGGTTCTCATATGGGTGGGACGAGTTGGCGTTGAAGAAGCCGCCGCCGTTGGTGCCCAGTTCCTTGATTGCCTCCTGGGAGGCGACCGGTCCCATTGGGATGGTGACTTCGCTGACGATCACCTTGTCGGTCACCGGCTTGCCGGTTGTATCCAGGCGCGTTTTACCCGCATCGTCAAGTTGTGCCTTGTCGTAGCTGGTGGCCTGGACCAGCGGGGTGGTCCGGTAGGGGCTGAAGTTCTGGATTACCCCCTGGGAGACGAGGACGAGGGCGGCGATCAGCGCCAGCGGCAGCAGGATGTAGAGGGTGCCGCGACTCATATCGACCCAGAAGTTGCCGAGAAGCGAGGTCTTGCGCCGGGAAAAGCTGCGGATCAGGGCGATGACGATGGCCATGCCGGTGGCGGCGGAGACAAAGTTGTGCACCGTGAGCCCTGCCATCTGGGTGAAGTAGCTGGCCGCAGTCTCGCCGCTGTAAGCCTGCCAGTTGGTATTGGTGGTGAAGCTGATGGCGGAATTGAGCGCCAGTTGCCAGGGGAAGGCTGACAGCCCCTGCGGGTTCAGGGGCAACAGGTGCTGCAGGAGCAACAGGGCGAAGAGCGCTACGAAGCCCACCAAGTTGAAGAGGAGCATGGCGGTGGCGTAGCGCTGCCAGCCCATCTCCTCGTCCTTGTTCACCCCGCAGATCCGATAGAGCAGGTTCTCGCAGGGCACCAGAAGGGGTGAGAGCAGGGTCCGCTCGCCCTGATAGACCTTGGCCATAAAGGTGCCGACCGGTTTGACTAAGAGGAGCAGCACCGCGAAAAAGAAGAGTGTCTGCTGCCAATCGTAGGTGTTCATCATGGGGAGGCCTCCGTTGTAATGTGCATAACCAAATTCGTCCTTTGTGATTTTTGTCTGATATCCCTTAGGATGCGGGTTTTTTTCTTTCGTTAACATATGTAGCATGTTTGATATCAAGATGGGGTCAAAACGCATGGCGAAGGTATCAAGAAATCATCAAGATTTCGAACAATGTGCCGGGCCTACTGTGGCTGATTGTAGTCCTGCTGCAGGGGGAAGAAACATGAAGCAAATGGTTTGATTTTCTGTTATGGGAAACGGTGTGTGGCTGGAAATCATTGGTATTCAGGCACCATTTGACGGTATAAAGGTACAGGCTCTGTAAACGGGGCCGGTTTTGGCAGAGGATAGTCCTGTGTCTCTTTTGCAGTGAATTCATTACAGCAAGAACGAGAGGGGGGGAACAATGAACGAAAAAGATGTAGGAGAGGCACTTGTGCAGGTGATTCGCGATCCGCAGGGATCGGCCAGTCAGGAGAGTTTTGCCAGGGCCATGGAGTTGACCAAGGCATACGCCGGTTCAGGTTCGGCGACTCATTTCAGCGCCGTGGCCCGACTTTTTTATGATCTGTTTGAAATGTTCGAGACCGGCGCAGATCCCCGGAAGAAATAGATGCAGCATGCATTTGCTTTTGATTGAACCATTGAATGGGTTCATTTGCATGCTATCTGACCCCCTATTGTCATACATTAACCGGGTGATACCGAGCCTGGGATTAAGGAAAAAATGGATATTAATATCATCCAAGACCCTCCAGTCGATGTTTTCCAGACCAAGAGCAAATATCGGCGCATTATCCCGTATCTTCTGGCTCTGATAGTCTGCGCCATCCTGCTTGCCGGGTACCAGATTGTTTTTGGCTCGGCCCATGGAGATCTTCTTGAAAACATTGCGCTTGTTCTTTTTGTGGGTCCGGCCTTGGTATTTTTCTATTGTGTCGAAAAACTCCATGACTATAAAACGCTTTCATCGGAGCAGGAAAAGGAGATGGAGGACTTCTGTCGGCAAGATCACGATATTGCTGCTTATTGCGCTAAGGTGTCGATGATGGGCAGAAAACTTGTCAAAGCGGAATATGATGCCTGTAAAGCGCAGGTTGAAGATCGGTAGGCGAATAAAAAAGGTTTTTTGGAGAAAGAACCATTCCATTTCTGACTGCCGGTTACAGCATTTCAATGTTATGGTTCTTTTCGGAGTCTTCGCTTATTCCAATTTGCATTCAAGCCGGCACCTTCGTCGGCTTGAATGCGCGACTCGCTTGCCTTCTCGGTGTCAGCTCGAATGCTTTTTGGAATTATCTGGACGATGGCCTATCGAAAAAGTCCGGGTTGCATATTGTCAGCAACCAGAAAGGTATCCAGCTCTTCCTGATCATAAAAGGCTCGCTCAAAGAAAAGACCCTGGGCTGGGGCTGTATACTGTTTGAGAATAACTGGTTTCTGCAGAAATTTCTGCACCTCCGCTACTGCAAGCTCTCCCTTGCCAACCGCAACTAACACCCCGATAATCCGGCGCACCATCTTCCACAGAAAATGCGACCCCACGATCCGAAACAGGATTAAATCCTCTGTTGCCATGATTTGACATGAAGTGACCATGACCTGGGGCGATTTTTTCTTCACTACCTGGCGGTCGGTGAAGGAGGTAAAGTCATGCTGTCCCACCAGCACTGAGGCCGCCTCCTGCATCTGTTTCTCATCCAGCGGCTCCAGAACCTGCCAGACATAATCGCGGCCAAGTGCCATTTTATGTCTGGCAATCCGATAGCAATAACTCCGGGCGATACAGTTATGCCGCGCATGAAAACGAGGCCCAGCCCTTTTGCATTCAAGGATAACAATATCCCCCGGCAGTAACTCATTCAATCTTTGTCTGATTTCTTCGGGCGAAGAGTTGGTCTGGGCCTCCAGATGCGCGGTAAAGCGCAGGGCGTGCACTCCGGCATCGGTGCGACCGCTGCCCTGCACATCCACCTGGGCGCCCAAAAGATCTGTGGAAGCTTTGAGCAGGCTTCCCTGAATGGTTTTGGCGTCATCCTGTTTCTGCCAACCGCTGTAGCGGCTGCCGTCAAACTCCAGGATCAACTTGAATCGTTTTGCGTGTATGTTCATCTTGATTGGTTCCTTGATGTTAACCATGTCTTTCTCAATTTTGGGTATTTAACAATGTTCGTTCGCCATTGGCATGGCGCAGACGATGGGCGAGAGTGCGGGAAAGGGCAGTGAGCAATATAAATGCCAGTCGTTTATGCTCCTCGCCCAGTTGATTGAAATTTTCAAAGGTCAGCATATACATGTCAGTATCCGTATGGGCGATGGCATTATCACTGCGTGGACGGCCATCAAGAAAGGCCAGCCCGCCAAAAAAATCCCCCCGGCCAATGGTTGCTACATGATGCAGCTGCCTGCTGCCACCAACTGGCGCCATGATCCTGACGTTGCCGCGCCGGATCAGATAAATCTCTTGCCCTCGATCACCAATGGAGTAAATGGTCTCTCCGGCCTTGAAAGATCGTTGTTCCAGACGCTGCTCAAGGTCGACCAGGGTTTCCTCTTTACGTCCCTGAAAGAGCTCCATCTCCTGTAATCGCAAGAGCACCTCTTCATCGACCGGTGCCTTTACATCCCCAATTAGGCGATCCTCCACCCATTCAATGGCCGACTCAAGAACCGGAAAAATCTGCACAGTGTTACCACTTCCACCCGTCAGACCAGTCTGTTCAAAAAATTCCCGCAGATTGCGGCCATTCGGGAGTTTCTCCCGCACATTACTGAGCAGCAGAAAGGCGCCGCGTTCTGAGAGCATATCCCGCACCCGGATGAGCATGTGGACCGCCGTGATATCGACTGACTGTACCAGACGCAGATCGAGGAGGATATAATCACGGTTCTTGATCTCTGGTTCCAGGGTAGAATAGAGTTTATAAGTGGTGCCGAAAAAAAGGCTGCCTTGTAATTGAAAAATAATAGCCTTTTCGCCATGCTGCGCGATCGTGCGCCTCTCGGTCTCTGATCGAGACCAGGTCGATGAGCGTTGATGGACAAAGGACTTGTGCCGTACCACCGATCCGCCGACCTGTTCACGGACAAAAAGGAGGATGGACATGGCAACACCGGCGCCGGATGCAGCAATCAGTCCCACGGTCAGGGCAATGGTGACGACCGCAAGCACCACCGCAAAATCCAGCACCGTTCCCCGCGACTCGAGAAATCGCAGGGGGGCCGTGTCGATCATGTGCAGGCCGATAACAATGAGGATACCTGCGAGAGTGGCAATGGGAATCCAGGCAATGGCACTATTCAGGGCCAGCGCTGCCACCAGCACCAGCACCCCTTCCATGATCCCGGAAATACGTGTCTGCGCACCACTGGACAGGTTGACCATGGATGCGCCCATGGTCCCGGAGCCAGGCAGGCCGCCGATCATGGACGAGCTGATATTGGCAAGCCCCTGGGCGCACAGTTCGCGATTGGGTTCATGACGGGTCCGTGTTTTTTGATCGATCACAACGCAGGTCTTCAAGGTGTCAATGGAGAGCAGGGCGGCCAGGGTCAGGGCGCTGCCGAGAAGGGCCCCGACCTGGGCAAGTTTCAACTCACCCAGGTCATGCCAGCGAGTGACAAGGGTATCGAGGTACCCTCCTTCCGCCGCACCAAGGGCGCCGAGTACCAGCTTGTTATCAGTCAGGGTCATCATCGACGGATCGGCAGAGGCCAGCCCGAAATAGGTCAGCAATCCGGCACAGATGCCAAGGATTGTGCCGGGAACAACTTTGGTCACTTTTGGTCCCAGCAGGCCGACGATCACGGTTGCCGAGCCCACCCCGATACTGCGCAGATCCCATAATGCTGGATCGACAATAACCAGCCACCATGACGTATCAGTGGTCGCGCCCAGAAAATTTTTGATCTGACTGGTGATAATGATGATGCCAACGCCGCTTAAATAGCCGCTGACCACGGTATAAGGGATGTATTTAATCATGCGGCCAATCCCGAGAAAACCAAGCAGGATCTGCACCAGACCCGTTAAGACACCCAGCACGGTCAACAGCAAGACAATGCTCACCGGGGCAACCCCTTGTTTGACGAGCTCAATGGCAAAGGCTGATAATACGGCTGCTGCCGGGGCACAAGGTGCGCTGATCAGACGGTCGGTACCGCCAAAAATCGGGGCAATCAGGCCGAGGGCGGCCGCGCCCAGAATCCCTGCCAGGGCGCCAAATGCCGCATAGTGCGGACTGATTGCCGAATAGACCGTGACTCCAAAGGCCACCGCCGCCGGCAGGGCCACCAGCATGGATGCCAGACCGCCCCATAGATCTCCGGGGGCACGTAATTTATTCAAGAGTGCGGATGCCATGACAATCTCCTTTTATGGATACCTTCTGATGGTCTGGTATTCTTTGATAAGACGCATGTGTCTCATTCCAATTTGCATTCAAGCCGGCACTTTCGCCGTTCTTGGCTCGTGCGACACTGACGCGTCCATGCTTGGCGGCTGCACTGCGCGGCTCCTCACCGTACTACCCCGTACTGCTTCGTCGCCGCTCGTTTGCCTTCTCGGTGTTAACTTGAAAGTTTTTTAATCACAAAGAATATCAGGAGGATGGCTTATTCTACTTCTTCCTGTCGGCGCAGGATTCCATTTTGTGTCCCGCAGGTCAAGAGCGGTTCGGTAGTCAGGAAAACCATGTTGCCTGGATTTGCGCGGCTGATTTGTTCACCTTTTTCGGTGCGCATAGCGATGACTTTTAGCTCTATCACCTTAATGCCGGGCAACATATATTCGATCACATCCCCGGTCTCGAGAACGTTTCTGGCCTCAACCAGCGGACACTCACCCTCAATTCTGATCACTGCCACCGGCAGCACTGTCTGCTCCTCACGGGGGGTATGATAGACCATCTCGCTACTGCCGGGACGCTGATCAATAAAGTTCTCGGTGGTGCCGCGGGTGCCGGTCTTGGCGATCTCATCCCTGAAGATTGTCGGCAGGGCAATGGCCGCAGGATCGTGCCAGGCCTCAGCCGGGAGGGTGGCCAGAAAATCGAGGGCTGCCCGGTAGATGCGGACGACTCCGCCCACATAAAAGATTGACTTCATCCTCCCTTCAATTTTGAGGGAGTTGGCCCCGACCGCCACCAGCTCGGGCAGCCGTTCCAGGAGACAGAGATCTTTGGAGTTGAAGATATAGGTGCCCCGTTCATCCTCTTCCACCGGAAAATACTGGCCGGGCCGTTTCTCTTCAGTGAGCGCGTAGCTGTAGCGGCAGGGATGGGCGCAATTGCCCTGATTGGCATCGCGCCCGGTCATATAATTGGACAACATGCAGCGACCGGAATAGGAGATACAGAGGGCGCCATGAACAAAGATCTCCAGCTCGCCCTGCACCTGTTTCCTGATCTCGGCAATCTCCACCAGCGACAACTCCCGGGCAAGGTTGAGTCGGGAGGCCCCCTGGGAGAACCAGAAGGCAGCGGCTGCGTAATTGGTCACATTGGCCTGAGTTGAAAGGTGGATGGGGAGCTGCGGCACGACTTTACGGGCCCGCATGAGGATGCCGGGATCTGCAATAATCAAGGCATCGATGGCGATATGCTGCAAAAAAAGCAGATACTGATCAAGGGCGACAAGATCCTGATTATGGGCCAGGATATTGATGGTCACATAGACCTTGACGCCCCGTTCATGGGCATAGCTGACCGCTTCGGTCATGGCCTCGGGGCTGAAGTTTCCCGCCTTGGCCCGCAGGCTGAACTGCCGGCCGCCAAGATAGACGGCATCGGCGCCATAATGAATGGCGGTCACCAGTTTTTCAAAGGTTCCAGCTGGGGCCAACAGCTCCGGCATCATCGGAACAACCCCATTGCCGCTTTCTTTTTTAGCCATGGTAAAGTATATTTCAGAGGTCAGAATGTCAGGTAATCGAGGATATTCTTTGATTACCGTAAGCAAGGCTGGAATGCAAGGAGTTCGGTGAAGAAAAGACAGATTGGCATCGCCATGAGCGGCGGGGTAGATTCCACCGCCTGTGCCCTGTTGCTTCAGCAACAGCACGACGTTCATGGATTTTTCATGCGCCTGGCGGGCCCCGATCCGGAAGGACAGGAACAGAAGGTGCGTGCCATTGCCGATCGGTTGGAGATCGAGTTGCAGGTGATTGATCTCAGCCGTGAATTTAGCGCAACCATCCTCCATTACTTCACGACTACCTATCAACAAGGGTTGACCCCGAATCCCTGCATAATCTGTAACCATAGCATCAAATTCGGGCTTTTCATGGATGCGATCCTGGCGCGTGGTATGGACGCCATGGCCACCGGCCATTATGCGAGAATTGAGAAGGATGGAGACATATACCAGCTGTGTAAGGGCAGCGATACGGTCAAAGATCAATCCTATTTCCTGGCCCGATTGGATCAGCGCCAACTGAGTCATATCCTTTTCCCGCTGGGCGAGAGTAGGAAGGAAGAAGTTTATCAGCGGGTCGAAGAGCGAGGATTTATCGGATTCCGGGGCCAAGAGAGTCAGGATGTCTGTTTTCTGGGGCCAACCCCGATTGGGCAGTTCCTGAGCGAGCGCATCCCCCAGGCTGAACAGCCGGGCAGGATTGTCACCCGGGAGGGATTGATGCTGGGTGAACATCAAGGCCTCTTCCATTATACCATTGGCCAGCGCCGGGGGCTGGGCATTGCCGACAGCAGCCCCTGGTACGTCAGCGCGCTTGACCCACAAACGAATACCGTTATCGTCGGCAAAGAAGATGAGCTGTTCCGTAACAGCCTGCTGATCTACCAGCCTCATTGGCTCACCAGTCAGGTTCCAGATGAAGGTGAGACATATCAGGTCAGAATCCGGTACCGGCACGAGGGCGCGGATGCCAGAATCGGCAAGATCGATGATAACTGCTGGGAAATCCGGTTTGACATCCCGCAACGGGCCATTACCCCTGGCCAGTTTGCTGTAATCTACGCACAGGACAGGGTTATCGGTTGCGGTGAAATCAGATGATACGCTCTTCAGTCAGGAGCTGAATATCAGGCAAAAATGAAAAAAATAGCAATAACCACCCTTGGTTGCAAGGTCAACCAGTATGAATCCGCCGCCTTCCAGACCGGTTTTGAGGAGGCGGGCTGTGTTATGGTCCAGGCCAAAGAGGAGGCGGATATTATCGTGATCAACACCTGCGCCGTGACCGCCAAGGCCGGAATCCAGTCCCGGCAGGCGGTACGGCAACTGATGCGTAAACATCCGGATGCCAAAATCGTGATCACCGGCTGTTATGTCCAGATGGCTGCTCAGGAACTGGTGCGGATGGTGAACAAGCCAGTCTGCATCGTCGGCAATGGCAACAAGGATCGTCTGGTGCAGGCTGCGCTTTGTGATACCCCTTGCGACCTGACCATGCTCATGGGCCGGATCTCCCAGAAAAAAGAGATCTGCCGGTTGCCCGTGCGCCATTATGGTAATCGCACCCGCGCCTGCCTCCGCGTCCAGGATGGCTGTCATAATTTCTGCACTTACTGCATTGTCCCTTATACCCGCGGCCCCAGCCGCAGCCTGCCTCTGGGGGAGGTGATTGATCAGACCGCTATCTTTGCTGCGGAAGGGCATAAGGAGATGGTGGTTACCGGCATTCATGTGGGACAGTATGGCAAAGACCTGCCGGACGGAACCGATTGTGTGGCCCTGATGCGCAGGCTCTGTCTTACCTTCCCAGAGATCCGTTTTCGCCTCAGTTCTATCGAGCCTATGGAGATAAGCGACGAACTGCTCGCCCTCATGGCCGGGCAGAAAAACTTCATGCCCCATCTTCATATCCCGCTGCAAAGCGGTGATGATAGCATCCTTACCCGTATGAATCGTGGCTACACCACCCAGGAATTTCGGAATACAGTGGAGCTATGCCGAAAAAGGCTGCCGGCTGCCGCTATCGGCATTGATGTTCTGGTCGGCTTTCCCGGGGAGACTGACCAGAACTTTGCCAACACCTGTGCCTTGCTCCAGGAGCTTGACTGTACCTATCTCCATGTCTTCCCCTATTCCCAACGTCATGGCACCCTTGCTGCCACCTTTGGCCAGCAGATCCCCCAAGCGGTCAAGGAAGAGCGTGTGGCCAGACTCAGACAATTGGATGGAGAAAAGAAAGGACTGTTTTATATGAGATATCTGGGCGCTACCCGACATGTGTTGGTTGAGAACAAACGTGATCCCGATGGCAATCTCAAAGGTTTTACCGACAATTACATCCCGGTCAGTTTCCCGGGTCACCGTTCTCTCATGAATACCATCACGGCGGTAACGCTTACGACTGTTTCCATGACCGAGGTAAGTGGTAAAATCGTTGAGGACAACCATGCTGGGTGAGATAATAGCCATTGGCAATGAGCTGATCTCCGGCAGAATTTCCAACACTACCAGTGGGTTTGCGGCCCGTCACCTCTTTGCCGCCGGATACGAGATCCATGCCATGCACACCATCGGCGATTCTCCTGCCCTGATTGGCGAGGTCCTGAAACGTGCCATCAGTCGGGTTGATTTTGTCCTGGTCACGGGCGGACTGGGATCCACTGACGACGATTTGACCACCGAGGCGGTAGCAGAGGCCCTTGATAGGCCCACAATCCCTAATCTGGAGCTTCTTTCCCAGATCCGCAATCATCTTGATGCCATCTCCGGCTGCCCCATGAACCCCTTGGAGAAGCTGGCCTGGCTGCCGCAAGGTGCCGAGGCCCTGACCCTCCAGGCCAAGATGTCCGGCTATCAACTGATCCATGACAACAAGCTGATCTTCTTTCTTCCCGGCGTGCCATTCCAGATGCAAACCCTGCTCTTGGAACAGGTCCTCCCCAGACTTGCCCTCTGGAGCCATGACCGGCACCTTATAACCTTTCAGCGGCTATATAAGATTTTTGGCTTGGCTGAGGCCGAGATCAACCAGCGAGTTCTCGAACTGGCTCTGGATAAAAACATTCATATTGGCTACTACCCGGTTTTTCCGGAGGTGCATCTGAGCCTTACCATCCGTGCCCCTGGGAATACAGACAACAATCTTGTTCCGCTCTTTGAGGCTGCATGCACGGCGATAGAAAAGAGCCTGGGAGACGCCATTTATGGCAGCGATGAAGACAGCATGGCCTCGGTTATCGGTGATCTTCTTTGTGGTGCAAACTTGCGTCTGGCGGTAGCCGAATCATGCACCGGAGGGATGATTGCTCATCTGTTGACAGGTGTTGCCGGCAGTTCCCGCTATTTTCTGGGAGGAGTCATTGCCTATGCCAACAGCATGAAAACTGCCTGTCTTGATGTGAGCGAACACCTGCTGGCAACGTATGGCGCTGTCAGCAGGGAAGTGGCAGAGGCAATGGTTACTGGGTGTCGGGATCGAAGTCATGCTGACCTTGCCATTGCTGTGACCGGCATTGCCGGTCCTGATGGCGGGACGATAGTAAAACCGGTTGGCACCGTTTATATCAGCATAGCTACAAAAAAAAATATTCAGATTAAGCTTTTTCATTTCGCCGGCAACAGGCAGCAAATTCAGGAGATTGCCGCCAAAACAGCACTTGACCTTGTCAGGAAATATCTGCTACAACAAAACGGTAATTAAAAACACTCCAGATATGTTCTATTCTTTATCTCTTTCTAACAAAATCGACTTCAGGGAGAAAATTCATGGCGGCACCAGATATAGCAAAAAATAAAGCAGACAGCGTTGATAACGCCATCAGCCAGATTCAACGTCAATTTGGCAAGGGCTCTATCATGCGGCTTGGCAGTCATGAGACTGAACCTATTCCGGTGATCCCCACCGGAGTTCTGAGTCTGGATATAGCCCTTGGGGTGGGTGGTTTTCCCAAAGGAAGAATCTCGGAGATTTATGGTCCTGAATCTTCCGGTAAAACGACCCTGGCCCTCCATGTTGTCGCCGAGGCCCAGAAACGGGGGGGGAGCGCCGCATTCATTGATGCCGAGCACGCGCTTGACACCGCTTATGCCGGCCGTCTGGGAGTAGATATTGACAACCTGCTGGTCTCTCAGCCGGATTTTGGGGAACAGGCCCTGGAAATTGCCGAGATCCTGATCCGATCCGGCGGCATTGATGTCATTGTTATTGACTCAGTGGCTGCCTTGGTACCCAAGGCTGAAATTGATGGGAATGTCGGCGATTCTCATATGGGGCTGCAGGCGCGGCTTATGTCCCAGGCCATGCGCAAATTTACCGCAGTGCTTAATCGCAGCAATACTATCCTTATCTTTATCAATCAGATCAGGATGAAAATCGGCGTCATGTTTGGCAACCCGGAAACCACCACCGGTGGTAACGCCCTGAAATTCTACTCTTCTCTGCGTCTTGATATTCGAAAAATTGCTACCATTAAAGAAGGGACGGATAACGTCATTGGCAATCGCACCAAGGTGAAGGTGGTGAAGAATAAGGTTGCTCCACCATTTAAGACCGCGGAATTTGATATTATCTATGGCGAAGGGATCTCCAAGACCGGTGATCTTCTCGATCTGGCGGTTGAGGAAGAAATTGTCAATAAAAGCGGTTCTTGGTATTCTTATCAGGATGAACGAATTGGTCAGGGCCGGGAAAATGCCAAAAAATTCCTTGCTGATCATCCGGAAATATTTGCCGATATCGATAAAAAGGTCCGAATGGGGTATGGCTTACCCACTGAAATTATCCAGAAGCCAGAAGGACAGGACCCGAAGTAATAACCTGTTCATGTGAGAGTTAGACGGAGGATCTGCGGTTGCATCGATTCCTGTAACCAGCCCCAGTAGCTGCATTATTGTAGGAGCTGGCTCCGTCTGTATTGAGATTGTCGAAATAGATAAAGCCTTTTGATACGATCAGGGTGAACGGGCTAATGTGGATTATTTGCATCAATGTCTCCATTGACCAATAATTTGGGAGGGTATGGAATGAGTAGCTTACAATGGTCTCATCTGAAACTGGCAGCCAAATTCGGGGTAATCTTTGGTCTTACCTTTGTGTCTTTTATTTTGGTGCTCAGTCTCTATCAATGGACAGTGAGCAACACCAGCGGGGCATTTAAGCAACTCATCAATGTCGATATGGCCATTGCTGAACATGCGACCTTGGCGGATGTCAGCTTGTTGCAGGCCCGGTTGGCCGAGAAAGATTTTCTCATGCGCAAAGATATTGCTAATGTGGCAAAGGTAGATGTTGCGATTAAGGAATTAAAAGAGAATGCCAATGAAATATCCAAACTAGCCGGTGACAGCAACAAGGAGACGGCGGTGCTGGCCGTATCAATTTTGGAGCAGGCAAGCCTGTATGAAAAGTCTTTTCAGGATGTGGTCATTGCAGAAAAACTTAATGGTTTGGATAGCAATTCCGGACTGCAAGGCGAATTCAAAGCCATTGCCCTGCGTGTTGCCGAAAACCTGAAAAAGCATCAGTTGGGGGATGCCTATCTGGCCTTGGTGCAGGTTCGGCGTTTTGAAAAAGAATTTGTGCGGACCAAATCGTCAGAGCATAAAGACAAGATGGCTCGGGCCCTCAAAAAATACGAAGCAAGCCTGAACGTCCTTGAAGATCAGGGGGATGTTTATCAAGAGCAGCTTGCCGTCCTTGCTGGTTATCAAGCCGCCATCCAAAAATATATCACCTCTTCTGATGAACCAACCCTGTTAGAGATGCAAAAGCAGGCAGTTGCAGTTGAATCTGCCCTCAGTCAACTTTATATGCCAAATATTCATTCCAAGCTGTTAGCCTTGCGACTGACGGAGAAAAACTACATCCTCACCCGGCTGGATAAATATGCCGATGCCACCAAGGAGCTTGTGGCAGAAATGCAAGCGGCTTTTTTTGATTCCTCTATTGATGCCAAATACTCTGAAGTTATAAACAAAGACCTGGAGGCCTACGATAAGACCTTTGCCAAGGTGGTGAAAACCGACCACCAGATTAATAAAGCCCTGGCCGTTATGAGCGAGGCATCCCATAAAGTTGAACCCCTGGTTAAAGATATAGTAAAACGGGCAACAGAACGTCAAGAGAGCCAACTTGAAAACACCATGAAGGTGGCGAAAAAAATGGGGATACTGGCCATCTCTATTGGTTTGATCGTCGTTTTCTGCAGCTGGCTGCTCTCCTTTTTTACTGTCCGCTCCATTGTCAATTCCTTAAACAAAGGGGTTCATTTTGCCGAGGCCATGGCCAAGGGTGATCTTACGACCACGCTTGCGATTGACCGCGAAGATGAGATTGGAATATTAACCCAATCTCTGAATACCATGGCCGTTGAAATCCGGTCTATGTTTCAGCAACTGGCTGACGATATCATTCACCTCTCTTCATCCTCAGCCGAGCTTACTACTATTGCCGGCGAGATGTCGCATGGGGCTGATCTCTCTTCCCAGAAGGCAGTCAGTGTTGCGGCAGCGGCCGAGGAAATGAGCTCCAACATGGCCTCCGTGACCATGGCCAGCGAGGCGGCCACTGAAAATGTTAACATGATGGCTGCTGCTGTTGAAGAAATGAATGTTACGGCCCAAGGGATCTCCGAGAACACCGAAAGAGGTCAGGGTATCGCCCATAATGCATCTAAACGAGCCGCCAAGGCCTCTGAAAAAATAGATCAATTGGGACGTGACACCCTGGAGATCAGCAAGGTCACCGAGGTTATTAACGAAATTTCAGAGCAGACCAATCTGCTGGCCTTGAACGCCACTATTGAAGCGGCCAGGGCAGGAGAAGCTGGGAAGGGGTTTGCGGTGGTGGCCAATGAGATCAAGGAGCTGGCTAAACAGACCTCAGCTGCGACCAACGAGATCAAGCAGCGCATTGAAACAATTCAGAAATCAACGAAAGAAACAGTCCTGGAGATCAAAGAAGTTGCTACTGTTATCAGCGAAGTAGATGTCATTGTTACCTCTATTGCCACTGCTATGGACGAACAGAAGGCAACAACCCAGGAAGTTGCCGGCAACATCTCTCAGGCCTCAGTGGGTATGGCAGAGGTCAACGAAAATGTCTCTCAGAGTTCGGCTGTGGCCGGTGAAACGGCACGGGATATCGCTGAGGTCAGCCGCATAGCTGAAGAAATCTCCGCTAATGGTAACAGAGTTAACAACAGTGCCGAAGATCTGGCCAATCTGGCGGTGAACTTGAAAGAGCTGGTGGGACGGTATAAAATTTAGGTGCCGTTATGAAATAAGCAGTGCTTTTTTGCTTATTTTATTACGGCACCTTATGCCACTTTCACACTTTCAAGAAACAGCCAATTTTTACCGGCTGTTTCTTGAAAGTGGCTGGCGAAGAATATACAAGAAGCTGTTACAAAACTTGAGGGAAGAACAGACGAACTTCACACCAGATCAGGGAGAGCAGCTTTTTTTGCGTCTTTGTTTTTTCGCGCGAAGAAATTGTTGTAATCAGGGGACAGGGAAAGAATTTTCCTGTCCCCTGATTTTTTTTATGATTTTGGTGGTGGAGGTCTCTGTTGTGAAGGGGATCCTCACCACTTTGCCACCATTGGCCTTGACCTCGCGTGCTCCGACAATGGTATCTTCCTGCCAATCTGCTCCTTTCGCCATGATCTGGGGCAAAAGAGCTGTGATCAGGGCGAGCGGGGTGTCATCGCTAAACAGGACAACGGCATCCACGCACCCCAGCGCCGCCAAAACCCGAGCTCGTCGGGACTCCTCATTGATCGGTCGATTCTCACCTTTGATTGAACGAATAGACTGATCGCTGTTCAAACCAACCACCAGAAAATCACCCTGCTGTCTGGCCTGTTGCAGATACTCTACATGCCCGGCATGCAGGATATCAAAACAGCCATTGGTAAAGACAATCCGCTGCCCCTGTCTTTTTCTGAGTTCCACAATCCGTGTACACTCGGCAAGGGAGACGATTTTGTCCTGATCATCAAATGAATAACAGGCCGGGGCTACCGTATTAAAACGTTCCCGCAATTGCTCTTGTCTCTGGTGGTCAAGGGAGATCGTGGCCATTTGTTCTTCTTCACCTGCTTCTAGTAGAATTTCTCCGGCTGGATCAATAATCAGGGAATGGCCGCCCAGTTTGAGGTCATTGCTCATGCCGCATCCGTTGCCGGCAACAACAAAAGTTTGATTCTCTATGGCCCGCGCCTGAAGCAAGGTGCGCCACTGTTCAATCCGCGCCAGGGGCCATTGCGCAGAGACCAGTAGAAGATTCGCCCCTTGCTGACATTGAACTTTAGCTGTTTCTGGAAAACGCAGGTCGTAACAAACCAGTCCGCCAACGAGTCCTGATTCTGTTGCTACTGGTCGTGGTGAATCTCCTTGGGTCAGCCATTCATCTTCGCGCCAGAATGAAAAAAGGTGCTGTTTGCGTATCTTGCCTTGCAGGCCGTCACTGCCACAGAAAAACAGGGTATTGTAAAGCAGTACTCCCTGCTTATCATCAACCCTTTCCACCAGGGTTCCCGCGATCACAATATGATACAGGGCGGCAATCTCTCTTAATTGCTCAAGAAGCCAGGGAGTTTTAACGCTGAGTTCGGCCAGTTGTTTATAAACGAAGCCGGTTGCCCACAGTTCAGGTAAAATCAGAATTGTTCCGGGAGGAGGTGGATTTCTCTGCAATGCAGCCCGTAATCGGTCAAGGTTGACAGCAGGGGCGGCAGGAACGATTTCAAATTGAAAAAAACCTGCCGAAAGAAAGGAGGGGTATTCAAAAAGCAAAGGAGGATCCTCAAGAGTCATATAGGGGTAGTTATCTGGAGCAGGGCATTTTTTACAAGCTCGGCCACGGAAAAGAGTTGTATTTGTCCCTGTTGGTACAGGCGAACCTGACTATTATCTGTTGCCAGTGGCAGTAATGCGTCCCGGAAGGCAACGGCCCGCAGACGACCGAGGGACCATGCCGCCAGACCACGCACACTCCCGTCTGCTGATTGCAGATACGGGAGCAGATCGGCAACCACACCATGCGAAATCAGTATTGCCGCCCGCCGTTCTGCCAGGCGGCCAATCCCCCAAAGTAGACCACATTGCAACGATGGTAGTTCCAGAAAATTTCCATCCTGATGTTCAAGAGGCCCGTCTGGTCGGAGATAGGAGATGAGCATATGGAGATACTCCTCTGCCAAACGATCATGATGCAACATGATCTCGGCCATCGCCTCAGGCGCCCCCCAGCCAATACCTCCAGACTCGTCATTAAGACTCCAGAGGAAACGCCGCATCACAATCCTGGCTGCCTCCATATCCTGATCAGCCAGACGCGGCACGACTTGACCAAAGGCACTAATGGCATGCCAACGTACCGTCTCTTCAGGACGAGATAAGGCGGAAAAAAGAGGATTTACCAGATCCTTATCTGCAAATTTCTGTATTTCGCGACAGATATGATCAAGATCTGCAGAGGCCAGATGGGTAAGCACCTCCTGTTTGATTTTTCTGCTGCTCATTGTTCCTGGCGAATTATTTGACCGGCACAACAAAGACCCGCTTGGCAAGCTCGGTATCGAGAAGAAACAGGCCGCTGGAGTCCTTGCCGATGAGACGCAACCGATCAACAATCTGCCCAGCTGTGGATTCTTCCTCGACCTGCTCCGTGATAAACCAGTCGAGAAAGGCCTTGGCGGCATGATCACGGACATCAAGGGCTACATCAATGAGATTATTGATCAACCCGGTTACATGCTGCTCATGGGCCAGGACATGTTCAAAGGCTGCCAGAGGGGTCTCCCATTTTTCTTCCGGTTTGGCAATGGCCTCAAGCCTTGCCTTTCCACCGCGCTCATGGATATAATCGTATATCTTTATTCCATGAAACATCTCCTCCTGAACCTGAACACGCATCCAGGAGGCAAAACCGGACAGACTGATTGATTGAAAATAGGATTCCATGGCCAGATAGAGATAACTGGAGTACAGTTCAGCATTTACCTGCTTGTTTAAAGCTTTTTCCATTTCTTTTTTCATTGCTCGGTCTCCTTGAAAGATATTTCAGTTTCTGGGTGCCCTTTTTTACTTGAGGGGATTGTAGCCTGTTTCTCAGAGAGTAATACCGGTTCAGGCAATGGCAACGCACGGGGGCAAGAAAAAAATGACAGATCAGGAATTAATGAGAGCGGCAATCCACCTGGCAAGAGAGAAAATGCTGGCTGGTGCCGGTGGTCCTTTTGGCGCGATCATTGCTTTGGATGGTGTTGTTGTCGCGCAAGGATGGAACCGGGTCACCTCTAGTAACGACCCTACCGCCCATGCGGAAATAGTTTGTATCCGTAATGCCTGCGCTGCCCTGCAAACCTTTGACCTGAGCGGCTATGAACTCTTCGTCAACTGTGAACCATGTCCTATGTGTCTGGCGGCTGCCTATTGGGCCAGACTGAAGCGGATTGTTTACGGTGCGGATCATAACGATGCCGCAACTGTCGGTTTTGCCGATGCCTTTATTTATTCCGAGATGGCCCTAGATAAAGACAACAGGAGTTTACAGATGCAACAACTTCTGCCTCAAGAGGCCAAGGATGGGCTCAGGCTCTGGTTAGACCTGGAACAGAAAACTCTGTATTGAGGGATGTTGATGAGGGGCCAAGCGTTGCGCGCTGCCTATACTTCTTGATCATCCAGTCGTTTCATCCCTTCCATCAACATCCCCATAAAGCCGCCAATAACCTTATACTGCATGTCCTGAGAAGACAGCCCCTGCACAAACTTGAAACGGCCATCCTTAAGGGCAAGCACCTCATAAAATGCCTCTTGGGCATCCTTGCCATTAAATACGGCATAGACCAGTTCGCCTTCATTAAAGAATAGCTGCCCTTTGCTTTTACCTGCCTCTATCTTTAAAGCGCCGGTTTTTTGGTTTGAGTTGATCATCTGCAACAACTCAACCGGGGGGATATCAGCAAACTGTCCAACCATGCCGGAGGAGAGCTCTTCTGCTCGCTGCTGATTGATCGTTGTAATCCTGCCTACCAGTAACTTATAGAAAAAGACTTGCAAGGCAGGAAATCGCACCTGCATATGGTGAAAGTTTTTTTTGCTTAGGGTCGCAAGCTCGGTGGGTTCAGTGGCCATAATGGTTGTGGTCACTCTTTCGCCGGACAACAGGCTCATTTCACCAAAAACGGCGCCCTTACCCATATCGGCCAGAGTAACCCCATCTTCATCCATGACCTCTACCCGTCCGGAAAGAATGATATACAGATGGTCTCCGACATCACCTTTTTGTAGGACCGGGAACCCCCAGGGGCATTTTTCTATTTGCAACAGAGTTGCCAGATCAAGGAGGTCTTCATCGCTAAGTGGCTGGAAGATTTGAATTCCCCGTAACAGGCTGGCAAACTGTGAGATATCTTTTAATTTTTCTTTGCGCTGGGCTGCCGCCAGCAACTTCATTTGGACGGTGGCGAATTCTTTTTCCTGCTTAAATTCAAAAGAAATACGTCCACTGCAGCCACCACATTCAAATTTCGATTTCTTTTTTGTCCCTTGAAGATAGCTTTCGTAGGCCATATCTTCAGACACCAGCTTGATAATATCCTGGGCCAGAATCAGGCAGGTTGACTTGGCTGCCGGTAGCCGCATCACCCCTCCATCGACGTAGATTTCCTCTCCCACGTTGTAGAGTGGACAATACCGTTCTTCTGTAATGATAAAAACACCGTTACGAAATTGCATCTTGTGTCCCGCTAAAGAGAGAGAACGGTTAACCTGACCCAGGTTGAGCTGGATTCGTCACTAATCAGAGCGCCCAAATAACATATAAATGATAAAAGCCAGTACACCGGCGCCGCCAAAGACCACTGGCAGTATCTTGTTCATTTGCAGAATACCATCCACCGTCAGCGTGTGCATGTAGTCAGTGCCACTGACCCACCATACTGCCACAAAAATAAAGACTATGATCAGATCGCGAAATGCCTGTTTATACAACATATAAACAACCAGGGCGATAAACGGCACCAGAAACCAGGGATTAGTAAATAATCCTGCATAATCAACATCTTTAACCTGTTGCTGGATGTGGGTGGACTCAATCCTGGCCAGTATGCTGCTTACAAAATCACCCATTTGACTTACACCCCTTCTCTTCCTGTTCCGTTTTCTGCAAATTCACCTGGGAGCGGTTAAACACCTGGATGGCACAATAGGAACCACACATGGAGCAGGCTGGGGTTTTATCACTTCCGCCTTCACGACGAAAGCGGGCGGCCTTTTCCGGGTCCAGCGACAATTCAATCTGTCCCTTCCAGTCCAATTTGTTCCGTCGCTCAGCCATCATCCGGTCACGCTCCATGGCCCCAGGTATTCCTTTCACGAGATCGGCGGCGTGGGCCGCAATCTTGGAGGCGATAACCCCTTCGTGCACATCATCGACATTCGGCAGTTTTAGATGCTCGGCCGGGGTCACATAACAAAGATAATCAGCGCCAGCTGCCGCCGCAATAGCCCCGCCTATCGCCCCGGTGATATGATCATAGCCGGGCGCGATATCGGTGACCAGGGGCCCCAGGACGTAAAATGGTGCGTTTTTACACATTTTTTTCTGGAGCAGGACATTGGCAGCGATCTGGTCCATGGGCATATGGCCCGGTCCTTCGATGATTACCTGCACCCCGGCATCCCAGGCACGTTCGGTCAATTCACCTAGGTGAATCAACTCCTGGATCTGATTGCGGTCGGTGGCATCGGCCAGACAGCCGGGTCGGATCCCATCACCCAGGCTCAAGGTCACTTCATGTTCCTTGAGGATGGCCAGCAGATCATCAAAATACTCAAACATAGGATTTTCTTTGTTATGATGGCTCATCCATTCAAGGGTAAAGGAGCCGCCACGACTGACCACCCCCATGACTCGTTTCTGCTTATTCAATCGTTTCTGGAGATCACGATTAATTCCGCAATGGATGGTCATAAAATCAACACCATCTATTGCCTGTTTTTCAATGACCTTGAACATCTGGTCAACGGTTACATCAACAATCTCTTTTTTATCCCGTTCTACTGCCTCGGCCACGGCCTGATAAATCGGTACGGTACCCAGCGGTACCGGACAGTTCGCGAGGATTCCCCGGCGCACCGCATCCAGATCCCCGCCCATGGAGAGATCCATGACCGTATCGGCGCCAGCCTTGACTGCTACCCGTAATTTTTCCAGTTCTTCCTCAAGGCTTGCAATATCACGGGAAGAACCGATATTGGCATTGACCTTGGTGCAGGTATGTTTGCCAATTCCAATAATTTTTTCAAAATCATGATGCCGATTTTTTGTTATGGCAATGGTTCCTAACGCTACACCCGTCATTAATTGGTCAACGGGAAGAGACTCATAGCGCGCACAAGCTTCAAACAGGGGGGTGACAACACCATTACGCGCGTCCTCTCTAATACTCATAATTATTCTACTCCTTACTCGGGATTGTATCAAAAGATATCAGAAAATCGGGGTGTCAAGCCGACAATTCTTGTCCAGTCAGGTTTATCCAACATGACTATCAACAAACAGTTTCTTTTTATATATACTGTCTTGGCGCAGTTCTCAAGTATCTCCTTGCCGATATGCTGTTTTCCATTCTGGAAAATATGACGCCGATATCTTTTTCAGATACCCAAATTTCTTTAAACTGTGTATTCTGTCATATAAATGTGAACAGATATTGTTCGTCCTTTCTCTTTCATTTACTTATCCATAATTATGAATTTCTTATCAATGCAAACAAAAGACAGCACCTTTTTGAAACCAGCTTGCCTGATTCGTTCCAATCATGGTTTTACCCTCATTGAACTGCTGGTCGTCCTGATCATCATTGGCATTCTGGCGGGATATGTCGGACCAAAGATCATGGGCCATCCGGAAGAGGCCAAACGTACCATGGCTTCTGTGCAAATTACCAGCCTGGAAACAGCTATTGAGTCCTATAAGCTCGACAACGGTGCGTATCCGTCGACTGAGCAAGGGCTCCAGGCCCTGGTTGAGGCCCCAGCTACCGGCAGGCTTCCGGCTAAATGGCGAACTGGTGGCTATCTGGCCAAAGGAAAAGTTCCTAAAGACCCATGGGGTAACGATTATGTGTACCTCTGTCCTGGTAGTCACAGTGACTTTGATCTTATCTCTTATGGTGGTGATGGTCAGGCAGGTGGGGAAGGTGATGATGTGGATATCACCAACTGGGCAAAGGAATAACGGGTGGCATGCACAATTGTGCATGCTTCATCCTGATTGTGCCGGTGTCATGTTAATGCATTCTCAAAAAGAGTCCTTGCTTGCATCTACCCCTGTTGTGCATGATCGCTTTACCAACCAACAGGGTTTTACCCTGCTGGAGTTGATCATCGTCTGCTTGCTGATTACTGTCAGTCTGGCCTTCAGTGTCCCTAATCTCCGTCAGGCCCTGGTTGTTGATCAGCTCGCCGCCAATTCCCGGAAGGTTATGGCCTTGATCAAAGAGGTTCGAAACCTGGCCGCGCAAAAGCAGCAGCCCTACCTGATCTACTTTGATCTTGACCGGAAAAAGATATGGTATCAACAGGATGTGCCCGCATTAAAGGAAGAAAAAAAACACGAAAACCACCCTCACCCCAGTATTCAGTTCCCCCCCTCTGTTCGCATC
This sequence comes from Desulfocapsaceae bacterium, assembly GCA_030653035.1. GTDB lineage: Bacteria > Desulfobacterota > Desulfobulbia > Desulfobulbales > Desulfocapsaceae > UBA2270. The sequence continues at coordinate 61,094 of JAUSAB010000054.1, read as the reverse complement.
CAGGATCTTCAGATCGGAACTGCGGAAAAGAAAACGTCCTCCGGAGAAGTCGTCCTCTGGGTCAACAGGCAGGGATATCTGGAGCAGACCATTCTCCATCTGGCCGACGACCAGGAAAATGTCATCAGTCTTAGTCTTTCTCCCTTTTACGGCACCATAAAGGCCTATGACACCTATATTAGTCTGGAGTAAAAATTATTTTTCTTTTGTGCCCGGATTTGCGCATAAGCATGGGGGATTCACCCTGCTTGAAGTCATGATTGCCATTTCCCTGCTCGCCATTGCCCTGACCACCCTGTTTGGTTCCCAGTCGCAAAGTGTCTCCCTGGGTTCGACCACCAAGTTCAACATCCAGGCACCATTCCTGGCTCAACAAAAACTGGCAGAATTCACCAGAACCACGGACAGACTTGCCTCCGACAGTGGCGATTTCGGAGATAAATTTCCAGGGTATCAATGGAAAATAGAGACAGAAGATGCCAATCTGGAAGCATCACAAATACTCAGCAAACTGGAAGACACGTTCCAACGGGTTACTCTGACCGTTTCCTGGGGCGATAACCACTATGTCTATCAGGTTCAAAGTTATTTACTCAAAAATACGGTGCGTTAGGATTTGTTACGAAATAACCATTGTATTCTTAACCATTTCGTCACGACGGCCATGAAGGGCAGAGTGTTGCTTGCTCAACGGACGGATGATGGGCGCCCGGCTCTTTCTGTCGGTTCTATTACCCCGATGATGACCTTCTATTTTTACAATGACCTGATGAAAAAAAAATTGCACCGGAGCAGTGGATTTACTCTTCTTGAAATCCTGATGGCGATTTCTATCTTTGCCATTGTCATCTCCCTGGCATATGGCTCATATCGGGCCACTTTTCGCATTATTGACAGCACCGACTCACAGATGGAGATATACAATAAGGGCCGTATCGTCATGGATCGGTTGAGCAGCGACCTTGGCTCCCTGTATCTGGGGACAAGTGGCTTTCTCCAAGGAAAACCGCAAAATCTTGGCAACAGAGAGGCGGACTCGATACGGTTCACCTCCACCGCCCATCTTGTCTTGAACAGGAAAGAACAACCAGCCGGATACGCTACCATAAGCTATACCGTAGAAGAAAATCCCGAGACTAAGGACTTGCGTCTTTTCCGTCGAGACGTTGCCTTTCGACCTATTGAGGGCGAAGAACCAGAACCAGATACAAACAAAGGATTGCTTCTCTGTGATGGCTTGCAGGAAGTCAAATTTCTCTATCATCGCGAGAAACAGGAACAGCAAGATAATTGGGACAGCAAAGAGATCGCGAAGGCCGATACCAAGGCGCGTAAGCTGCCCGACTGGATTGAGATCAATCTTCTTTTTATTGATCCTGTCGCTGTCGACAAACCCATCTTGTTTTCAACGGCAGTTACTTTTCCCGGCACCGATCCAACCGGAGAAACACCATAAGATGCCTTTATTTCCCCTCTCTTCTGCATTTTCTCCCCTAAAAAACAATCGAGGCATGGCCCTGCTGATCGCCTTGACTGTCATCAGTTTGATTGTTGCCCTCACTATCCAATTCAACAAAAATATGCGCCAGAACCTTGTGGCCTCGGGAACCCAGAGAAATAGTGGTAAACTGGAGGTCATGGCCGGTTCTGGAGTCAATCTGGCCATGGCGGTTCTGCTTAAAGATGCAATAGAGAATGAGCACGATTCTCTCCAGGATTCGTGGGCACTTTTGGCCGACGAAGATCTGTCCAAACTTTTTGACGTTGGCTCTCTGACTGTCAAAATCATCGACAACAGTGGAAAATTTCAGATCAACAGTCTTGTTCACAGCAAAAAACAGCAACAGGCAGGTAAAACTCCAGCACAGGTAACCGCGCAAGAAGAGGATGCCCGTAATATCCTGTGGCGATTACTCCGCAAGGAACCTTTTAGCGTGGAAGACAGTGCTGCTCGAGCCATTATTGATTCGCTTGTTGACTGGATTGACGCCGAAGATGGTGACGGGGAACAGGAATTCGGCGCCGAATCCAGTTACTATCTTTCTCTGGATTCACCCTACGCCTGTAAAAATGGTCCGGTAGAATTCATTGAGGAACTCCTTCTGGTGAAAGGATTTACCCCTGAACTGCTCTTTGGCACCGAGAAGCATCCTGGCCTGACCGCATTGTTGACCGCTCAGGGGAATGATGGGCTGATAAATATCAATACGGCCGATCCTCTTTTGCTCCAGGCCTTGCATGAAGATATGACCAAGGAAATGGTTGAGGACATGCGGGCGTTCAGGGCAGATAAAAATAATAAAGATAAACTGGCCTCAATAGCATGGGTTGCTGAGGTACTTCCTTTCTTTACTGGAAAAAATGCGTTAAAGAATATATCAGTAAAAAGTCGTTCGTTTACCATTTTCTCCCATGCCCAACTGAATTCCACGGAAAAAAATATCGTGGCCACCGTGCAGCGGGAGAATCAGAAGACCGCTCTCCTGAGCTGGAAAGTTGAATAAGAAAAGTTGAAGAACCAATGAGTAACAAATTTCTTGCCATTGACATCAAGCACGACTTGCTCACCGGAATCGTCTTCACTGTTGACGCCAAGGCAATGCACATCATCGACCATACGATGGTGACAGTTGCCGCTCGTTCCTTTGAAGAGGCGTTGCTGGAGTTGAGTCAGAAGATTGATTGTCAGGAGACATCCTGCCATATTGCCTTTGCGGCTGAGTCTTTTTTTTACCGTAACCTTTTGTTGCCTTTTACCGACCCGAAAACCATCAACAAGATCCTGCCCTTTGAGTTGGAAGAAAATACTCCGGTAAAAATAGATCGACTGCTTATTGATGCAATAATTGCAAAGGAAGAGAAACAAAAAAGTCAGATCATTGCCGCCATGATTGATCGGGATCTCCTGGCAACACGACTTGCAGCCTTGCTGGCGTTGGGAATTGATCCAGAAACGGTGACAATATCCGGTACTTCGACCGCCCTGCTGCTGACGCATACCCCTGACCTGCCTGCAGATTTTTTGCTTCTTACTCTTGATCTGCAACGGGCAACCTTTATCCTGGTTCGCTCGGGTCATATCAGGGTGATTCGGCCGCTTGTTTTTGACCCAGGCCTGCAGGCTGGCTTTCATGTCGATCAGGACAGCCGGGACATCAAGGTTTTTCGACCAGAAAACAGTGAGAGCACCTTTCAGGCATTGTGCGTTGCTATTCAGCAAACTTTGCAGTCCGTTTTCCATGCCGGTGAGCTTGCCGTTTACCTGAGCGGGCCTGTTAGCGCCTTACCTGGGACAGTTGATCGCATCCAATCCGGACTGGGGAGTGCCTGTAAGAGCTGCACTCTGGTCAGTGATGTTGCGACAGCCAAGGATGGCCTGGTGTTCTGGGCGCCAAGGACGCAGGGTGTGGATGCCCCCGTGTCGCTCGCTTCAGAGATCACCCCGGCGGAAGGGCAATCGGTGCAGGAGCGACCTGCATTGCCACTTGTGCCGCCACTTATGCCAACGAAAGACGAAAAATGGTTGTCCGGCATGATGGAAGATTCGGTAAATCTGGGCTGGCAGATTACAAAAAACTGGAAAGGCTTCAATTTTCGCAAAGAGGCCTTTGCCACCAGGAAATCATTTGCCGCCAGCCGAACACTGGTATTTGCAATTGCTCTGCCTCTGGTATCTGTCGTTCTGTTGTCAATCCTCTACCTTTGGGTTGATTATACCAAGCTCCTTAAAAAACAGAATGAACTCAATGCCCAGATCCAGGGAGTATTTACGGAGACCTTGCCGGACGTAACTCGAATTGTTGATCCCCTCCAGCAGCTTCAGGTCAAGATTCGTGAGACCAGGCAGACCACGATGGACAAGGATGGTTCCCTGCCGGCAATGACTATTCTTGATATCCTTGCTGAAATATCGGCACACATCCCTGAAGCGCTGGATGTTCGTCTGGCACGTTTTGTCGTGGACGACAACGGGTTGCGAATCAAAGGGACTACCGACACATTTAATACCGTGGACGCCATCAAAAAAGGGCTGGAGCAATCTCCCGCTTTCAGTAACGTTGAGATCAGTGCGGCGAATCTTGATGCCAAGAGCTCAAAGATTCGCTTTGAGCTGAAACTGACCATGAAAGGTGTTTGACCGATGACTGTCTTGACTCTTCGCAACTTCATTCAGGTGGGCCTGGGTAAGACCGGTTTTAATAAACTGGAAAAACGTGAAAAAAGTGTTGTTGTGGTTGGGGCTATTTTTCTTGTTTGTTTTGCCTTGTTTCACTTTACCGTCTCCCCCTTGCTCCAAGCTCGGCAGCAAACCCAAAAGGCGTTGATCCAAAAAAAGGAGGATATCAAAAAGATTCGTCAGCTCCAGGAAGAGTATCGTCATCGCCAGAACCAGGCGGTAAATATCCAGAACAGGCTGCAAAAAAGGAGCCCTTCTTTTACCCTTTTTTCCTTCATTGAAGAACGGGCCACCAAGGCCAAGGTCAAGCAACAGATTAATTCCATGACCCCTTCAACCTCTGAAGGCGACGGTCCATTGCAGGAGGCTCGGGTTGATCTCAAACTTGAGAAGATATCTTTGCCGCAATTGGTGGATTTTTTACAGCAGATTGAATCAACTGACGATGTTGTCGCGATCAAACGGATTTCAATCCAGGAAAACAGTAAGGAAGAAGGTTTATTGGATGTGGTGATGCAGATTATAACATTTACAAAAAAATCCTGATTATGATCTTTTCCCAAAATACCTTCCGGCGTTGGTCGCTCTATGGCATCTATGCCCTGTTGTTGGTCGCGATTTTGCTTTATTTTCGTTTTCCGACGCAAAAATTCAAGATTTTCTGCACCCAGAAGGTCAGTCAATATCTCTCTGGCAATGAGTGCTCAATCGAATCGTTGCGATATCAGTTTCCACTCACCCTTGTGGCCAATAATCTGCGTCTGCACGTCAATAATCAGGCTGGCAAAGGTAGTTTTTCCGCTGGGGCGATCCCTGGGGCGAGCGGCACTGGGCCAGATAAGCAGAGCGAAGCGAAGACTCCAGCCCTGGCTGAAGTCCTTGAACTCCCAAAAGTTACCCTGGCTCCTATTCTCAGTGGGTTGGGCAAGACTTTTTCAATCTCTATCACTGCGTATGGGGGAACGCATTGGGCCACTCTGGCATGTGATCGAGCCCACAATACCTTTACCCTGTCAAAAATAGAGATCAAGGGCCTTGATCTGGCAAAACTGCCCTGGCTGCGGGCCCAGACCGGACGCGCCATAACGGGTCTGCTAACGGTTGAAGGCAGCTATTCCGGGCAAAGCGGCCAGGGTTTATCCAGAGGAACAGGGCAGGGTACTGCCCAGATCAAAAAGGGAACATTTGACTTGCTCTATCCGATTTTTTCCCTGAAAAACATTGATGTCGAGAGTGGTGAAGTGCTCATTAAGCTGCAGGAGCAGAAGCTGCTGCTGACCAAGGGGAAGTTCAGTGGTAAAGAGCTGGCGGGAACCTTTGCCGGTCAGGTTGATTCGCTGGGTGCAAATTTTGCTGCCATGCAGCTTAATATGACCGGTTCCTTGGCCCCGACGCCGGCTCTGGTCAAAAAAAGCGGACAAGCACAGCCCTTATTGCAACAGTTACAAAAGCATCATTCGACCCTTCCCTTTCACCTGCAAGGGACGATCGGTAACCCTGTTTTTCGTTTTGATTCTTAACATGGCTGAGAGAATGGTGAATCATTTCAAAAAAGTAATCCCTTTTATCATTATCACCATACTGGCGATTGGTGGGGTTGAGGCATTCTATCGGATTCCTTTTACTCGACTCATGCAAACCAGTCAGATAATTAAGACTCAAGCTGCAGGAGTAAAAATTGCAGTTCCGGTTGAAAGTGAGCAGAAGAAACATCCAGACACCCAGACAATTCTCAAGCGGAATCTCTTTGGCCCTCCCCCTAAAGAAGCAAAAGCTGCCACAACCGGGCAGCCTGCCCTTGATAAGCTTGCAGCTACGGCCCTGGAGCTGAGTCTGCTAGGTACTATTACCGGGCCGTCTAACACCCGCCGCGCCATTCTCCTTGACAAAAAAAAGAAGGTACAGGAAATCTATTACCAGGGTGATACGGTACAAGGCGCTGTGATCAAAGAGATCCAGCGCGGCAAAATTATCCTCAATGTAAACGGCAAAGAGGAGATGCTTGTCCCGGAAACTCCGAAGACCAAATCTGGTGGTGCGACAAATTCTAATCTCTCTTTATCGATGCCACCGGAGGCTGGACAGGAGCCTCCCCCTGAGATGCCTGCAGAAAGTGTGGTAGAACCTGAACCCATTGTAGCTCCAGAACCCGCCGAACCGGTAGCGCCAGAACCCATTGTAACTCCAGAACCCGCTGAACCGGTAGCACCTGCCGTCAATACCACGGGAGCACCCAATGCAACAGAGGTTGATAAAGCCCAGTCGCATCGTGCTAATCAGAATTTTTTTCCACCTAACAACAATCCACCTAACACCAATAATAATCAGGTAACGCCATGAGTTTGATCGATCTTTTACAAATCTCCTGTAACCGCAAGGCGATTTGTCTGCAAATTGTTGTCATCCTGCTGCTGCAATTGACTCCCTCGCTTTCCGCAGCTCAGGATGCGGCCACAAAACAATCGCCTGCTAAAACAGCACAGGATACAAATTCCGAGCGATTCATCACCATTGATTTTGATAATGTCGATATTCGCTTGTTTATAAAGTATGTTAGTGAGTTGACTGGGAAAAATTTTATAGTCGATAAGGCGGTACAGGGGAATGTCACCATTATCTCGCCCACCAAGATATCGGAAGATGAGGCCTACCAGCTCTTTGAATCAGTTCTGGAGGTAAACGGGTTTACGACGGTAGCGGCTGGCGCCATCACCAAAATAATGCCGGCTGCGCGCGCGCTTTCCCAGAATATCAACACCCTCAGCCATGGTGATCCATCCAGCCCCGAAGACAAGATCGTCACCCAGATCATCCCCCTGCATTACACCACTCCTGAAGAGATGAAAAAGGTACTGATCCCTCTTGTTTCCAAGACATCGGTAGTTATTGCCCATACCCAGTCGGGGATGTTGATTGTCACTGAAACTCTCTCCAATATCCAGAAACTGCTGACCATTATTGAATCCATTGATGTTCCGCTCACCGATGAAGAAATTGCGGTGATCCCGCTCAGCCACGCCTCTGCCACGGTAACCGCTACTGCCGTTAATGCCATTTTCCAGCAAACCCAGGGGCCCAAAGAGGGCAAGGCTCTTTCTTCTTTGAAGGTTGTCGGTTATGAACCCATTAACAGTCTTATTCTGGTGGCCTCGCCTGTAAATGTTGCTCGGGTCAAACGGTTGATAGCCATGCTTGACACCGAGATGAAGCAGAACGAAGGGAATATCCATGTGGTCTATCTGCAACATGCAACGGCCAAGGAGCTGGCGACGGTCTTGACCGCTTTGCCTGGTCAGCAGTCAAGCGATCCGGCAAAAAAAGGCGAGGCCCCGACCATCTCCAAAGATGTCAAGATCATGCCTGATATCGAAACCAACTCTCTGATTATCACCGCCTCCCGCACTGAATTTAAAGAACTGGATAATGTTATCAAGAAGTTGGATATCCCCAGGCGAATGGTCTATCTGGAGGCGCTGATCATGGAGGTGGATGCTGATTCTTCCTTTGATGTAGGGGTCAACTGGATGGGAGGAGGTACCTTTCACGATGGCACCGGGCAGATGCTCACCGGATTTGGTGGCAGCGCCGGTTATAAACTCTCGGATACTATCGGCTATACTGCTGCCGTTCCTGCTGTTGCTGCTACTGCTACAACGCCTGCTGTTGCTGCCGTTCCCGCATCTGCCACCATTGGTCAGGGATTTTCTCTGGGTATTCTCAAACAGGGCATCCAAATCGGCGGCATCACCTTTCCAGATATCGGCGCCGTCTTAAAGGCCTACAAGACCGATAGTAATGTCAATGTCATTGCCACCCCGCAGATTTTGACTACTGACAACAAAAAAGCGGAAATCAGTATCGGTGAAAACACCCCCTATCTTACCAGAACACAGGCCGCAATAGACAATACAGGCTTAAAAACTACCGGTGTGGACACAAGCTCTATTGGCTATCAGAACTATGAATACAAGGATATTGCTACCAAGCTGACCATCACCCCACAGATCAATCAGGCCGATATCCTGCGCCTGGAAATCGCCACCGAGGTCAGCAAGCTCAAGGCCGGATCTGCGGCTGACAAACCCACCACCTTCAAACGCACTGCCACCACTACTGTGCTTGTCAAAGACAACAATACCATTGTCATCGGCGGCATCATTGGTCAGGACGACACCGAGGGTGAGTATAAAATTCCGCTCCTGGGCGACATTCCTGTGCTCGGCTGGCTCTTCAAGGAGAAAAAGACCAGTCGAAAAAAGACCAATATGTTCATTTTTATCACCCCCAGGATCATTAAAAATCCTGGCGATATGACCGGGGTCACCGCCATCAAAACCGACACCATCGAAAAGGATCTCCCGGAAGCAAGGCAACTCCTGGTAAACCCCATTGATAACAACCATGTTATGTCTTTGATTGATCAAGGATTTGAACTGATGCAGAAAGGGAAATATGCAGAAGCTAAAGAACACTTTAACGAGGCTCTGAGCATTGATCCTCATAATTATTACGCCCAGTTCAATCTTGGCGCCATCAATGAGCGGGAAGGCAATTTCCAGCAAGCGATCAAGCTGTACCAGATGATTCTGGAAAATGCCAGTGCCCAGGCAGCTGTTAATTTCTCAGATCCCAACAAGGTGGATAGCGCTCTGCTCCAGGCCTGTAAGGAAAATATTGAGCGATTGCACAAGACGCCATCACCTGCCAGGGAAGCCCAGTAACCCATGAACCAGTTACAAAACATCCTGACAGAGCGCTTTCACTTGCCGCCTGAGGCCTGGGAACAGGCGATGGAGAACAGGGAAGAAAAAGGCGGTCAACTGGTCCGAATCCTGATTAGACTGAACAATCTTGATGAGATTGATCTCCTGGAAACCTTGGGCCGCCAACTCAACATGGAGGTTACGCGCATGCTGCCTCCTGAGATTCAGACTGATTTTACCGCCAGCATTGCCATTGCCTTCCTGAAAAAAAATGCCATGGTCCCGGTGGCAACACAGGATGATGCCTTTATTGCCATCAATGACCCTTTCAGTTTTCAGGCCTTTGATGATCTCTGCGCCATTCTGGGCTGGAACGGTGTCCGCCCCGTCCTGTGTCCACTGGCGGCCATTACCACTGCCATTAATTTTGCCTATGATATGACCCAGGATTCAGCGGCAGAGGTGATGCAGGACATTGACAGTGAAGATCCTGAGGCCCTTTTTTCGGAGATTGAAGAGACAGGTGATCTGCTTGATGATACCAGCGATGCTCCAGTCATCCGCCTGGTCAACCTCATGTTTTCCCAGGCCGTGCGTGACAATGCCTCGGATATCCATATCGAGCCCTACCAGAACAGCCTGAAAATTCGCCAGCGCCTCGATGGCATCCTTTATGACATGCTCAGTCCGCCTAAGCATGTCCAGTCGGCGCTGATCTCCCGGATCAAGATCATGGCCAATCTGAACATTGCCGAAAAACGTCTGCCCCAGGATGGGCGTATTGAGTTGAAGGTCGGCAATAAAGATGTTGATATCCGGGTCTCCACTTTGCCAACCTCTTTTGGTGAGCGGGTGGTGCTCCGTTTGCTCGACAAATCCTCAGTGCTGATTACCCTGACCGAGCTGGGCATGCCGGATGACCGCTTCATCCCTTTTACAGAACAGATCAAGGCGGCCAACGGCATTGTGCTCGTCACCGGCCCTACCGGCAGCGGCAAGACCACAACCCTCTATGCGGCCCTGACTTCGATCAATAACACCGATATCAATATCATCACTGTTGAAGATCCCGTTGAATACCGGATCAGCGGCATTGGCCAGGTCCAGGTTAATCCGAAGATCAATCTTACCTTTGCCTCCGGTCTCCGTTCCATAGTCCGGCAGGATCCCGATGTTATTCTGATAGGTGAGATCCGTGATACCGAGACCGCCGAGATTGCCATCCAGTCGGCCTTGACTGGTCATCTGGTCTTTTCCACCCTGCACACCAATGATGCCGCCAGCGCTATTACCAGACTTGTTGATATGGGTGTCGAGCCCTTTCTCCTCTCGTCCTCCATCAATGCCATTCTTGCCCAGCGTCTAGTCCGCATCATCTGTCCGCACTGTAAAGAGGCCTATACCCCCGACCCGGAAGCATGGATCAGACTTGGAATCACACCGGAAGATGCAACACAGCAGGCATATAAAGGAAGGGGATGCGCCAAATGCCACCACACCGGCTATAAGGGCCGGTGCGGTATTTTCGAACTGCTGCTTATGGACCGCGAGATGAAACACCTGATCCTCCAGACTGCCAACGCCAACGAGATCAAGGAGCTGGCCATCAAGAACGGGATGATCACCCTGCGCCATGACGGCGCGATGAAGGTCTTTCAGGGCATCACCACCATTGAGGAGGTGTACCGGGTGTCAAAGGAATAAGTGCGTTTATTGTTGTTTTGTAATAACGGGATTGAGCAGAATCCATGGAAACCGGTATTCATCAGCGCCGATATCACAGCCTAACTCTACATTCCAGCCAGGCCGGGCGTTTCCATCAATATCATCATAGGGGGCGAAGCGTTCATAATAACCAGGCCCAATTTCTCCGCAAAGACCCTTGTCCTTTGCGGGAGACGTCCCGGTAAGATGGTAGCTGTCGTTCAGGGCCGGGTTGATATGCAGATTGTGCATACCAATTTTATAAGAACTTGTGACTCCAGCAACTATGTCGACCATTGAGTAGTATGGAGTTACGGTAGTAGTGGATAAATCATTTTGGTTGATGTAAATGTCAGAGTTGTTATTCCCCCAGACGATGGTATTTGTTAACTCGGCAGTTATTGTTGCCGTATTTAAAGAGGACAAGAGGATACCACCCCCCTGAGAATTCGCCTGATTATTATTGATGGTGTTGTTGGTCATGGTTAGCACCATGATACTATCTCCTGCTGCGGCTGCATTAATTGCCCCTCCGTCCGCAACCGTTTGATTCCCTGCCATAATATTGTTCACAAGGGTGGCATTCAATGTGGCTCCATTCGTATACAAATATATGCCACCACCCGCTATAGCCTGATTATCAACAATTGTATTTTTGGTCAGGGTAACCCCGACAGTGGAGCCACTCCATGAAGTAATATACATTCCCGCTCCTGACCAAGGAGATCCGACCTGATAATTGCCCTGGAGAGTCGTATCCTGAACGGTGACTGTTGCTTGCCCCACCGTATCAGCAACAAGGGAGATCCCCTGCCCTCTGAATGACACAACATGACAATGCTCAATATCAAGATCGATCGTACTTTGAGAAGCCCATGCCTCAAGCCCCAGTCTCTGGAGGTTGGTTGTTCCTCGTAAGGTCAAATAGGCCAGACGCAGACCAACCCTATGCCCTGTACCAGGGGCAATGTTGATGACAGCATTATCATTTGAAGAGGTTATGCGGGTCTTAGTGGGATCAGGGCTCTGGGTGGTAAAATCGGCATTCCATCCACCTTCAATAGTAAGCTGGCCTAACCCGGAGGCTGGCAGATTAACATCCCTAATATCGACCTGTTCCGCATAATCCCCCTGCGCGACCTTGATGGAGGTCGTTGCGTAAACATTAGCATTGGCCACGGCCGTGGCTATGTTTTTACAGGAATTGGCGATACTGGTGCCACATGGCCAGGTGGCAAGGCCGTCCGAGCGCACATAGAGAACGCCAGCTGTCGCGATTTGATATTGAAGTGTCACCACCAGGGCCAAAACAAGAATCAATGTCTTCATACAAATACCTTCCTTTTGTATAAAAATTGATATTTCCTATTTCCACTACCCCTTAGCAAACAACCCGTTTCGGGGTGCGGGCCAGATCCAAAGAGAATTAAAACGCACTTCAATCTTTGCGGGGCATGGTTGTAAGTGTCCCATGAAGATCATGGGGTGTTTGTATCACCAAAATCCATGCAGGATTCAGATAATACCCAGCATTTTCAGTGCCAGCACGGCAAGGGCAAGCAGCCCAAGAAGCAAGAGGGCAGCCAGTGTGCCCTTTAACTTCCCGTCACCAATGTTGGGTGACTTCTCTTTGCTCACGGCAGCGGCGGTGCGAAGCTGGCAAACTCCACAGTAGGGTTGTCCGTCGACTTCCTGCAGGAATTCTGGGTGGAAAGAATCGCCACACCCGGCGCAGACACGGGTCGGCGTGGCCGTTGATTCCGACTCTCCAGCTGTTGCCTCCTTCTCTTTGAGGTATGCTGGCACGCTTTCGTTTGCAAGGGGTGGTGTCGTGATAATCTCAGGCTCGGAAACAACATCAGGCGCGGGTTTCGGCTCTGGCAACAGTTCGACCATAACCTCGGGTTCAGGCTCGGGTTTTGGTTCGAGCTCAGAAGTATCCATAAGCGCCAGCTCTATCTCGGAAACAGATTCAATCTCCAGCTCCACTTCGGGTTCGGGCGCAACGACAACCGTTATCTTTGCCTCTGGTTCAACTGCTATTTCCGGTTCTGGCTCTGGCAACAACTCGACCATAACCTCGGGCTCAGGTTCGGGTTTCGGTTCGAGCTCAGAAGTATCCATAAGCGCCAGCTCTATCTCGGAAACAGATTCAATCTCCAGCTCCACTTCTGGCTCGGACGCAGCGACAACCGTTATCTCTGCTTCTGGTTCCACTGCTATCTCCGGCTCTGGCAACGGCGCGACCATAACCTCGGGTTCGAGCTCAGGAGTAGCAACAAGCGCCAGCTCTATCTCGGAAACAGGTTCAATCTCCAGTTCCAATTCGGGCTCGGGAGCAGCGACAACCGCTATCTCAGTTTCTGCTTCTATTTCTGGCTCTGGAATAGATAGACTCTCAATCTCTAATTCGGGTTGGGAGGGAGCAACAATCACCATTTCGGGTTCTGGCTCAATCTCAGGCTCCAAAACAAGTTCAATTTCTGACACTACTTCCGGCTCGGGAGCAATTGTGATCTCTTCCTTTGGTTCCGGCAGTACCTCAGCTATCGGTGCAAGCACTGGTTCTGGTTCCGGTAGAGAGAAGAGCAGTTCCTCTTCAGCAAGAGTTTCAATGCCGCCAGCCTCTGCCGCCAATGAACCCTTGAGCTCTTCCGTGTCAATAGTTGGCGCAACACCTCTGGTTGACGGCCCAGTCAACAGCTCTTGCGTTAAAAGAAAAACTTTTTCACATTGTGGACACCGGAGCTTTGTGTCAACCGAAGAATCCCCTGGAGAACCAATGACTCCACAGTGCGGACAGGCAATTTTCTGTTCCGTGACTTTGAAAACCTTGTCACATTGCGGGCACCGGACTTTTCCGCCGGGCATGGAATCATGTGCGGAGCCAATTACTCCGCAATGGGGACAAGTTATCTTCATGTAAACCTCCAACTCAAATATTTGTTACTTCATTCATATACGCAAAAAAAGGGAATCCTTTTAACTTGTAGTATAAAAAACAAAGCAAATCAAACAGGATTTCTTCCCTGATACAAATTCAGATTTCCATCTTTCAATCTACCTGTTAATTTGTCTAGAAATATGCCGCCTGCAATTAGGTTGATTTCGATTCCTGCTACGGAGAAAATAATTCAAAGTAAAGAAAGGTGCTACCAATGCTCAAGCGATTTACCATTTCCATTGAAGAGGATTTGCTGGATGACTTTGATACATTCATGCAGCAACATCATTATAAAAATCGTTCAGAGGCGATCCGCGATCTGATCCGCGCCCGTTCTGTCCAGAATGAATGGGCCGCAGACAAGGATGTGATGGGAGTGATCACCCTTGTCTATGATCACCACAGGCATCAAGTGCAAGACAAGATCACCGAACTGCAACATGACTATCATCACGAGATTGTCTCTACCACCCATGTCCACATGGATCATAATAATTGTCTGGAGGTTATTATAATTCGTGGTAAGGCTGCCGAAGTCCAGAAGCTGGCCGATAACCTCATTGCCTTGCGGGGAGTCCGCTCCGGCAAGCTGGCCATGAGTTCCACTGGTGAACACCTGCACTGAGCAGGGGGGTGTGGCAGTTAACCTTCTTTTGGGTGACGATTTTTATTTTCTGTAATCCCTGATTTTCTGCTGCCAGAGTGCCGGGCCTGTTTTGTGTATAGACTCACCCCGGCTGTCGACGGCAACGGTCACCGGCATATCTTCCACCTCAAACTCGTAAATGGCCTCCATGCCCAGATCACCAAAGGCCACCACCCGTGCTTTCTTGATCGCCTTGGAAACCAGGTAGGCCGCGCCGCCAACGGCCATCAGATAGACCGCTCCATGCTTTTTGATGGATTCGATGGCGATGTCTCCCCGTTCTGATTTGCCGATCATGCCCAGCAGGCCGGTCTGGGAAAGCATCATCTCGGTATATTTATCCATGCGGGTGGCGGTGGTGGGCCCGGCAGGGCCAACGACCTCGTTGCCAACCGGATCAACCGGGCCGACGTAATAGATAAATTTCCCTTTAAAGTCCACACCTTCCGGCAGTGGTTCACCATTGGCCAGCAGCCTCTGGATGCGACTATGGGCGGCATCCCGTCCCGTAAGGATGGTACCATTCAAGAGCAGAGTCTCGCCAATTTTCCAACTGGCGATTTCTTCGCGACTGATGTTATCAAGCTGTACCCGTTGCACCCCTGTACCCCTTTCCCATTTGATCTGCGGCCAGTCTTCAAAATGTGGCGGCGCAAAATGCGCGGGGCCACTGCCATTGAGGGTAAAATGGATATGACGGGTGGCGGCACAGTTGGGGATCATGGCTACCGGCAGGGAGGCGGCATGCGTTGGGCAGTCCTTGATCTTAATATCAAGTGCCGTGGTCAGGCCGCCCAAACCCTGAGCGCCGATTCCTAAATCATTGACGGCCTCATAGATCTCCAGGCGGAGCTCTTCGATTCGGTTCACTGGTCCGCGTTCCATCAAGTCCTGGATATCGATGGGTTCCATCAGCGCTTCTTTGGCCAGTACCATGGCCCGATCCACTGTCCCGCCAATGCCGATTCCCAGAATTCCCGGAGGGCACCAGCCGGCCCCCATGGCGGGTACGGTTTGCACCACCCAGTCAACAATGGAGTCACCGGGATTTAAGGTGACGAATTTACTCTTATTCTCCGAACCGCCGCCTTTGGCCGCAATGCGGATGTCGATGGTGCTGCCGGGGACAAGTTCGGTATAGATTACTGCCGGGGTGTTGTCCCCGGTATTTTTACGAGTACCAGCAGGGTCGGCGAGCACTGAGGCGCGCAGGGGATTTTCCGGGTTGAACCAGGCCCGGTGTACCCCGGCATCCACCAGTTCCTGGATACTCATTTTCGTATCGAATCGGCACTGCATACCCACTGTCAGGAAAACGGTGACAATACCGGTATCCTGACAGATCGGGCGCTGGCCCATGGCTGCCATCCGGGAGTTAATCAGGATCTGGGCCATGGCGTCTTTGGCTGCCTGGTTCTGTTCTTTTTCATAGGCGCGGGCCATGGCTTGAATAAAATCAAGGGGATGGGCGGAGGAGATGGCTTGCAGGCTGTCGGCAATGGAGCTGATAAAATCTTCTTGGTTGATTATAGTCATAGTTGGAAAGAGGGAAGAATAGGTAGGTAGTGCATCCAAGGTGAATGAGGCTTTGATAAGTGATTCTCATTGCAGTATAGCGAGTGAATATGCATTTCACAATATCGGGCAGGATCAGTTTGACAGTTTTTTGTATGGCGTGCTATCGTTCTGCGGTTTATGATATGCAATGCAGGAAGCATAAACAGTGAAGAAAAATAATCGTCGAAGGGGTTGAAAAATGAACACAAGTATATCTGCGCGGATGTTTCAACAGGCACGAAAAGTTATCCCCGGCGGTGTAAACAGTCCGGTGCGGGCCTGTCGATCAGTGGGGTGCGATCCGGTTTTTATTGAACGGGCTCAAGGGTCATCTGTTTATGATGTGGATGGCAATGAATATATAGATTTTGTCTGTTCCTGGGGGCCAATGATCCTTGGACATGCCCATCCTGAGATCCTGGCCGCCATAGCCTCTGCTATGCAGCATGGAACGAGTTTTGGGGCGCCGACTCCAAAAGAGATAGAGTTTGCCTCCATGGTGGTGGACGCCCTGCCATCGGTGGAAAAAGTCCGTTTTGTCAGCTCCGGTACCGAGGCAACCATGAGTGCGGTTCGTCTGGCCCGAGGTTATACCGGGAAAAAGGTGATTGTAAAATTTGACGGTTGTTATCACGGTCATGCCGATTCTTTTCTGGTCAAGGCAGGGTCGGGGGTGATTACCCTCGGTATTCCAGGAAGTCCAGGGGTGCCCGATGAGATCGTGAAAAATACCGTTTCCATCCCTTATAATAATGAAGAGATCCTTGAGAAGACCTTGCGTGATGCTTCGCTTGATATCGCCTGTGTGATTATCGAACCCGTGGCCGGCAATATGGGTTGTGTTGCCCCGGCCCCTGGTTTTTTGCAGAAATTGCGGGCACTCACTGCGGAACTTGGCATCCTTCTTATTTTTGATGAGGTGATCACCGGGTTCCGTCTGGCCTACGGCGGGGCACAGGAGTACTTTGGGGTCGTGCCCGACCTGACCTGTCTTGGCAAGATTATTGGTGGCGGATTGCCGGTTGGCGCTTATGGTGGCCGGGCAGATATCATGGATAAGGTTGCTCCTGACGGGCCGGTCTATCAGGCTGGAACCCTGTCTGGTAACCCTCTGGCCATGGCCGCTGGTATTGCCACTTTGAACCTGCTTAAAAAAGAAGGATTTTACAAGCAGTTAAATGATAAGGCGGCCCGGTTTGCCGACCGTCTGCGTGAGATCAGCGACCGGACGAATATCCCCGTCCAGTTGAATCGGGTGGGATCGTTGATGACCGGATTTTTTACCACTGAAAAGGTGGTGGATTTTGAATCGGCCATGACGGCTGATGCCGATCGTTATGGCCGGCATTATCGCCAGATGTTGTCTCAGGGGATTTATCTGGCCCCGTCGCAGTTTGAGGTCGCATTTATCTCTGCGGCCCAGACTGAAAAACAACTGGAAAAGGCCCTTGAAATGACTGAATGGTCATTCAAAAAATTAGCAAAAAAATTAAAAAAACGTTGACTTTGACAGGTGGGCGTGCTAACAGATTCGATTGTTTGTAAAAGAATCGTTCTATGAACGAAGGTGGAGACGAAGATGTCGAAAATGAGCAAAGAGATGATCCACCTGCTGGGCAACTATGGCCATATAGGCTTTACCTTTGTTGCGGCTATCTTTATTGGTATGGGGGGCGGGATCTATCTTGACCGGAAGGTGTTTGATGATCGAACGACTCCATGGTTTACTTTTATCGGGCTTGCATTTGGTATAGCCGCCGGTTTTAAAAGTCTGTTTGATATTATCAAACAGCAAAATAAAGACTAAGGTCTGGGCGGTTGCAACAGAGTGTCGGACGAATTATTATCCCTGCGTAAGATACAGGTTTGGGGTTGGGTCTGTCTTGTAGTCCTCTGTGTCGGGGCTTGGCTGTGCTGGTCTTGGCAGGTTGCCTGGTCGGTAGCGGTTGGTGGGGTTATTTCCATTGTCAGTTTTATGTTGACCCATCAAGATGTGGCCCGTTTTATGAAATCTCTTGATTCTTCTGAGGAAGGGCAGGGGGAAAAGAAAGCGCTTAAGGTTGGAAAGTCACGCTATATTATTAAATTTTGGCTCCGGTTGGCAATTATTGGGCTTGTCTTGCTGATGCTCATCAAGAGCGGTAAGGTGAATATCTTTGGATTGTTAGTGGGGCTGTCAACAGTAGTGTTTACCATTACACTGACGACAGTTGGTGCGGTGGGACGCTATATTATCAGCAGCAGGAGGTAAGAGGGGTTATGGAACATCCAATACTGTTTATATCAATTATCCTGGAAAAACTGGGACTGCCCATTCCGCATGGCCCGGTCGGTCACACCCTGGTTGAGCAATTGTGTGCCCCGTATATGACCTATACCTGGTTTACCATGATTTTTCTTATGGTAGTTGGCAAGTTGACCCTTGGTAATTTGGAGATGGTGCCTGGCAAAGGGCAGAATTTTTGGGAAATCCTTATCGGTGGTATGGATAACTTCTTTGTGGAAAACATGGGAAGGGATCTGACTGATAAACTTTTCCCCATGATTGCCACCTTTGCCTTGTATATTGCCGTGGCCAATCTGATCGGCTTGATTCCAGGATTCATGTCTCCTACTTCAAGTATCAATACGACCCTGGCGTTGACTATTATTGTTTGGATTACCCATCATATTATCGGAATTCGTGCCAATGGTTTTGCGTATGTGAAGCATTTTCTTGGACCTATGCCAGTGCTGATTCCACTGATGCTTCCCATTGAGTTGATTAGTAATTTTGCTCGTCTGCTGTCACTCTCCATCCGTCTTTTCGGAAATATCATGGCGAAAGAAACCCTTCTGGGTATCCTGTTTATGTTGGCTGGTGCCTATTTTGCCCCACTGCCTATCATGATTCTGGGTGTCTTGGTTTCTCTGGTACAGGCCATGGTTTTTGTGTTGTTGACTGTTGTTTATTTTACCCAGTCCAATGAGCATGCGCATTGATGCGTGCACGTCTTGAATGGTTTGGGTTGTAACTATATTTTAGATTGTAGGAAGAAGGCCAAAAATAATTTAATTTTTACAAGGAGAACAAAATGGAAAGTAATTTGATGCTTGGTTTGGTTTGTGTTGGCGCTGCCCTCTCTATCGGTCTTGCCGGTTTGGGAGCAGGTATCGGTATTGGTAATGTTGGTAACGGCGCGACCCAGGGTCTTGCTCGTAATCCTGAAGTACAGCCAAAATTGATGACATTTATGATCCTCGGTATGGCTCTTGCTGAGTCTGTTGCGATTTACGGTCTTGTTATCTCTCTGATTCTGTTGTATGCAAATCCTTTGATCAAATAGTACAGAGGCGGTGCTTGGCACTGATCTCGCAAAAAGGCCACAGAGTAATCTGTGGCCTTTTTGCGTTTGTATCGTAATGTATATTGTATTGTTGTAGATAACCGTTACACAGGGTTGCTTTATGCATGACCATAACAGGGAAGATGTGATTATGCATCCGTTGCGGGCCAGGAAGGAAAAGATGCTTCCTGGGGCAGGGTTGCTTTTTGTTAATCCCACTGAGGCTCGTTACGCTATGAGTAAGGTCGTTACTGATGGCGGAAATAAAAGGTTTCTTTTTAACAGTTCTCTTTGTGTAAATAGTGAAGAGACGTTTTTTGTGGCCGGCCCGGCGGTTGGGGCGCCGATGGCGGTCTTGTGTATGGAAAAATTGATTGTCCTTGGGGCCCAACGTATTTTTCTGGTTGGGTGGTGTGGCGCCTTGCACCAGGTTTTAGAGGTTGGAAATGTGTTACTGCCGGGGCAGGCATTGTGCGGGGAAGGGACGTCCGGGTATTATAGCAGTGATCAAGAACCGAGACCCTCTGCGGACTTGATTGTCTGGTTGCGTGAAACCCTTGCTCAGAGTGGGATGGCATGGAAGGAAGGAAGAGTCTGGTCAACGGATGCTCCTTATCGTGAATCGCAGAAACTGCTTGCACGTTTGCGCCGGGAACAGAATATCTCAGCTATTGATATGGAGTATTCGGCGCTCTGTACCGTTGCCCATTTTCGAGGGATTGAATTTGCCGCCTGCATGCTTGTCTCTGATGAGTTATGGCAGAAACAGTGGAAACCTGGATTTGCAACGCCTGCATTTTGCAAGCGGAGTCAGGAGTTGTCGGAGTTGTTAATGACGGCCATGGGGGCCAGGGAATAGGGAAGAGGATAAAAAATATGGCAAGCTTTCACTTAATTAGTTTGGGTTGTCCAAAAAACCTGGTGGATTCAGAGTTGATGTTCGGACTTCTGGAGCAAGCAGGCTGGGTTTTTGAAGAAGACCCGGAACAGGCGTCGATGCTGATTGTTAATACCTGTGGTTTTATCCAGTCGGCGGTGGAAGAGGCTATTGATGAAATTCTGGAGCTCTCCCTTTATAAACAGGTAAACCCGGATAAATTACTGGTAGTTACGGGTTGCATGGTGCAACGGTACCGAGAGGATCTGCTTGCTGAACTCTCAGAGGTTGATCTTTTTATTGGAACTGATGGCTTTCATCAAATAGTATCACTGGTAGACGCTGTAATGGCGGGAACTTTGCATAACAAGGTGCATGTCCCCGAACGATTTCTGATGGATAACACTATGCCTCGTCGTATTTCCACCCCTTTTTATAGATCCTGGTTGAAGATTACCGAGGGGTGTAATAACCGCTGCTCCTATTGTATGATTCCATTAATCAGGGGTGAGTTGCGGAGCAGAACCACGGATGATCTTGTCAAGGAGGCTGTACATCTGGAACAGCAGGGTGTGCGGGAGCTTTCACTTATTGCCCAGGATCTTACGGCCTACGGAGATGATCTCGGAGAATCCACTCATCTCGTTGCCTTGCTCAAGGCCCTTTTGGCTGGAAGTACCATCCCATGGATCCGACTTATGTATCTCTATCCGTCAGGGATTAATGAGGCGCTGCTTTCCTTAATGGCCGAGCAGCCGCGAATCGTTCCCTATATGGATATTCCATTTCAGCATGTCAGTGATACAGTTCTCAGAAGTATGAATCGTCATTATGCAAGTGACGATCTGTATCAATTGATTAATCGCATCCGGTCGTATCTTCCCCATGTGGCCTTGCGTTCTACCTTGATGGTCGGCTTTCCCGGTGAAACTGACGATGACGTGAGGAAGCTTGAACAGTTTTTGAGGGAAGCTCGTCTTGACCATGTCGGTGTCTTTGCCTATGCCAATGAGGCTGGGAGCCCATCAGAACATTTTGAACACCAATGTTCTGAGACAGAAAAGAATGATCGTCTTGATTTTATTCTCGGGGTGCAGGCAGAGGTGTCAGAGAAAAATTTACAGAAATATGTGCGGCGAGTGGAAGCGGTCTTGGTGGAGGGAGTGAGTCGGGAATCAGATCTGCTGCTGGAGGGACGAACTCGCTTTCAAGCACCTGATATTGATGGTTGTGTTTATATTACGGATGGCAACGCCAATCCTGGAGATATTGTACAAGTCCACATAAGCGAAGCTCAAACCTACGATCTGGTTGGAGAAATTGTGGATTAATGGGGCTTTGAGTAAAGGGTTATAAGCCCGGGACTCTTGTTTGGCCCCGGATTATTTCTTGCCGTGAGAGTTAACCTGTTCCCGCAATTCTTTTCCTACCTTGAAAAAGGGAAGCTTTTTAGGAGCGACTTCTATCTTTTTGCCACTTTTCGGGTTGCGTCCTTCATATGAGCGGTAATGCTTGATCACAAAACTGCCGAAGCCACGAATCTCAATATTGTCGCCTTTGGCCAAGGCTGCAATCATTGTTTCGATAATAGTATTGGTGACCGCTGCCGCCTCGCGATGAGGAAGGTCAACTTCTTGGGCCAGGGCTTCAATAAGTTCTGATTTGTTCATGTCTTACTCCTGTGAATGCGGGTGCTGTCGTATTGTGAAAACGTTTGGAGTGAAAAGTTGATAACTGCATATACATACTGTCTTTTCAGGGTTGGTTACAGCATGTTTCATCTTGAAAAGACAAGTGAGAAAATTTTATCGTATCCCTGCAAAATAGGTTATGCCGTTATTTAATAATTACGGGACTCTTGGAATATCGGGATCGGTATAAGGAGCTGTAACAAAAAGGTTAAGTCGCTCTTCGTCTATCCAGAGCATTCGCGCGTCTGTCCATGGCCTGAAAAGGTAATGGATATGTTACAACGACTCCTGAATCTTTAACTGTTTAAGTTTAATCAACTATTTGTTGTTTTGTAAAGGGATTTTCTTGATAAAGATTTTTTTAAGATCTGCAGGGGTGAGAATGCGATATTTTCCTGTTAAGAGTCCCTGAAGAAAGAGGTGGCCATAGGCAATACGTTTCAAGTGCAAAACAGGATGGCCAACGGTCTGGAACATCTTTCTCACCTGGCGCTTTCTCCCTTCATGGATGGTTATTCTGATGCTTGTTGTCCCCGTTTCCTGGGCTATTACTATAAGTTTGGCCGGGGCCGTTTTTTTCCCTTCCAAGAGAATGCCGTGCTCTAATTTTTTGAGAATTTTTTCTGATGGCCGACCCAGTACCTGCGCCTCATAGGTTTTTGTAACCTCATGGCTGGGGTGTTGAATCTTCTGGGCCAGTTCCCCGTCGTTGGTGAGGATCAGAGCCCCTTCAGTATCCAGGTCCAGTCGTCCAACCGGGAACAGACGGGCGTTGATGCCATGAAGCAGGGTGGTGACGATGGGGCGCCCTTGTGGATCTGACAGAGTGGTCACATAGCCCTGTGGTTTGTTGAGCAGGACATAGAGAAGATCGTCATGGGGGGTGACAACTTTGCCGTCCAGACGTATCTCCTGTGTGGACGGGTTTATCTGTGTGCCCATGGCCGTGACCACCTCGCCATTCACTGTTATTCTTCCCTGAGCTATTATCTCTTCCGCCTTTCGTCTGGACGCAATGCCGCATCCGGCAAGGTATTTTTGTAAACGGACTGTTTCACTCATCGGAGGTTAGGGGGAAGCAGGGTATGGATGCGTTGGTCAACCAGCGTTTTTGTGGCCCCATCCACTTCCAGGACGTCGGTGTACCAAGGCTTCAGCCGGCAGTCAAAGACGATGGGCGGGGTCAGGCCAACATGGAAGCGCTGGACAGCGGTGGCTGCGCCATGAATATCGGCGGCCGGTTCAAAACGGGTGAACAGGGTCCAAAGGAATTCCTGCATGGAGCAGGTGGCTTCAGCACTGTTGTCAACGAGAATGATGACGGGCCAATTCGCCACTCCTTCCCATTGGCACAGCTCAGCAGCCAGTTCTGGTGCTTCCTGGTATGTACCCCCCTGGAGAACGAGCGTTCCTGGCATGAAGGCTACTGGACGTGTACAGGAAGGGGGCAGCGTGCCTGAAAATGCGCCGGGTAGTTCCCGTTTTTTCTCTTTTCCCAGTCCCATCATCATTGCTTTGGATCCCTTGTTGACCGATGGGCCGGTATAATCAAGGGTATCCTGGGAGACATTGGCAAAGACAAATAGGTCACGGTCCCACTTGATTCGTTCCAGGATATGGGTCCACAATTTACGGAAATCGGTGATATCAATATCGCCATCGGTGATGATCAGAAATTTGGTCAACGAGAGTTGACCCTCTCCCAGGATCCTCAGCCCGCAGGCAAAGGCCTCGCGAGGATATCGGTCATGAACCCGGGCTGCGGCCAGACAATGAAATCCGGTTTCACCAAAGGTTTTCAGCTCCTGAACCCCTTTCATGACCAGAGGAAAAAGCGGGGAGAGCAGTTCCTGCAGAAAATCACCAATGAAGAAATCCTCCTGTCTGGGGCGGCCGACCACGGTGGCCGGATAAATGGCCTTATGGCGATGATAGAGGTGGCTGACTTGGAAGACGGGGTAGTCATGCTGTAAGGAGTTATAGCCATAGTGGTCGCCAAATGGGCCTTCCGGACGTCTAATATGAGGCGGGACTTGTCCTTTGATGGCAAATTCGGCATTAGCCACAAGTCGATGTCCACCCCTGGGGTCAGCGACCATCTCCAGTTTTTTGCCCATGAGCAGGGAGGTGAGCATCAGTTCGGGGATATCTTCCGGCAGAGGGGCAATGGCTGAGAGCATGAGGGCAGGGGGGCCGCCGATGTACAGGGTGAGCGGCAGTGGTTGATTCAACTTCTCGGCCTCATGATAATGGTAGCCGCCGCCTTTATGGATCTGCCAGTGGATGCCGGTGGTGGTGTCGTCGTGGCGCTGGATGCGGTACATGCCGAGATTGTGGCCGCGGCCGTCCGGGTGTTCGGTATATACAAGGGGCAGGGTGACAAAGGGGCCGCCGTCACTGTGCCAGGAGGTGAGCATGGGCAGGCTGCTCAAACGGGCGGGCATTTGACAGTTTTCCAGGATCGCGCCTTTGCGGGTTTCTTTCAGGCCGATTTTTAACCCTTCCGTGAACAGGTGCCGATTGTCCCACAGCTTTTTCATCTTCAGAGGCATGATGGTCTCGGTAAGATGCACCAGGTCACGGACAAATTGTTGCGGCCTGCGGCCAAAGGCGAGCTCAAGACGTTTATTCGTGCCAAAGAGATTGGTCACCACGGGAAATGTGCTGCCCTTGACCTTGGTAAAGAGCAAGGCTGGGCCCTGCCTGGCAATTACACGGCGATGAATCTCGGCGATCTCCAGATACGGATCAACCTCTTGATCGATAACGAGCAACTCTCCTTCTTGTTCGAGCAGGTTGAGATAACTGCGCAGGTCATACAGGGTCGTATCGGTCATGATTTATTCTTTTCCCTCTGAATGATGCGGGTGATGCTCGTCCTGGAGGAACAGGCGATGGTATTCTTCTTCGCTGAGATTGCGCGTCAGGATACCCGTGAAGAAATTGACAAATGAATGGATTTCCTGTTCGGAGAGGCGTTGACTTAAAAAATCAGCAAATTCCTGCCTGCCTGCAAGTTGCAGAAAACAGGAGAGTGATTGTTGATCCAGTTGCTGGTTCAGGCCAAAACAGATCTGATTGGAGTCAAGGGTCATGATGGGGTAATATGATTGGTGATATCAATGAGCTGCTGGAACAGAAAAGAGTAATTTACCCTAAGGTAAACCCTCGGCTTTGCCGGGGGACAATAAAAGCTTGACAGTCCCGGGATTCTTTAAAAGAGCCGTTTGCCGGGGAAGTAACGCATTATTCGGAACCAAGAACATATTTGTTTTCCACTGTCATGCGGGATAGATGGTTTTGTTTTCCTGTGACCTGGCAGGAATTCTCAGCATAAAAAAAGCAGACACGGTTGGTGTCTGCTTTTTTTATGCTTCTCAAACTCAAGGACGATTATTGATTCTGTAACTGCCAGTGCCCATTGTCGTCCCGGCATGCTGTAGTGTAGGTTCTTTCAGTCTTGCCATCAATAACGGCAATGATCTCTGCCTGTCTGCATGGTTTGCGTGTTGCTGGATCAGAGTAGGCTGGCTGGGGTCTTACTTCATAGGTGTTGCCGGAATCAGGATTGCGCCAGGTTGAGGATTGTCCGGAGACCCCTCGTTCATAACTATGGTTGAGCTGCTCCCGGTCATATTTGTCCATTTCGTTGCCTACCATATAACCAAGCATGGTGCCGACCGCTGCACCAATGAGCGTGGCTTCAGTGCTGTGACCAATGGCCTGTCCGGCAAGTGCGCCGCCAATAGCGCCGGCGCCGGCGCCGGTTTGGCCCTTGGTTGCACAGGAAGATACAAAGAGAGAGCAAAGGAGCAAGACACTGAGAAACATTTTATTCATCACGGGAACCTCTTAAGGGTTTGGTTGGAATTGGAGAAAATAGTTTTTTAAATAACGGTGTGGTAAAGAGTGAACCTGCAAGAACGGAATGAATATTTATTATTAAATATGGCTAAAAATAATCATCCATAGAGAGAGTTGTCAATGTTTATTGTTGGGGTCATTGATGCATTTATTTGCTTCTCAAGCAACAAGAGGGTATTGTTTTTAGAGAAGGCGTTATGAAATATTTTGTCTTTTGTGGCCATTCAGGTGGCAATGTTCTTTGTTCGTAACAAGTGAGCTGTTGTGCTGTTTATTCATATGAACAATGTATGTGTCGTTAGAGGAGATTGTGATGGATAATAAAATTGTTAAAGTTTGTGTGCCTTGTCTTTTTTTCTTTTCTTTTTTGTTTTATTGCTCGCTTGTGTCCGCCTTGACCCTCGACGCTTCATTTGGCAAAAATGGACTTGTCAGAACACGAGTGGGACATTATGTGGACAAGGCGCAAGCCGTTGTCGTTCAGCCGGATGGTAAGATTTTGGTTGCTGGCTCTTCGTCCAATAACTCAAATCTTGATTTTGCCTTAGTGCGTTACATGCCGGATGGTAGCCTTGATCCCTCTTTTCATTTTACTGGTCAAGTTGTGACCATTGTCGGCAGTGGTGATGATGCAGCACTTGGTGTTGCACTTCAGGATGATGGCAAGATCGTTACATGCGGTTATACTTTTAATGGTAAGGATCGTGATTTCGCTCTCTTGCGCTTTACCGACAATGGTGAGTTGGATACGGATTTCGGGGTAAACGGGATCGTCACTTTGCCTGTTGGCAGCAGCAATGATGTCGCCGCCGCGGTTGCCATTCAGTCTGATGGCACAATTATGGTAGCAGGGTCAGTTGAGGAAGCAGAGTCGGTTGAGGAATCTACCAGGAAAGTTGGAGCCTTGGTGCGGTTTCTTCCCAATGGTTCTTTGGATTATTCTTTTGGCGAAGCCGGTGTGGTGTTGGTTGATGTTGGAAGCGATACTGAAATCGCTGCCATGGCAATTCAGCAAGACAGCAGCATTGTTCTGGCGGGTTCCAGTGAAGAAAATGGGCAACGCAAGGTGCTTTTGGTACGCCTGCTCCCTGACGGTCTGCCTGATGCCGGATTTGGTGTTGCTGGTGTTGCCGAAACCTTGGAGGACACAAGAGAGAGCGCGGGCCTGGGTTTGTGGCTGCAGGACGATGGGAATATTCTGGTTGCGGGTTCTATTGGCCTGGAAAAAAATCAGGATCTTGCCTTGTTTCGATTTACCAGAGAGGGCCAGCTCACTCGCGATTTTGGCGGGGGATCCGGTGTGCTCAGCTATGATGGTAATGGCGAGAATGATGTTGGTTACGGGGTGTTTGCCAATTCGACCACTCTTTTTGTTACCGGTTATACAACAGTGAATGGTCTGCGTGATCTGATCCTTCTTCAATCCCCGTTGACCCAAACCTCTCAGTCACAGCTCTCTGTTGTGACTACCGGAATAAGTCAGTTTGATGGCGTTGCGTATGCATTGGTCCCCCAGGGTGATGATAAAATCATTAGTGTGGG
Source organism: Desulfocapsaceae bacterium (assembly GCA_030653035.1). Lineage (GTDB taxonomy): Bacteria > Desulfobacterota > Desulfobulbia > Desulfobulbales > Desulfocapsaceae > UBA2270. The sequence continues at coordinate 34,063 of JAUSAB010000054.1, read as the reverse complement.
GTTCAATGAAGAGAGTGGCGCCAGCAGTTTTGTTCTGGCTCGCTATACGGGGAAAGAAGTGGTTGAGAGTAAAGCTGGGAGTACAGATCCAGGATCTCCCTTTATTCTCACAGCAGCTATTACAGAAATCACCAGAGTGGGCTGTGTTACTGGCGGGGAGGCCGGGTTGACGTTTGCAGGCAGGGGGGTTGTCTATTCCATTGCTCCATATCCAGTAGTAAAGACAGTTACAACAACTTCAGTAGCAAAAGCAACTAGTTCTACGGATAGCACATCTACAGCAACAATAAATGAATCTGCGACGGAAGGGGCTACAAGTGATGGAACGGGGGAAGGACGTTACTCCAGTATACTCAGTAAGTTGACTCCAGGAACACACTATTATGTCAGGGCCTATGGAATTACTTCTAGTAATATTATTTATTATGGTACTCAGCTTGAGTTTGAGACCAAAGATGCCTGTTTTATCGCAACGGCTGCATACGGTTCTTTTCTTGATCCCCATGTGCAGATTTTACGTCTTTTCAGGGATAGATATCTGCTGAGTCATGAGCCAGGCAGAGTGTTTGTGCGTCTCTATTATCATTATTCGCCGCAGGTGGCCGAATTTATTGCGGCACAACCCGCCCTGCGCCTGATCGTTCGTGTTATTCTTCTTCCCATTGTTCTATCTAGTTATGTGGCTGTCAATGTGGGGATAACAGGCCTGTGTATAGTAATGCTTGCACTCTTAGGAACAGTGGTGGTTGGCCGCAATATGATTTATCTCAAAAAATAGCCTGATCCGTTTTCTAATTTGAAAGAGGCAAGGAGCAAGTGAAAAAGATTCAGGGGTTTGCCTTTTTCTCGTGTTCTTTGTAGTAGGCACCAAAGGTCAGGTCCAGCCCAAGGACATGGGTCTTTATCCACAGGCGCAGTTCATCCTGGATGGCATGAACAACGTTTGGATTCAGGCCATTTTGCGTGAACTCTTTTTGGATTTCAGCAAAACGATTTGTAAAATAATGATGAGCCTCAAGTTGTTCATGAAGGCCTGGATAGGATGAGGTCTTCATGTATTGTTCTTCCATGGCAAAATGCCTGGTAACGTAAAATCCAAGTTGTGTTAGTAGGTTATCAATAGCCGAAGGTCTCAGCCCTTTGGCGAGGGCCTCGCTGAGATCGCTTTCGCAGAGGAAGAGTTGTTTGTGTTGGGCATCGATTACGGGGATACCAATCTTGAATTCATCTTTCCATTGCATGGTATTAGTCTTTTTCTCTTGAGGGGTATTTGTTGGGGATGAGGCCCTGTAATGCTGCCAGCTCTTCCAGAAGATCGAGAGCAAGGGCGGCGCCGGGGAGATTGACCCTCAGATCTTGTTGCAGGCGCAGGGTGATCTGGATCCGTTTGATCTGGGTGGCCTCAAAACACCAGTTGCGTGGGTTGTCGCCTATGGGGGTGATGACTCCTTCGTCGATCATTTCATGGATCATCTGGGCGTTGACCCGGCACAGGGTACAGCACTGGTACAGGGTGTAAGTGGTTGTTTCGTCAAGTACGGTACATGGCAGTATGGTGTTGGTCATGGTTATACTCCTAAGCCGTTACGTGGATTTGTCGGCATGAGCTGGGCCATCTGTTCGTAGATTTTTTTCTGGGCATCAGTCACTGGTTCCGGGGTGATGATGGCCAGAGTGACATATTGATGACCGCTTTGGGTGGAGGAAGAGAGTCCCCGTCCTTTCAGGCGGAGCTTTTTCCCGGTCTGGGAACCATGTGGAATTTTCAACTCCACGGTTCCGCCCAGAGTTGGTACCGACACGGTTGCACCCAGCGCTGCCTCCCAGGGGGTGACGGGCAGGGAGAGGTGGATGTCACGTTTCTCCATAGTGAAGATCCGGTGCGGCGCAAAGGCGATTTCCAGGAAGAGATCACCGTTGCCTGCCTGACCGGTGCCATGACCACCCTGGCCTTCAAGTCTGATCTGCTGTCCTTCGATGATTCCTTTGGGGATGGAGAGTGTGATGGTGTGCGGGGATGTGCCTACATGGCCATTTTGGTCGATAACAGGTCGGCTGAGGGTGATGGTTTTCTGGGTGCCCAGATAACTGTCTTCCAGGGTGATCACGATCTTGGCATGGACATCCTGGCCTCTGGCGTGAAAGGCTGCATGGGGGTGATAACCAGGTCTGGCATGGGAGGCTCCGCTGTTTTTGCCAAAGAGTGATTCGAAAAAGTCACTGAACTGTGAGGCGTCAGCCTGGGTAAAGCCGCCACCGCTGAATTCAAAACCGGCATCCCAGTTGGGTGGAGGCTCAAAATCCTGACCAGCCTGCCAGTTGCTGCCGAATTTATCATAGGCCGCCCTTTTTTCCGGATCCTGGAGGACTTCGTAGGCCTCGCCCAGTTCCTTGAATTTTTCTTCCGCATCATGGCTTTTATTGACGTCGGGATGGAGTTTTCTCGCCAGCTTGCGGTATGCCCGTTTGATCTCATCCTGAGAGGCATCTTTTTTCAGATCCAGGGTCTGGTAATAATCCTTGAATTTCATTGTGCCGATCCTTGCCTGGTGTGTAAGGTTTCGTTACGAAACCTTATGTCGCCCGTGTCATTTTACGGGCAATGTTATTTTTGAACAGTGATCCAAAGGAATGGTGAATTGAGAGAAAGTTTCATGTCCTCTCCCTTGTATCTTAACTTGACACAACTTTATGTTACCGCATACTATACTGTAAATTAAAGGGAAAAAAACAATATGAAAGAGATAATTTTTCTTATCGGTTTTCGGGCCGTGGGAAAAACAACGGTTGGCAGGCAACTGGCAGATCGTCTCGGTTTTTCCTTTCTGGATACGGACATTGTGATTTGTGAAAGAAAAGGCGCGACGGTAAATGATATCGTCAAGGCTGAGGGCTGGGACGGGTTTCGTCGTTGTGAGCAAGAGGTCTTGCAGGGGTTTAGCGAGCAGAGTCGATGCGTGATTGCTACCGGCGGCGGTGCTATCCTCCATCGGCATCTGTGGCCGTTATTAAAGGAGCAAGGCCATGTGGTCTGGTTGACTGCGGATCCGGATGTCCTGTGTCAGCGGATACAGGCGGACAGTGCAAGTGATGTTTTGCGTCCTTCGCTGACAGGAAAAGGGGTCTGTGCGGAGGTGCGGGAGATTCTTGCGATCAGGGAGCCTTGGTACCGTGAAACAGCCGATATCATTGTCGATACCGGTAAGCTGAGCGTGCCGGAGATCCTGGACGTTATTATTACAGCAGTCAGTATTTGATGAGAGGGAAAAATGGCAGGAAATACCTTTGGTAAATTGTTTCGGGTGACCACCTGGGGAGAGTCGCATGGCACAGCCGTCGGGGCGGTGATAGATGGTTGTCCGCCGGGGATAATCCTTGATCCCAAGGAGTTGCAAAAGGAGATGGATCGCAGGCGGCCAGGCCAGGGCGGGTCTTCCAGCCCACGCAAGGAGCCGGATCAGGTGGAGATTCTCTCCGGGATTTTTACTCCTGCCGGCGCGGACCTGCCGCGCAGTACCGGCACTCCGATCTGTCTGGCCATTCAGAATAAAGACGCCCATTCAAAATCCTATGACGGTCTGCGGGATATCTTCCGGCCAGGGCATGGTGATGTGACTTATCTTGCCAAATATGGCATTCGTGATCATCGCGGTGGTGGTCGGGCCTCGGCCCGGGAGACGGCGGCCAGGGTGGCGGCAGGCGCAGTTGCCAAACAGCTTCTACTGCAATACAATATTGAGGTGTGCGCCTATACCGTTGCCTTGGGGGGAGTCCATGTGCGCCATCGTGATCTTTCCCTGATTGAGAACAACAGCTACTTCTGTCCGGACGCCGAGGCGGCCGTACAGATGGAACAGCGGGTGCAGGAGGTGCGCAGCCAAGGGGACACTCTGGGCGGGATCGTCGAGATCGTGGCCTCTTGTCCGGCAGGCTTGGGTGAGCCGGTGTTTGACAAGCTGGAGGCCGAGCTTGCCCATGGGCTCATGTCCATTGGTGCAGTCAAGGGGGTGGAGATTGGTGCAGGGTTTGCGGCAGCCGAGATGCTTGGTTCGGAGAACAATGACCCCATTAACCCCTCTGGTTTCCTCTCCAATAATGCCGGGGGGATTCTGGCCGGTATCTCCAATGGTGCCCCTCTGGTGATCAGGGTGGCGGTCAAACCGATCCCCTCCATTTCCAGAGAGCAGCAGACCGTCAATCTGGCCAATGAGCCAGTGACGATCAAGGTTGGCGGCCGTCATGATATCTCTGCTATCCCTAGGATCATTCCGGTCTGTGAGGCCATGGTTCGACTCACCCTGGCTGATCATCTGCTGCGGCAGATGGCTGTGGATTGTCGAGAGGGTTGAAATTTAATGGGTAAAAAACGTGAAGTTGGCCGGGACACCATTTGCACCATCTGGATGCTGACTCGTGAATATGGCCATCTGGCCGGGGCTGGCGGGGTGAAAGATGTGGCCCAGCAATTAGCCAAAGCCCTTGCCGGTTGGCCAGGGCGGCAGGTGAGTGTGGTCATGCCGTGCTATGGATTTATGGATCCATCCTCTCTGGGGTTTCTCCCTCTTGCTGATCCTCTTTTCCCTGGACGTGAACTGGAGTATGAGGTGGATCTTGATTATGTCCATGCAGAGCGCCGTGAAAAGGTGCGGGTCTGGATGGCGAGGATAGACCGGGTGACCCTGTATCTCCTTGAGGCCGACCGTTTTGCCGAGAAGACAGCAGTTTATACCTATACCGCGGCGGACGAGGCTATAAATCCAGATTATCAGGCAGGGCAGGGGCATATCGATTATTTTGCCATGAATATCCTGCTCCAGAAGGGGGCGCTGGATCTCATGCTGCTTCTGGGTGCTTGTCCTGATATCATCCACTGTCATGATGGTCATACCGCGGTGTTGCCGGCCATGATCCGTGAAAATAGCGGGCTGCGGCATTTTTTTCGCGGGACGGGCACGGTGGTGACCATCCATAATGCGGGCCGAGGCTATCATCAGGAGGTGGCGGATATTGCTTTTGCCCATGCCAGTACCGACCTGCCGTGGAAGGTCATTATGCAGAACCGGCTGGCCGATTGCTTTGATCCCTTTCTGGCGGCGGCCCGGTATGCGGTGATGAATACGGTCAGTGAACAGTATGCCCGTGAGTTACAGGAGACAGACGATGACCGGTTGACTGACTGGCTTGGTCATACCTTGCAGGATCTGGGGGTGAAACTGGCCGGAGTGACTAATGGCATTGACCCGGCGGAATTTGATCCGGCCGATGCAGGGAAGAGCGGGATTGATGCCCCCTTTAATCCCCTGGCAGACGGTGCTCTGCCGGGAAAGCGGGCCTGTAAGGAGATCCTATTGCGGGAGCTTGCCGGCAATGGAATGGTTGAAGGGATTGTACCCATCGGTTCCCTTGATTTTACCCCTGATCTGCCCCTTTTTACCTTTATTGGTCGTCTCAATGAACAGAAGGGGGTTGGCATCCTGCTGGCCGCGTTGCGGAGACTTTTAAAAGATAAAAAAAACAATCCCGCGTTTCAGTTTCTGCTGTTGGGCAGTGGTGGCTATGACGAAGAACGGGACCTGGCCGTCCTGGCGGAAAAGGATGACAATCGTGGCCGGGTCTGTATCCTGAAGGGCTTTAATCCGGCCCTGGCTAACCGAATCTACGCCGCCGGCGATTTTTTTCTGATTCCTTCCCGTTATGAGCCCTGCGGCCTGACTGATTTTATCGCCCAGCTTTTTGGCAATCTGCCCATCGTCCATCATGTGGGTGGTCTGGTTAAGGTCTTGGATGGGGAAACTGGTTTTTCCTACATCCGGCATACCCCGGCGGCATTGAGTGAGGCGATGCAGAGGGCCATGGCCCTGTATCAAGAACATCCTGACAGGATCAGGGAGATACAGCGGCAGGCCGTCAAGCTGATTGGTGAAAAATACACCTGGCAGAGGGTAATGAAACAGTATCTGCAACTGTATAAAGAGGCGGCTGCACAGGTTGCTTCGTCTGTAGGGAAGTTGACAGTCTAAGAGATGTACTATTAGTCGTCCTCGGAAGTAGTGACAAGAGGCGAATAACTGGCGAATAACGGGTAAAGAACTCATAATTGGAAGTCAAGGAGGCTGGATATGACGATAAAAATTGGCATAAATGGTTTTGGGCGTATTGGCAGGAATATCTTTCGGGCGATCAGTAAAGATCCGGCCTTTACTGATATCGAGGTGGTGGCCATCAATGATCTCACTGATAATGCTACTCTCGGCCATTTACTCCAGTATGATTCGATCATGGGGATCTATGAAAAGAAGGTGGAGACGGACGTCAACGGCATCATTGTCGATGGCCGGCATATTGCCGTTTCCAGTCATCGCAATCCGATTGATATACCCTGGGGGAAAATGGGTGTGGAGTATGTTGCAGAATGTACAGGGATATTTCGCGATAGTGATTCGCTCAAGGCTCATATTGATGCCGGGGCCAGGAAGGTGATTCTGTCCGCTCCGGCCAAAGGAGATGTCAAGACCTTTGTCATGGGGGTCAATGAGGATGAATATGATCCGACTGTGCATCATGTGGTGTCCAACGCCTCCTGCACTACTAACTGCCTGGCCCCGGTAGCCCAGGTCATCCTTGATAATTTTGGGATCAAGCGGGGTCTGATGACCACGATTCATGCCTATACCGGTGATCAGCGCCTCCTGGATTTCCCACATTCTGACCTGCGTCGGGCCAGGGCTGCAGGTCTGTCGATGATTCCCACCAAAACCGGGGCGGCCGCCGCTGTGGCTCTGGTGATCCCTGCCTTGAAAGGCAAGTTTGACGGTCTGGCCGTGCGGGTGCCCACCCCCAATGTATCGCTTGTTGATGTGGTGATGGAGGTGGAAAAGGAGACTACGGTGCAAGAGGTGAATGAAGCCTTGAAGCGGGCGGTTAATAAGTATCTGGGCTACACGGAACTGCCGCTGGTCTCCATTGATTTTCAGGGCGATTCCCATTCTTCTATCGTTGATGCCCAGTCAACCAAGGTGATCGGGACCACGGTCAAGGTAATGAGCTGGTACGACAATGAATGGGGCTATTCCAACCGGATGCTGGATCTGATCCTCCATATGGAAACCAATAAGCCGTTGTAATGCCAGTGTAACTGCTCATATTGTTGAAAACGGAGTCTGGTTAGTGCTCTTAGGGAGGAGTCCCTTGATTTGTTCTTTGTTCAGTCCTGCCAGACTACCGTTTCAATGCCTATAGACTATCCACCTGCATAATAACGAAAAGGATAGAGACACATGACCCAAATTCCCACAGTAGTCGAGATAGAGTCCGATGCCCTGAAGGCCAACCTGGCGGAGACGGCTGGCGAGGTGGTCATCGAGCCGAAACTCCGGTTGCTTCTCGATATCGTCTCCGGGTATAAGGGGATTTCTGCAACCCTTGAACATTTGCTCTATGAGATCTGTCATCCCTATCGGAACTGGTCCCTACTCATCCCCCAGCTTCGCAGCTTCTGTCTGAAAAACAGCAGTTATTATCAGCGCCATGCGCAGGGCCCGGAGGCCTTTACCCTGTTTACCGGTCTGTTTCTGCAAGCCCTTAATGATTCGTTGAAAAAGGGAACCCTCCTTATCCAGATTATTGAGGCCCAATTAGCCTGGGTGGAGAAACTGCTTTCGCTCTTCGATGCCAGCGATCTGCAGCGTTTCGGGCCGTCTCTGAATGGCTATTTTCAACAATTGGCCGCCTTTGATCAAAGTGATCCGGCAATCATGATGTATATCACGCAGGGTCAGCATCCCATGAAAAAACTGGCCCTTCGTCTCCTTTCTTTTCCTCGGGGACATGAACTGAATTTTGATTATCGCCTCGTCTCAGCGCTCATGCGGATTATCCTGAACCGGAATTATGACTACTGGTTGCAGGAAGAGGATCCGCTCCCCTGGTTTCTTGGCCGTTGTGGAGTCCTGTGTGAGGATTTCGATTCCGGGCAGCTCTTTGCGGCAATCTCCCATGACGCCATGCGCCACCATAAGGGGAAGCTTGCGGCCATTGATATTGATGCCGATCCCTTCAAGGGGCTGGAGGAAATCCTCACCCTGCCGGCCCATGTCGATATTGTCCGCTTGTATAAGGAGATCCCTGCCCGTCTGGCCCGAGTTGATGATGGCGCGGAGGGAGCTTCTGGTCCTGAACTTGCCTTGCCGTTTAACCGCTTTGCCGAAAATCAGAAGCTGCTGTTTCTTTTTCGGATCATGGACACCAAGGGGCTCTATCTGATCCATGAGGAGACCCTGCGTGAGATTAACCGCAGTCTGGTGCAACTGATCCGTCAGCAGAGTTTTGAAGAGATCGAGCAGTTTCTGCTCACCACCTTTCAGCTTTTGCGGGCCAATGTCCGTAAATATCCCCATACCTCTCTGCAGTGCATCCAGGTGCTGGGCGGTGAGGTCTTTGACCGGGGTAAGAGCAAAATGGTGGAGGCCTTCCTCTGGGAAGTGGTTCGTTTCGGTTTCCAGTATGCCAATGTCATGGGCGTCGATGAAGACTGGCAGCCCCTGACCAATCCCGCTCATCTGGCCAATATCCGGGTCTGGCTCCACTTGATCATGCGGGAACCGAAATGGTGCTCCACCCTCTTTTCGGCGCTGATTATCAATCTGAAGCTGACCGGCACCTGTGTCAAAGACACGGATCTTTTTCAGCGGGATATCACCCAACTGCTCAATCATCCCATCGAGCCCATCTATAATCTGGCCAAACAGTTCACCAAATTGATGCCGGTTTTTTTCAATGAGATCGGGGCGGAAGGTGAATTGCGTGATGTCTCCACCGAGCTTGATGAGATCCATAAGCGGCGTGATGTGCTGATTCATTTTCTGCGCAAGCAGAGTCATGTGGAGAGCTCCAATCTCATCGTCGGCTTTATCCAGGCCATCTTTCTGTTCTGGAAGACCGGGAACAAAGAACCGCTTCTGCCGTTCCTGCCTTCGGAAGTATATGCGGAGGTTACCAGCTCCGGCCCCTTTGTTGATGAACAGCATATTCTGTCCCAGCGTATCTCTCAACAGCTCCAGTTTCAGGGAATGAATGATCTTCTTTCCTGGAAACGCGAGGAGAGGCAGCAATATCTGGAGGCGCAGACTGATCTGCCGGTGGCGGAAAGAAGGCGCTTTGATCTGCTGGTGCAGATGTTTCAATTGTTGCATCAGAAATACAATCTCGGGTTTCAGGAGCTTCGTTCGGAGTTGCAGCAGGCTGTTCAGGAAGGATTCCCTGAGATGGAAAAACTGCTGGCAGAGCTCGAAAATTGCGATACGGAAGGGTGTCTGACCGCACTCCTGAATACCCTCGAAGGGTTGAAGAAAACGATTTTGTCCACGGAGCATTTTGCGGCCAAGGAAGATATCTATTACAAGCGTCATATCGCTGTTGATATCCCGTCGGTTTATGGCCGGTACGCAGAACGGAAGTTTGACAGCCTGAGTTTGACCTTCCGCCTGGAGAATCTGGCCAATATCTATCTGGAAAAACTGCCCGAAACCGTCAACCTCTCTTTTATCACCGAGGTTACCTTTTACCGCATCGTCAAGTGTCTCAAGCTGTACATGCAGGCCCTGCGGATTGACGGCATCTCTTCCCGGCGTCTGGATACCTATATGTTGCTGCTGCAGAGCTCGCTGCGGATCAAGCGTTTTTCCTATACCCAGTACCTTGATATCTTCAGGGGACTTTCCGAAGGGGTCAAGGATGTTATTTACTCTTTTTATACCAATATCCATCAGAATAATCTTTCGATCATCATCCCCCAGATCGGTGAGAAGAATCTGCTTACCAAGTATCGTTCCCAATGGGATGAGAAGGAGATGGTGAACACGGTGCATCGGTTGTCCGAATCCTTTCTCCGGGACCTGATTGCTTCCACCTTTGGCCTGCAGCATCTGGATAATTTTATCACCAGGATCATCGGGACGCTCGAGATCCAGAAAAACATGCTGGATCAGCGGATGCTGGATCTACTCATGACTTATAATCCGGAAAAGGCTATCTCCCTGCTCCATCGGGTGACCCCCTATACCCATGACCTGATTCATTTGGGTAACAAGGGATTTAATCTGGTGACCCTCCATGAAGATAACATGCCGGTGCCGCCTGCCTTTATCATCACTACCGAGGTCTTTCGCTGCCGGGAGGTGATCTATGGTTTTGCCAAGGCCAGGGACGAGTTTATGCAGCGCATCCGCACGGCCCTTGATGAGATTGAGCGGAAGACCGGCAAGATCTTTGGGTCGTCCGAGCGACCACTGCTCCTCTCTATTCGCAGCGGGGCCGCAGTCTCCATGCCGGGGATGATGGCCACGATTCATAATGTCGGGCTTAATGAGGAGATCATTGAGGAGTATGTTCGCGCTCATGGTGAGGGGTATCTGTCCTGGGACAATTACCGACGGTTTCTCCAGTCCTGGGCCATGACTTCAGGGATGCAGCGGGAGGATTTTCAGGAGCTGATGAACCGGGCCAAGGCCAGGCATGGTGTCAGTCTGAAGCGGGAGTTCACGCCGGAACAGATGCGGAATCTGGCGCTTGAGTATCAAAAACTGGTGCGCAGGCAGGGGCTGGGGATCCCTGACGATCCCTGGCTGCAACTGGTGAATGCGGTGGCCATGGTCCTGGATTCATGGCAGACGGTCAAGGCGGTTGATTATCGCCGGATCATGGATGTCTCTGATGCCTGGGGGACAGCGGTTATCGTTCAGGCGATGGTCTTTGGTAATCGCAGTGATACTGCGGGATCCGGGGTGTTGTTTACTTCACACCCGTATCGTAAGGTGCAGCGGGTGGCCTTGTGGGGTGATTATGCCTATGGTGATCAGGGTGAGGATATTGTGTCGGGTCTCGTTACCAGCCTTCCGGTTTCAGTCGAGCAGGCCGAGCTTGATGGCCGTTCTGTAGATGAGACTCTGGAGCGCCGTTTCCCCAAGATCTATGACCGCTTGCTGGCGATCTCCAGGGATCTGGTCTATGAGAAGCGTTGGGATCCGCAGGAGATTGAGTTTACCTTTGAGGGGCCGGAGCCCGAGCAGCTTTATTTGTTGCAGACCCGCGACATGATCACCATCAAGAAGAAGGAGCATTTCAATGTCTTTGCCGAGACACCTGAGCTTGAACGCTCGTTTCTGGGCAAAGGGATCGGGGTCTCAGGCTCAGCCCTGTCCGGGCGCGCGGTCTTTACCGAAGAGAATATCCTGGAGTTGCGGGTCACCGATCCCAAGATGCCATTGATCCTGATTCGTCAGGATACGGTGCCCGAGGATATCAAGGTCATTGATATGGCGGAAGGACTGTTGACCTCCCGTGGCGGGCAGACCTCGCACGCCTCAGTGGTAGCCGTTCGGCTGGAGAAGACCTGTGTGGTTGGTTGCAAACATTTGAAGGTTTATGAGGCGGGGGAGTATTGTGAGATAGGGAGCCAGGTGATTCGTTTTGGCGATCCCGTTTCCATTGATGGTCGGAAAGGTCTGTTGCTCTCCGGAATGCATCCCATTCAGGAAGAGATGCACATCCTGCCGCTGTAGTAGATCACATCCTGGAGGTAAGAGATATGTTATTTAAGGTTTTTCCGGTGGTTGAGCTGATTCGTCTTTTTCAGATCCTGGCGGCTAACAGGATTGTCGGGCCGGTAAAAAAGGGGGAAGATCAGCACGGCCGTTCTCTCTATGACTTTGGAGTAGTGCATGATTTTTCGGATCTGCGTCTTGATTATACGCAGACTATCCATTCGGCCAAGAATTATTTTCTGCCCTATCGCGAGGATCTCTGCTCTTTTACCGTTCAGGATGGTGATTGGCACAAAGAGGTGGATTATGGGGCCTATGCGCCGCTGGTTCTCTTTGGTCTACATTCTTGTGATATCAACGCCCTGAACAAACTGGACAAGGTCCTGCTTGGAGGCCGGTATCCCAACCCCTTTTATGGGGAGAAGCGGGCCAATATGTTTATTGTCGGCCATTCCTGTAACCCGCAGCCGTACTGCTTTTGCAAGTCAATGGGGACTGATTCAGCCTTGCGGGGGTTTGATCTCTTTCTGACGCGGATGGATGATCTCTATTTTGCCGAGATTCTGTCGTCTCGGGCCTTTCACCTGTTGGAGCAGATTGATTGCCGCGAGCCCGACAGCAGTGAGCATCGCCGGTATCTGGATGAGATGGAGGCAAAAGAATCTCAGTTTGTTGCCCATGTTGATACCTCCGATCTGACCAAGATCCTTGATCTGGAGTTTCAGGCCCCGGTCTGGAAGGAGTGGGGGGAGAAATGTCTCTCCTGCGGGACTTGCGCCCAGGTCTGTCCCACCTGTTACTGTTATGGGGTGGAAGAACATGTGGATATGGTATTTACCCATGCCCGCAAAGAGAAGCAGCTCTACTCCTGCAATCTCCTCGATTTTGCCGTCGTTGCGGGCGGTCATAACTTCCGGCCTGAGAGCCATACCCGGTTGAAGTATCGCTATTACCATAAACACCGGGGTTTTGTGGAGGCCTTTGAGGAGTCGTTATGTGTGGGTTGTGGCCGTTGCGGTCAGTCCTGCCTGGCACATATCACGGTGCCGGAGGTAATAGCCAGTGTCCGGGCCAGCAAGTGATGGCTAAGAGTAATGCCAAAATACTTCGTTGTACCCCAAGGGCACTTCCTTTGGGGCGCGCCCTCCTTTGTCACTGCGGCATACCCAACAGTACGCCGCAGTCCTCAGGATTCGGAGTCTCGCAAGCTCGCTTACCTGCGCGCCTCGTCTTTGGGCCTTTTTGCTTAACCATTTCCACTGTGATTTTTGGATAGACCATCAGGAGTAAAAGTATGAAAACCGAACTTGATTTTATCCAGCCTGTTGCAGGCGAGCAGTTTGAATACTCCTACAAGGCTGAGATCACCAATGTCTATCCCTTGACCAGGATGGAAAAGCTTTATCAGATCCAGCTTGTTGACCCAGTGGAACGAGAGCAGTTCATCTTCAAGCCGGGGCAGTTTGTCATGCTGGAGCTGCCGGGGATTGGTGATGCCCCCTTTTCGATCTCTTCATCTCCGGTCCGCCATGGTGATCTGGAACTGTGCATCCGGGCTGCCGGCAATATGACCAGGTTTCTCGATCGGGTGGGACGGGGAACGAGAGTCGGCATCAGCGGCCCTTTTGGCACCCATTTTCCGGTGGAGAAGATGGAGGGTGAGGATATCCTGCTTATTGCGGGGGGGTTGGGGATTGCGCCGCTGCGCTCTCCCATCCTGGCGGTGCTCGAAAAGCGCAGCCGTTATGGTCAGGTGGATATTATGTATGGGGCGCGCCGACCTTCTGAGTTGCTTTTTGGTTATGAGTATGCCATGTGGCGGCAGTTTGATGTGGGGCTCAATATCATTGTTGACAGAGAAGAACCGGGATGGCAGGGGCCGGTCGGGTTGATTACCGAGCTTTTGAAACAGCGTATTGCCGATAGTGTCCCTGATCGTTTTCGGGAGCATACCAGCGTCATTGTCTGTGGCCCACCGGTCATGTTTCGTTTTGTCTGTGAGCTGCTGATCAGCGCCGGGGTGCCGGTGGAAAAGATCTTTGTCTCGCTGGAGCGGCGGATGCACTGCGGCCGGGGCAAGTGTTGCCGTTGTAATATCGGTTCCACCTATACCTGTCTCGATGGTCCGGTCTTTGATTACTGGTCGGTGTTGAATCTGAAGGAGGCTATTTAGGTGCCGTTGCTCAAAGAGCAAGGGCTTTTTCTTGCTCTTTGAGCTTACGGCACCTTATGCCTCTTTCCAAACAGCCAGTCTCTTCCGGCGGTTTCTGGGAGAGGCCTTTGGCGGATAACAACAGGTCTTATATTGACAACGCTGCTAAATTATTTTCGAACAGGTGTCTGAGATGACGACGAATAAAACATTTTTGGGGGTCCCGGTGGCCAGGCCCAAGGTGGGCTTTTTTGAGTTAAGCTCCTGCGAAGGCTGCCAGCTTCAATTGCTCAATAACGAGGCGACCCTGCTTGATTTCCTCTCGCTGGTGGAGATTGTTCGTTTTCGGGAGGGGATGAAGGAAGCGGGTGATGAGTATGAGATTGCCTTTATTGAGGGCTCTATTACCCGGGCTGATGAAGAAGAGCGGCTCAAAAATATTCGTGCAAAGGCGAAGCTGGTGGTGGCCCTCGGCAGTTGTGCCTGCTTTGGCGGGGTCAACCAGTTGAAGAATCGTTTTAATGATCTGGAGTGGGTGAAAAAAGAGGTCTATAGCTCTTTTCCTATCGACACCCAGGAAGTAAAACCTCTTTCCGCGGTCATTAAGGTGGATCTGGAGATCTATGGCTGTCCGATCAAGAAGGAGGAGGTGGAGCGGATCGTTACCGCTCTGGTCCTGGGTGAAGAGATCCATCACCCTCAATACCCGGTGTGCATGGAGTGTAAGGCCCGAGAGAATATCTGCCTCTTTGATCTGGGCGAGCCTTGTCTAGGGCCGGTGACCCGGGCCGGCTGCGATGCCTGGTGCCCTTCCAACCGTCTGGGTTGCTGGGGCTGCCGCGGGCCGGCGCCCGAGGCCAATCTTGCCCGGTTGCAGATCATCATGGCGGAAAGGGGGATTTCCCCGGAGCGGATGATGGATCGACTGGAATGTTTTGGCGGCTTTGCCGATTTTGTCGCCGAGGTCAAAGGCAAGAAGGAGGACGGAAGATGAAGATCTCTTGTGATATTGATATCAAGCATCTGACCAGGGTGGAGGGGCACGGCAATATCCGCATTGTCATTCAGGACGGCCAAGTGCGGGAGGCCAGCTGGGAAGTAGTGGAGACACCGCGTTTTTTTGAGGCCATCCTGGTGGGCAAGCATTTTGAGAACGCGCCCTATCTTTGCGGCCGGATCTGCGGGATCTGCTCTATTGGCCATACCCTGGCCTCAATCCGGGCTGTGGAAAACGGCTTTGGAATCATGCCTACGGTGCAGACTCAGCGCTTGCGTCTCTTGCTTAAACATATGGAGACCCTGCAGAGCCATATCCTCCATATCTATTTTCTGGCGGCCCCTGATTACTTAGGCGTCGGCAGCGTCCTGCCCCTGACCCGGAGCCATCCGGCAGTGGTGCAGCAGGCCCTCCGCCTCAAACTTCTGGCCAATGATATCTGTGACGAGGTCGGTGGCCGCCGGCTACACCCTACCCGCACCGTGGTCGGTGGTTTTACCATGTTGCCGGACCGGTATCGTCTGGGCCAGTTTCGGCAGCGGTTGCAGGCTTCTCTTGCTGATCTTGACGCCAGTGTCTCGCTGTTTAGGAGTTTTTCCATCCCTGATTTCCAGCGGGAGACCGAGTTTGTATCGCTGAATGGCAATGGCGATTATCCCTTTATCGGCGGCGATCTTATTTCCACAGACGGGGTGGTCAAAAAGGAGCAGGAGTACGCGGCCATGACCAATGAGTATATGGCCGAGTGGTCTACCTCAAAACTGAGCCGTCTGTCGCGGAAATCTTTTGCCGTGGGCGCCCTGGCCCGGATCAATAATAACTTTGCGGGTCTGCTGCCGGCGGCTAAAGTCATTGCCAAGGAGCTTGGACTGATACCAATAAATCATAATCCCTTTATGAATGTGGTGGCCCAGCTGGTGGAATGTGTGCAGGTGGTGCTGGAATCGATGCAGTTGATTGATGATCTGTTGGCCGTGCCCTGGCAGGAGCCCCGGCAGGCGGTTGAAGTCAGGGAAGGAATTGGGGTGGCGGCAGTGGAGGTTCCCCGGGGCATCCTCTATCACTGCCTGCATTTTGACGCCGCAGGCAGGGTTGTCAAGGCCGATTGTGTGATCCCCACCAGCCAGAATCATGCCAATATCCGCCATGATATTGAGGAGCTTGCTGTCTTTTGTGCAGGTCAGGGTAAGAAGGATAAAGAGATTGAGTTGCTGGCGGAGATGCTGGTACGGGCCTATGACCCGTGTATCTCCTGTTCAGTGCATTGAGCATGCGGGCTATTCGTGTGGCTCCACATGAGTAGCCCGCGTTGAGATTATTTTGCGGTGTTGCAGCAGCTCCGTGCCTCGGCCACTCCCAGGGCCTTCAGGATTAGGGCCAGGGGACAGAATTTGGTGATTCCGAACTGGAAGAGATTGGCGCCGACAAAGGCGGTGACAAAGAGCCAGTATGGATGGTGAAAGAGGGGACTTGCCTCAACCCCCAAGGCCAATGAGAGGAGGATTAAAAATCCGGCAATGGTGTGAATCCAGTCGGTGATGATCATAGTGGTTTCCTTTATGAGTATGTAGTTAAAAAAGAAGTAACTGTTTTGCAATTTTGTACTGTAGTTATAAAAAATAGGGGTCTTTGGCCTGATTGTCCAGTGCATATTTTCAACAATACCACCCAGTTCATGTGCAGTCTGCCAGTGGTATCTCAGTTGCAAGGCTATTGGCTAAACAGACTCGGTCAGGTTGCCAAAGAAGTTTTTGATAGAGAGTCAGGACTTCGAAATTCCCAGCATTGATGAATCCGGCTGTTTCGTTCAAAGTCGAGCGGAATGGTCTCACGGCTGATATTGCGGATGGCAAAACGTGATCCTAATGATTCGTCCAGGACAAACTTGCGGAAATTAGTGGAAAAGATCAGCAGACCGCCAGGGGCCAGATGGCGCATGGCAAGTTCCAGGAGCCGTACGTGATCCCGCTGCACATCAAAAACCCGGTTTTCTTTTTTGGTATTGGAAAAGGTAGGGGGGTCAACAAAGATCAGATCATACTGACCACGGGGAGTTTCCAGCCAACGGAGGCAGTCTTCCTGAATCGTGGCGTGGGCCGGGCCGCCATAGCCGTTCAGGGACAGATTCATCCTCGCCCAACTCAGATAGGTGGCTGACAGGTCAACGGTGGTGGTTGATTCCGCGCCGCCCCTGGCCGCATGGATGGTAGCCGTTCCGGTATAGGCAAAGAGGTTGAGAAACCGCTTGCCGGCGGCAAGTTGGCCAATACGGTTTCTGGTGATCCGATGATCAAGAAAGAGGCCGGTATCGAGGTAATCGGTGAAATTGACCAGCAGAAAACAGTTCCCTTCCCGCACTTCATACATCTTGTTACGACTGCCCTGTTTCTGGTACTGCTCCTTGCCTTTCTGCTTTTTACGGGTCTTGATGAAGATCCGGTCCCTCCGCACTCCCAGCACCTCACGGATCATGGCCAGCGCCAGGCTGAAGCGGGTTGCGGCAAGCTCAGGATCAATGGTGGCAGGCGGCGCATACTCCTGCACATGAATCCACTTGCCGTAGAGATCAATGGTTACATTGTATTCAGGAAGATCCCGATCATAGATCCGGAAACAGGTAATCTTCTCTCGTTCCGCCCATTTCAGTCTGTTTTTCAGATTCTTGCTCAAGCGGTTGGCAAATTCTGACCCCTCGCCTTGAAACAATTCTGGGGCAACCTGCCAGTGGAATTCCGGCTCCAGATCAGACTCCGCCACCTCCGCACAAAAGAGGCGACAGGCGAGCGGCCCGTTAAAGAGTCGATGGCTGGCCAGCCATGGCAGACCAAAGCGATCGGCAAAATCAGGTCCGGCAATAAAGAATCCCACCTGCCAGCCGACAAACTCCTGCCGTGCTACCCGGCCCAAGGCCCGATAGAGCTGGACCGCCTCGTCCACTTCATTCAGACGCTCACCATAGGGCGGATTACAGATAAGAAACCCCTCGTTCGCCGGTCGTTTCAGGTTGGCAAGCTGGCCTTGTTTGACCCGGATCTTTTCCGTTAGCCCTGCCTTCTCAATATTCTTGCGGGCAGCCGCCACCACCACCGGATCCGCATCGTAGCCAAGAATCATCGGCCATGGCCGATCCAGCCCCGTTTCTTCCCGTGCGACTGCCTCATCAACAAGTAAGGACCAGAGGCCTTCATCGTGACCCTTCCAGCCCATGAAACCAAAATAGCTGCGCCAGAGGCCGGGTGCGGAATCACCATAGAGCAGGGCCGCCTCAATGAGCAGGGTGCCCGAGCCGCACATGGGATCAAGAAAGAAGGCGTCGATCTCAACATCCCGGTTCCAGCCGGTGAGGGCGACAATGCCCGCGGCCAGGCTTTCCTTGAGCGGGGCAATGGCACCTTCCACCCGGTAGCCGCGACGATGCAGGCTCTCACCGGAGAGATCAAGGGACAGGGTTGCCTGGTTGCTATGGATATGAAGCCGGATTTGCAGATCAGGCCGTTCAACCTGGACGGAGGGACGTTCACCGCTCCGGTCCCGAAACTGGTCCACCAGCGCGTCTTTGACCCGGAGGGCGGCATATTGGCTGTGGGTGATGGTGGAATCGCTCAGGGTGCAGTCAATGGCAAAGGTGGAGTCGGTATCCATGTGCTCCTGCCAGTTGATGGTGCCGCACTGGTTGTAGAGCTCGGTGTCATTGGCCGCCGGAAACTCGGCCAGCTGCAGCAGGACGCGCGAGGCGAAACGGGACCAGAGACAGGCCCGATAGCCGCTGGCCAGATCTCCCTGCCAGGTAACCACTCCCTTGGCCCGGACGATCTCCCTGCCACCAAAGGAGGTGATCTCTTCATGGACAAGGGATTCCAAGCCGGCAGCACAGGTGGCAACGAGGGTATAGTTCTGTGGAGAGTTCATAATGGATACTCGTTAAAACAACTAAAGCTTACTTCTTCACCACGATACTTACTTGCTTTCCTGATGTTCAAACCGACACCTTCTTTTTATTTTTCAGCATGAAATAGAGTACGGGTACTGCCATGCGGCTGATTAGGAGTGAAGCAATCTCGCCAAACATCAAGGAGATGGCCAGACCCTGAAAGATTGGATCGGCCAGGATTACCGAGGCGCCAACGACCACCGCCAGGGCGGTGAGCAGCATGGGCCGGAAGCGGATGGCCCCGGCCTCAACTACTGCTTCAGCCAAGGGCAGGCCATGACTGATCCGCAGTTCGATAAAATCGACCAAGATGATAGAGTTTCGCACCACAATACCGGCCCCGGCCATGAAACCGATCATGGAGGTGGCGGTGAAAAAGGCGCCGAACCCCCAATGGGCAGGCAGGATGCCGATCAAGGAAAAGGGGATGGCCGCCATGACCACCAGTGGAGTGAAATAATCCTTGAACCAGCCGACCATCAGCATATAGATCAGGATCATCACCACGCAGAAGGCGAGGCCCAGATCCCGAAAGACCTCAAGGGTTATATGCCACTCACCATCCCATTTCATGGCGGGTTCAGCCTCCATGAAGGGCTGATTCAGGTTATAGATCTGCACCTTGTCCTGCAGTCCGCCATAATCACGGGCACTGAGCGCCGCCAGCTTCTTGTTCATATCGAGAATGGCATAAACCGGACTCTCTACGGTGCCAGCCACATCGCCGGTGACATAGATCACCGGTTTGAGGTTTTTCCGGTAGATGGGTTGATCAACCGGTGCCTCGGTTACCCGTACCAGTTCCCGGAGCGGCACCAGGGCCTCTTTACCCTGTGGATTCGTCGATGAGCGCAGGGAAATATTCAGAACTCCATCGACGCGGGCCCTGAGTTCACGGGGCAGTTCCAGCACCAGATTGATCTCTTCTTTGTCACCCGGTTGATGAAAGAGGTCAATGGACGTTCCCTGAGTGGCCAGATGGACGGTACGGGTGATTTCATCCTCGGAGATTCCGTTCAAGGCCGCCTTTTCCTTGTCCACGGTCAGCACCAGCCGCTTGCGCTCGGTCTCCCGGTACCAGCCCACATCCACCACTCCCTCGGAGCTCTCAAAGACCTTCTTGACTGATTCTGCCAGCCGTACCCGGTCAGCATCCGTGGGGCCGTAGATCTCAGCCACCAGGGTTTGAAGCACTGGCGGGCCGGGTGGTACTTCCGCTACGGCCACTGTTGCCCCGTATTTCTTGGCAATGGCTGCCACCTCCGGACGCACCCGCACGGCAATGGCATGGCTTTGTACATCTCGCTCATGTTTGGGTCGCAGGTTCACCTGAATATCGGCCACCGTTGGGCCGCTGCGCATAAAATAGTGGCGGACAAGGCCATTAAAGTTATAGGGCGAGGCCGTGCCGGTATAAACCTGATAATTGATTACGGCGGGATCATTCTTGATCTTCTCAGCCATTTCGAGCGCCACCCGGCTGGTCTGTTCCAGAGTCGAGCCCTCGGGCATATTGAGAATCACCTGAAATTCACTCTTGTTGTCAAAGGGCAGCATCTTCACTTTGACCAAGCCGAAATAGACCATGGAGCAGGTGCCGAGCAGCAGGGAAATAATGACCGCAAAAAAGAGCAGACGCCAGGAACCGCTTGCCAGTAGCGGATCCATGATCCGGTGATAGAGTCTGGTGAAAAAATCATTTGGGGCATGATCTTCCGTATGACCATCATCGACAGCACACTCACTGGGGCTGCATTTTTTCTTCAGGATATGGGTGGCGGCCCAGGGGGTCACGGTAAAGGCAATGATCAATGAAAAGATCATGGCGGCCGACGATCCAATGGGAATAGGTCGCATATAGGGGCCCATGAGTCCGCCGACAAAGGCCATGGGCAGGATGGCGGCAATAACCGCCCAGGTGGCTAGAATGGTGGGATTCCCCACCTCAATGACGGCCTCTACCGCCACATCCACGAGTGAGCGGTCACGGCTGGCAGGCAGACGCATGTGGCGGACAATATTTTCCACCACCACAATGGCGTCATCGACCAGGATACCGATGGAAAAAATCAGGGCGAAGAGGGTGATGCGGTTGAGGGTATAGCCGTAGAGATAAAAGACGAGCAGGGTCAGGGCCAGGGTGGAGGGGATGGCCAGCATGACGATCATCGATTCCCGCCACCCCAGAAAAAAGAGAATGAGCACGGCCACGCCAAAGACTGCGATCCCCATATGGAGCAGCAGTTCATTGGATTTTTCTGCAGCCGTGGCCCCGTAATTACGGGTCACTGTTACCTTCAAATCAGCGGGAATCAAGGTGCCTTTCAGGCTTTCCACTTTGCTTAGCACCTCGTTCACGACGCTCACGGCGTTGGCCCCGGGACGTTTGGCAACGGAGAGGGTTACTGCCGCTTCCTGGCCATGTCCACCAGCCTCACCGAAAAGGACGTAATTGTCGGGCTCTTCAGGACCGTCCAGGATCTGGGCCACTTCGTCAAGATAAACGGGGCCTCCCTCATAGAGACCCACCACCAGTCGACCAATCGCTTCAGCACTGCTCAGGAACTCCCCGGTCTGCAGCAGGATCTCCTGATTTCGAGTCGTTAGCCGCCCGGAACAATCCTGACGGTTGGCCTGCTGGATCTTCGGCACCAGATCAGCCACTGTTAGATTGCGTGCAGCTAGGAGCAGAGGATCAAAAAGGATCCTGAGCTGACGTTTGGTCCCGCCAATCAAGGTGGTTTCCGCTACCTTGTGGATACTCTTGATTGCATCATTCACCTGGGCCGCCACCCGGCGCAGGGTATAGTGGTCATAGGTGTTACTGTGAAAGGTCAGGGCCAGGATGGGTACATCATCAATGATATGCGGTTTGACAAGCGGCGTGGAAACCCCGTGTGGAATACGATCAAAATTGGTGGCCAGTTTCTGGTTCAAGCGGACAATAGAGGTCTGCAGATCTTCACCAACATAAAAACGCACGACCAGCAGAGATTGACCGGACTGGGAGGTGGAGTAGATATATTCCACCCCCGGCAGTTCATAGAGCAGCTTTTCCATGGGGATGGACAGCCGTTCCTCCACCTCCTTGGGGGTGGCCCCGGGCATGGAGACCATGACATCAATCATGGGAACCTTGATCTGCGGCTCTTCCTCTCTGGGCAGCATGACAATAGCAATCAGGCCCATGAGCAACGAGGCCAGGATACCAACCGGTGTCAACCTTGAGTTAACAAAGATGGCGGCTATCCGGCCGGCAAAACCTGGTTTATCAAGAAGATTCTGACTGCTCATGGCCGCTCCGTCTCCTGCTTCGGCGCCCGCAATATCGAACCATTCTTGGCCTGCGGCTGCACATCCAGAGGTTGCCCGTCCTGCAGCTTTTCCCCTCCACTTACTACCACCCGATCGCCAGGCGCAAGACCTGCCAGAATTTCAACCTGCCCATCGTAGCGCGCACCTGTTCGCACCAGACGAAGACGGGCAACGCTGGCTGTTCCTGCACCCTCCTTGACGCTTGCGACACTGGGTCCTCCTTGGTCTGCGTCTTCAATCAAAAATACCCGCTCCATCTGGCCAAAGGACAATACGGCCTTGTCGCTGATTGTCAGAAACTTCTCTTCAGAACCGGTCAGCGTCACCCTGGCAAACTGGCCAGGCCTGATATCAGCGCCAGCCGTTATATTAATTTTCACTGACGCAGTACGTGAGGAAGGGTCTGCCGCCGGGGCCACTTCGGCCACCTCTCCGTTCAAGGACAGCTCGGCAGCCGGAATAGAGACGGGTAGGACATCTCCCTTGCGTACCTTGAGGATCAACCCTTCAGGGACCTGGGCCACCACCTGCAAGACCTTTTCATTCTCCAGTTCCAGCAAGGCGACGCCTGGAGACGCCAGATCACCAACACTAGCAATCTTCCGGGTTACAATCCCGGTAAAAGGGGCGGTGATGGTCGCATACTCAAGCATGGTTTGCGCCTCTTTCTGGGCACTTTCAGCGATCCTGGCCTGATCCTGCAGCGATTTGACAGCCTCACGGGTGGATGCTTCTTGTTTTTGCAGCTTCTCTTCCCGTGCCAGATTTCTCCTGACCTGTTCAAGTTGGGCCTGGGCTTGAAGCAACCGGGCCGATATCTCGCCGGCGCTTATCTTGACCAGAAGATTACCCTTGTGCACCTGTGAACCGAGGACTACCGGCATTTCAACAATCTGCCCGCTTATCCTGGGGGCAATGGTGGCGTGCTGGGTCGCCTGTACCGTTCCTACCACTTCAATTTGTGATCTGACATTCTTCGTCTTTACTTCCTGCATACTTACCTGCACCACCGGAAGTTTGGGGGCGGGTTTGTTCTCATGGCCCCCTTTGCATCCTGCAAGCGCAACAAGCCCTGCCATCAGTAAATAGCCTACTAAATGTTTTTCTCGTTTCATTGTCTATTGTCCTTATCTACATATTAAAAATAAAAAAATAATTTGAGTATGTTCGTTTTCATGATGCGCACTCTGAAAAGAGTATTATGAAAAGGTGTGGCGCATTATTCTGGAGCTGAAAACTGAACTGTAAAACTTGTGGGCATCCTTATGGAAAAGCCATCGTTGCAAAATAACCCTGCCGGGGAAACGCTGCAACCGGCATAATGAGCTGTGACGAAATGGTCAGTCAGATCACGATCTTCTTCTATCCCTGGAGTAAGCGACTTAAGCCATTTCTGGCCTGCAATATGTAATATGTAAGGGGTTATTTCGAATAGCTGTTAAAATTGTGGAAGACCTGTTGCCCGGCGTAAATCGGCAACAGCCACCCTGATAGCAGCCTTGGCGACAGTCTGCCGTACCTGGGCCTCGGTCAACCGGGTTTCAATATTCATAAGATCGGAAGCGAGAACTACTCCTTCTTTGAAACGAATCCGGCTTAGACGAGCGCTTTCCAGCGCCTGTTCAAACATTTTTTCAGTAACCTGCAAACGTTGTTCTGCCTGCTTGTAGGCAAGATCCGCCTGCTTTACCTCGAAATCCATGGTTAACTCAAGTTTCTGTTTTTCAGCCGTCAATCTGGCAACTTTAGCCCGGGCATTCGCGATGTCTGCCTCTGTTTTTCCACCGGTAAACAGGGGATAGTTGACCCGGACTCCACCCATCCAGGAGTCTCCCGAGCCATGCAGGACAACCCCGCCATCATATTGGTAATGGGCCAGACCATCGACTGTGGGGTATCGTCCTCCCTCAGCTACCCGTAATTCAGCCTCTGCCGCCTCAATCTGTCCCTCAATTTCTTTGAGTTCCGGACGTTTTCCATAATTGCGATCTTCCGGCAGTTCCTGTTCACTTTCCTGGACGGTATTAATAAATACCTGTCCTTCACGCAGGCCGAGAAGACCCAGAAAGGCCTTGCGGGCAAGCTCCAGACTATGCTCCGCTAAAATCAAATTCTCCTTGGCCATGGATTCCTGTACTTCAATATTCAACAGATCAGCCTTCAGCAGATCTCCGGCCTCAAAGCGCGCCCGGGCCACAATGAGAGAGATTTCTATTGCCTTGATTGATGCTTGATGCGCTTCCAGCATGTCCATGGCTTGGGCAATGGTATAAAAGGTCCGTACCACTTCAAAACCAAGCTGGGAGAACACCGTCACCTGCTGCATCTCTGATACCGCAACCCCGGCCTCTGCCGCCTTTACTCCGGCTTGATCACGGCCGCCATTATAAAGGCGATATTGCAGGCCCGCCCGCAGGTTCAGATCATCGGTACGGCCTGGGTTGTTAAAATCTATGGCTTGATCAAACTGCCCCTGATTGAGGATATTCCCGAAGGAATACATGGGATTATTGGTTTGGGTATATTCAGCATTAAGGCCAATTTGTGGATAATAGCTGGCCTTAACCTGATTAACCATGGCCTTGGCCGCCTCGATTCTCTGGGTTGCTATCTGACTGTCAGGGCTATGGGTCAGCGCAAAATGCACGGATTGACGAGCTGTCCAGATAGCCGGTTGAGCTGAATGAGGATCTCCTTCAACCGCAAAAACAGAAGAGGCATAACCGAACAGAAAAAAAGATAAAATAAGATAGACTCTGCACATAACTATTATTTTCCTATAAAAAAATCACATCCCCCTTTAGGGGCCGTTCATGATGTTATTTTGTTACCATTTTGAACGCTGGCTTATTAAAGATAATTCATTTTTGTCTTCAGATAGAAGTCAAAGAAAGATTAATTTTTTATTTTACCATATTTAAGCTGACATGGAATGGAAAACTATTGTCCTCTTCTCTGTGGATTTTTTCCATAAGTAAGTAATCATTATGTGCCACTGTCATAATGTTGTTTGTTTTTTTATTTGAAAAGCGGGTACGGTTTAAGGTATATTGAAATCATTTTGAGACTGTAAATCCTGCCTGAAAAGTGTGTATTTGTTTAATATCGTATTTTATTTTGAGGGCAGGCTTGTGAGCCTGATGAGGCAAATTTTATTTTCAGGAATTGTTTGTTTTCTTGTAAGTTCAATCTGTCTTTCGGGATTGCCATACGTTTTTTAACAAGAGTGGAAAGGAGAGCACAATGAGCGTTGATGAAGATAAGATTACCAGTCTATTAAGTGAAGGTCGTATTTTTGAGCCCCCGCAGGAAGGACGCGATGCTGCGCATGTGGGCAGTATGGAGGCCTATAAAGCTGCATATCGTCGTTCCATGGAAGATCCTGAAGGATTCTGGGCCGAGCGTGCCGGAGAACTGGTTACCTGGGACAAAAAATGGGACAAGGTTCTTGAGTATGATTACAACAAGCCTGAGATTAAATGGTTTCAGGGCGGTAAATTGAATATGTCTTATAACTGCCTTGATCGTCATCTCACCAATGGACGGCGCAACAAGGCCGCCATCATCTGGCAGGGCGAGCCGGAAGAGGATGTCCGGGTTTATACCTATCAGATGCTCTATACTGAGGTCTGCCGGGTGGCCAATGTCCTGAAGAAAAAGGGTGTGAAGAAGGGCGACCGGGTGGCGATATATCTCCCCATGATCCCGGAACTGGCTATTTCCCTGCTCGCCTGTGCCCGCATTGGTGCCATCCATTCAGTCGTTTTTGCCGGATTCTCGGCGATTGCCCTCAAGAGCCGGGTGCAGGACTGTGAGGCCAAGGTGCTGATTACCGCCGACGCCGTGTTGCGCGCGGGAAAGACAATTCCCCTGAAGCCCAATGCCGATACGGCACTGGAAGAATGTGATACCGTCAAGGATGTCATTGTGGTCAAACGGGCCGGCAATGAGATCCTGATGCAGGCTGGCCGGGATGCCTGGTGGCATGAAGAGATAACCGCCGCCGATATCTCCAGCACCTGCGCTCCCGAATCCATGGATGCTGAGGATATCCTTTTTATCCTCTACACCTCCGGTTCTACCGGCAAGCCGAAGGGCGTGGTTCACACCACCGGCGGCTATCTCACCTATGCCATGCACACCTGTCAATGGGTTTTTGACCTGAAAGACAATGATGTGTACTGGTGTACCGCCGATATCGGCTGGGTGACCGGCCATTCCTATATCCTTTATGGGCCGTTGGGCCTGGGTGCTACTTCCTTGATGTTTGAGGGTGTGCCTTCCTATCCCGGCCCGGATCGTTTCTGGAAGATTGTCGAGAAGTTTCAGGTCAACATCTTTTATACTGCCCCTACTGTTATCCGAGCCCTGATGCGGGATGGCGAGGAGCCAACCCAGCGCTATGACCTCTCCAGTCTGCGGATTCTTGGTTCCGTTGGCGAGCCGATCAATCCTGAGGCCTGGATGTGGTATCATATCAATATCGGCAAGAATAAACTGCCCATCGTTGATACCTGGTGGCAGACCGAGACCGGTGGCATTATGATCTCTCCGCTTCCGTATGCCACGCCTTTAAAGCCTGGTTCCGCTACTCTGCCTCTGCCGGGTATCGACGCGGCCATTTATACGGAAGAAGGCCATGAGGCTGGTCCCAATGAGGGCGGCCATCTGGTTATTCGCAAACCATGGCCAGGTATGCTGCGCGGGGTATTTGGTGATCCCGAGCGGTTTAAGAAGGCCTATTTCAGTCGTTATGAGAATATTTACGACCCTGAAGACGGGGCCCGCCGCGATGAGGACGGGTATTTCTGGATCATGGGACGTCTTGATGATGTTATTAACGTCTCCGGTCACCGGCTTGGCACCGCTGAGATCGAGTCGGCTCTGGTGGCCCATCATTCGGTTGCTGAGGCTGCGGTTGTCGGGATGCCGCATCCGATCAAGGGGCAGGCCATTTATGCCTTTGTTACGGTGAAATCCAATGTGGAACAGACCCCTGAGTTGCTGGTTGAGTTGCGGGCCCATGTACGTACCGAGATCGGCCCGATTGCCTCACCGGATGCCATTCAGTACGCGCCGGGACTGCCAAAGACCCGCAGTGGCAAGATCATGCGCCGGGTCTTGAGAAAGATTGCCGCCAATGATTTTGATAACTTTGGCGACACCTCAACCCTGGCGGATCCTTCAGTGGTTGATGATCTGATTAATGGCAAGAAGGCCATGGCTAAAAAGTAGTCTGCGTGCTATTGATCGATGGGCAAGGCGGGGCTTTCTGGCAAGGAGGCTCCGCCTTGTTGTTTTGCAGGTATGAACGGCAGAGAGGATAAGTGAATGGCAGTCTTTAAAGGAAATGATGTTCATGTGGTTGCCCCGGATGTGGCGATCTCATTTTTTAAGGGGATCATGCCCTTTAATACCCTGGATGCAGAAACGCTGAGGTGGCTTGCCTGCCATTGCCGCATTGATTTTTTTCCCAAAGGCACCAGGCTTCTGACTGCTGACACCACTGAATTAAGTTATCTTTATTTGATTCAGCGCGGCGGGGTCAAGGCCTTTCTCGAAGACGATAACGGCGAGGTAACCTTGAAGGACTTCCGCGGGGAAGGCGCCTCTATCGGGGCACTGGCCATTATTCGCGGCACCGCAGCTAATCTGAATATTGAAACCGTGGAGGACACCTTCTGTTTTCTTCTGCCCCGGGAGATTTTTCTTGATCTCATTGCAAAACAGCCCGCTTTTACCCACTATTATCTGAAGAGTTTTTCAGAAAAAATCGTCACCACCGCCTACAGTGAGCTCCGTCATCACAAGGTGGCGCGGCGCAGCAATGATGATCTCTATCTTTTCTCGATCAGGGTTGGTGATCTGGTGAAGACCTTGCGCAAGGTTGCGGCCAATGTCACCATTCAGGAGGCCGCTATCCTTATGTCTGAGCATCGGGTGGGGTGTCTGCTTGTTCATGATCCGAGCGATGAGGAAAAGATTGTCGGCATTCTCACCGACCGCGATCTCCGGGGAAAGGTGGTGGCGGCCGGGCTGGATTATAACCAACCGGTTGCGACTATTATGAATAGCCCGGTGCAGACGGTGCTGTCCCAGTCTCTCTGTTTCGATGTGTTGTTGAAGATGATGGCTACCGGGATTCATCATCTGGCGGTGGAGCGCGGCGGGCGGGTTGTCGGGGTGATTACCTCCCATGATATCATGCTCCTGCAGGGACACTCACCGTATTATTTATTCCGCGAGATTCGCGCAGAGCAGCAGATTGTAGGCTTGTATCCCCTGGCCCAGAAGATCCCGGAGGTGATTCGGGGACTGATCGGGGAAGGGGCCAAGGCCGGCAATATCACCCAGATGATCGCCATTCTCAACGATCATATCCTGGGACGGATGTTGACCCTGCTCGAAAAAGAGATGGGGGTGCCGCCGGTGCCGTATTGCTGGCTGTTGCTGGGTAGTGAGGGGCGGCGCGAGCAGACCTTCAAGACCGATCAGGACAATGCCATCATCTATGCCGATCCGGTGGATGAGGCTCAGAAACAGGCGGCGGAGACGTATTTTGCGGCCTTTGCAGCCAAGGCCATTGATCATCTGGTCAACTGTGGCTATCCGCTCTGTCCTGGTGAAATTATGGCCATTAATCCGCTCTGGTGTCAGCCTTTATCGGTATGGACCCACTATTTCGACCATTGGATTGCCGCACCCGAACCGCAGGAATTGCTTAATTCCATTATCTTTTTCGACTTTCGTGCCGGATTCGGCGAGGCCATACTTGCCGAGGAGCTGCGAGCGCATTTAAACAGGGAGATAGTGGGGATGGATCTTTTTTTGTTCCATCTGGCCCGTCAATGTATGGAGACCCGGGTTCCGCTCTCTTTTTTCAAAAACTTTATTGTTGAAAAAGATGGCGAACATAAAAATAGGCTGGATATCAAGCGGCAGGGATTGACCCCTTTTGTTGATTTTGCCCGGGTTCTGGCCCTGAAGTTCGGGGTGAAAGAGACCAATACCCTGGCCCGTCTGAAGGCCCTGATGGAAGGAGAACAGATTCAGGGGGAGTTGTGGTCAGCGGCGAGCGAGGCCTATGAACTGCAGATGCAGCAGCGTCTGGTGCATCAATTGCGGCAAATTGAGGCGGGAATTCTTCCCGACAACCACATCGATCCGGCAGATCTCTCTGATCTGGAGCGGAGGATGCTTAAGGATGCCTTTGCGGTTATAGAAAGGTTGTATGGTGTGCTGGAGCGGATGTATCCGGTGATGTGATGGTGAATCTATTCAAACCAAATACCTGGTTTTCCCCTCCTCATCCGCTCATTATTCAGAATAGGGAAGCCTTTGCCGGATTTGATCAGTCGAGACCGCTTACCGAGTACACCTTTGTCGTCTGTGATACCGAGCTTACCGGTTTTGACCGGAAACGGGACGAGATTATCTCCATCGGCGCGGTTTTGATCCGGGATCTGCAGATCGATCTTGGCGCTACGTTTCACCAATATATCAGACCAAGGAGTTTGAGGCATACTGAAGCCACCTTGATTCACCGGATTACCCCGGAGCAGTTAGCAGGCGCACCTCCTCTGGAGGAGGTGTTGCCTGATTTTATTGAGTTTTCCGGTAATGGTCTCATGGTTGGGCATTTTGTGGAATTGGACATGGGGTTTTTGAATATAGCTGCCCGTAAGCTGATGGGTGGGACTTTGGCTAATCCAGCGATTGATACGATTCGCATGGCGCGACGTTATCGACAGATATTACTTGGACCTTTTCGTGAAGAGGATGACCACTCAGTGAGTTATGTCCTTGAAGATTTGGCCAGAGAATATAATCTTCCCATGTTTAAACCCCATGATGCCCTTGAGGATGCGATCCAGACGGCCTATCTTTTTCTTTTTCTTCTCAAAAAATTCAGAAAGGGTGGTCTATTAACCCTCAAGGATATCTATCAGGCGGGAAGGGTGGGAAGCTTGCGTTATTGATCTGGCTTTGTCCTGTTTTGGGCAGAATTGGGCATAAGTCACTTGACGCAATATAAAATAAGACTATGCTATGCGGCATTATAAAAATGAAGAAACAGTTCAGTAGTGTTTTTATGGCCTTTTTTTCTGAGAAAAAAATTAACCTTTAACCATAAAAGGAGAAAATAATGGGACAAAATTATTTCAACAGCCTGCCGTTGCGCCTGCAGCTTCAGGAGCTTGGTCAGTGCCGGTTCATGGATTCTTCCGAGTTTAACGGGGTAGAGGCCTTGCGTGGCAAGAAGATCGTGATTGTTGGTTGCGGTGCTCAAGGGTTGCATCAAGGGCTGAATCTCCGGGATAGTGGTCTTGATATCTCTTATGCCCTGCGTGAGGCGGCCATCAGTGAGAAGCGACAGTCATTCAAGAATGCCAGCACCAATGGCTTTGTCGTTGGTACCTTTGAAAAGCTCATCCCCAAGGCCGATCTGGTTATCAATCTGACCCCGGATAAACAGCATACCAAGGTAGTCACTGCCATTATGCCTTTGATGAAGAAAGGGGCCTGTCTTTCCTATTCGCACGGTTTCAATATTGTGGAAGAAGGGATGCAGATCCGTGAGGATCTCACCGTTATCATGGTCGCCCCTAAATCTCCCGGCACCGAGGTGCGGGAAGAGTATAAGCGTGGTTTTGGAGTTCCCACTCTGATTGCGGTGCATCGTGAGAATGACCCGCAGGGGAAGGGCTGGGAGCTGGCCAAGGCGTATGCCTGCGGCACTGGAGCGGATCGTGCCGGTGTCCTCCAGTCTTCTTTTGTAGCCGAGGTGAAATCGGATCTCATGGGTGAGCAGACGATTCTCTGCGGTATGCTTCAGGCCGGTTCTCTTCTCTGTTTCAACAAGATGGTTGAAAAAGGGATTGAGGCGGGTTATGCCTCCAAATTGATTCAGCATGGCTGGGAGACCATCACTGAGGCCCTAAAGCATGGTGGAATTACCAATATGATGGATCGCCTGACAAATCCGGCCAAGGTCATGGCCTTTGCTTTGTCTGAAGAGTTGAAGAATATTCTACGGCCTCTTTTTGAAAAACATATGGATGACATCATGTCCGGTTCCTTTTCCAAGACGATGATGAAGGACTGGGCCAAAGATGATGTCAACCTTCTGAAATGGCGGGCGCAAACAGCCAAGAGTGCCTTTGAAAAAGCGGTCTCCACTACGGCGGTTATTCCTGAGCAGGAATATTTTGATCACGGTATCCTGATGATCGCCATGGTCAAGGCTGGAGTGGAATTGGCTTTTGATACCATGGTTGCTGCCGGTATCAAGGAGGAATCCGCCTATTATGAGTCGCTGCATGAGGTGCCGCTTATTGCCAATACCATAGCCCGCAAGAAGTTGTATGAGATGAATGTGGTTATTTCGGATACCGCTGAATATGGCTGCTATCTTTTTGCCCATGCGGCAGTGCCCATGCTGGCTGATTTTATGAAATATGTTGACACTGATGTGATAGGCAAGGGACTTGCCCTGAAGGATAACGGAGTTGATAATGTCAAGCTTATTGCTGTCAACGAGGCGATTCGTTTCACTGGGGTTGAGATGATCGGCGAGGAGTTGCGTTCATATATGGGGGCCATGAAGGCAATTTTGTAAGACTGTTACTTCGAATTGATATCAAGTTGAAATCATGCAACAAGTGATCTTGTTGACTGTAAAAATTGGATGGAGAGCGTGGAATCGTATCTGTCTTATTAAAAACAACTGTAATTATGGATAGTTGACATGATGT
Source organism: Desulfocapsaceae bacterium (assembly GCA_030653035.1). Classification (GTDB taxonomy): domain Bacteria; phylum Desulfobacterota; class Desulfobulbia; order Desulfobulbales; family Desulfocapsaceae; genus UBA2270. Next base: position 2,373 of record JAUSAB010000054.1, on the reverse strand, counting down.
TTAGCTTGAGCTAGCTAGAGTGCTTTTTTGATTTCACAAGACAAAAATATTGACATTTTGGCAAGATACAAGGTAAAAGGCCCCTACAATATGTGTCATATACACATTGCTTGTTTTCGGATGAGAAGTAACTCTCGATTTTTTTTAAAAAAGGAGAATTCAATGCAAAAAAATGTTTCTGACCTGCTTGAATCAAGTGAGTTCAAGTCACTTGTGGTAAAACGGGGGACCGTATCCATTGTGCTGCTGTTACTGTTGTTTGTCAGTTATTATGGTTTTGTTTTGTTGATTGGTTTTAACAAATCATTTCTTGCCCAGAAGTTGAGTGAAACCGGGGCAACTACTTTGGGAATTCCTCTTGCTGTGGCTGTAATTCTTGCTGCCTGGCTGTTTACCGTTATCTACGTTGTGTGGGCGAATACAAGTTATGACCCTGAAGTCCGGCGGTTACGGGCGTTGCTGCTCGGGAAATAATCAATTCTTGCTGATTGATTGCAAATCATATAAATCCAAAGGAGAAAATAGATGCCACCAGTTATTGACCAAGCGGCGGGTTCCATCCAGACTACATTGGGACATCCCACTTTGCCTGCCATTGTCTTTTTTTTAATTATTGTTTCCATTACCTTAGTAATTACTTATTGGGCAGCCAAACGTACCAAGACGACCAAGGAGTTTTACGCGGCTGGGCGCAGTGTCAGTGCATTCCAGAACGGTTTGGCCCTGGCTGGTGATTATATGTCTGCTGCTTCCTTTCTTGGGATTGCCGGTATGGTTGCCCTGAAAGGGTATGATGGAATGATTTATGCGGTTGGCTGGCTGGTTGGCTGGCCGGCTTTGATGTTTCTTATTGCGGAACCCCTGAGAAATCTTGGTAAGTTTACCTTTGCGGATGTGGTTGCCTTCCGGTTGAAACAGACTCCGGTTCGTATTGCTTCCGCCATTGGTGGTATTCTCACCGTTCTTTTTTATACCATTGCCCAGATGGTTGGTTCCGGTAGTCTCATTAAGTTGATGTTTGGTCTGCCTTATGAGGTGGCTGAAGTACTTGTTGGCGCCATCATGTTGGCTTATGTGCTCTTTGGTGGAATGCTGGCCACGACCTGGGTGCAGATTGTCAAGGCTGTTCTCTTACTCTGTGGTGTATCAGTTATGATGGTCATGGTTCTGGCTAAGTTTCACTTCAGTCCCGGTGAACTCTATAGCGCAGTTGCTACCCAGTATGGCCAAGGAGCACTTGAACCTGGTGGGTTGATTACCAGCCCAATCGATGCCATTTCCCTTGGGTTGGCCTTGATGTTCGGTCTCTTGGGACTGCCTCACATCCTGCAGCGCTTTTTTACCGTTCCTGATGCTAAAGCTGCTCGGACCTCAGTTCTTTATGCCACAGGTTTTATCGGATATTTTTATATTATTATTCCTATTGTTGGTTTTGGTGCGGCGGCTCTCATTGGGCGGGAAGTAATTATGAACATTGATAAGGGCGGCAATATGGCGGCTCCGTTGCTGGCAGAGTTTCTGGGTGGTACCCCCTTCCTTGGTTTTATCGCTGCGGTTGCTTTTGCCACCATTCTGGCGGTGGTGGCCGGTCTGACTCTGGCGGCCGCTTCTTCATTTTCCCATGATATTTATGTTCATGTCATTAAAGGCGGTTCTGCTACAGAGCAGGAAGAAGTGCGGGCCAGTAAGATCGCTACCCTTCTTTTTGGTATCGTCGCTGTTTGTCTTGGTATTCTTTTTAAAGGACAGAATGTTGCGTTCATGGTAGGTTTGGCGTTTGCTATTGCCTGTAGTGCCAACTTCCCGGCTTTGGTTCTTTCCATTTTCTGGAAACGGTTTACTACGGCTGGTGCAGTATGGTCGATCCTTACCGGTGCATTTTTGGCTGTAGGGCTTATCATTGTCAGTCCCACGGTTTGGGTGGATGTGTTTAAGAATCCTAAGGGGTCCGAGTTGTTTGCTTTGAAGAATCCTGCTATTGTGTCAATGACAGCGGCCTTTGTTGTTGGTTGGATCGTTTCACTTATGACTAAAGATGAAATAGCACAACAGAAATTTGAAGATGAAAAGCTCCGCACCTATCTGGGAGTTGGTGCTGAATAAGAGCTTCTGCTTGCTGTTTTTTGTTTTTGTAAAGCGCGTCTGAAATTATCGGACGCGCTTTTTTTATTAAAATGATTTTAAGCAAGATTTGCCTCAGGAGATATCTTGCAGGCCGTCACAAACAAGATATTATTCCATTTCTAAATCAAAGATGTTATAATATGTCCACCAAATAAGGAGGTGGACATATGGCAAGACCAGCAAGTGGCAAAGAGATACTGAATAGTGCAAAAGAGCATTTGGCAAAAGCCCGGACTATTGGAGAACTCA
>JAUSAB010000044.1 GCA_030653035.1 Desulfocapsaceae bacterium | reverse complement strand
ACCTAGCTCGCTTGGTTTCTAAACTTAAATTTCGAGCCGGAATTGCACTACTTTTATTGACTTTCGGGGGGGCATTTTTGGACGCTGACCGGGGGTCATTTTTAAAAGCTGAGTGACAGCTATCCTTGTTGGATTTAATCGACAAGGGAGTGCAGTGCTGATGAAGGGCTACAATAGATGGCGGATAAATCGTCTTCAGGATAGTTCAATCCCGTATTTCAAGCATGAACGGTGTTGCCATGTGAATCATGCAATCGCAGTCTTTGAAGCTTATCCGATGCCATTTCGCAACGAACAGATCCGACGGGCACAAGTATCAGCTCTTTGTTCGATTCTCGCGAATATCAGCACGGGGAAAGAACTAATAATTTGTAATTTTAGCAGGTTGATCGCTGAAAGCTGGGGGTACTCCCGGCAGGTTTTTGAAAATGTTTTAAAGCACCTCGAAAAGGTCGCCCTCATTTCTCAACTTGTCGAAAATCAGGAGTTCACCCGGAGGCTTATCACTTACAGCAGTCGGATTCGAGCTTACCAACCAGCTCGGACCCATTATCAGCCGAGAGGGGCAATCATCATTAACGAGGGGAGATCGGAAGTGGTCAAAATCAATACACTCGAACGTCGAAGTCTTAATGATTTTCTAAAACGGTATTGGGAATTCTTGCTCCGTCATGACATACGCTTGAATCTGGATCGTCAAACGTTCGACTTGTACGATCAATGTGAGACCGAAGTACATGGGAAGGCAAAAATAATAATGCCCGACGAAACCAAGTGTCTCCCATATGTAGTCTTTAACGATCAAGATTTAACCAAGGGGGGGCGATTCTACGGGGCATTCTGGATAGGCTGTAAAAAAGATTTTCGCCGCTCCATCACCATTGACGGTGAATTAACTGTTGATCTCGACGGGAGGGCAATGCACACCCAGCTCCTGTATAAAAGCCGAGGGCTGTCTCTACCAGCGGGAGACCCATATCTTTATACCGATGATCACCGAGACATAACAAAACACCTGATGCTTTTAATGCTCAATACACGCAATCCGGAATCTCCAGTTTCCGGGAGAAAAAAGATTATGAGTACCTACCGCAAGCATTATGGCAAAGAGGAAAATCTGGAAACCTATATCATGGCCTTAGAAAACCACCACTCTGCAATTTTAGAGGATCTTTACAAACCGAACTGGGGACACCTACAAAAAACCGAAGCGGCCTTGATGGCAAGAATCATGGCCCGTGGGATGGAGGATGACATCGTGATATTGCCAGTCCATGACGGCTGCCTCTGTCCCAGAAAAAACCGCGATGCTGTCATGGGCTTTTTTGACCTGGAGGGGATTGTTGCGGCTGAAAACCTGAAGCATCGCAAGCCGCTTCCCTTAGAGGAAATTCAGGATGCTCTTCGGGCACATCGTAGGTTGCGGCAAGCAGCATGAAAAAAACGTCACAATTCTCAATGTGTATGCTTTTTAAAAAAGTGTTAAAAAATGAAAAACAGTAAAATTATCGCTGAAATAACGAAGGGATAGAAGAAGGTCGAGTCGGAATTAAGGAGTCTCACTGTGTACTATTATAGTAGTCCCATATATGTACACAGTGAGAAGCTCTCCCCTCTCTCTTCTCTGGCCCTTCTTGGGGATGACTTCGGTCTCTTGTCTCCCTGTCCATTCCGCCTTTTTTTTGTATTGCCGCGAAAACGCAACGCAACACGAAAAAAAAAGGGTGTAACCACGGATGTCGTTAGGGGGATATAAGCGGCAAGGCTGAACGATATTGAGGAGGTTGGTACGGATGCAGGCCAATTGATAAACAATGATTGTTTTTCAATCAATGTCAACTTTTGACAACCTAACAAAACCATAGATGAAAAGGATATTATGACGAAATGTGAACGGGTAAAATATGGTAGCGAGAAACGATTAAATATGGACTTCAGCTCATGTCTTCTTTGCGGTGTTCAACCAGGCCAGCATCATGAATATGGTTGTTTCGCCGAAGAGTGCCCTGTTTGTCACGGTATTCTTCTAAATTGCCACTGTAGGAGCATTGACCAAGATGAAGGCCAGCTTCATATAAAAGCTATCTCTGAGTCTTTCAGTTCGCCTGAAGAGGTGCTTGAAATTTACTATCGGCCCATTGTCTCAGAAGTTCCTTCTCTGCTGACAGCATCTGCACGGGTAACAATATTTGAAATGTTGGGACTGGAGCCAAAGGGCTATGATGCTCTTGGAGATCCATTATATTCTGCTGAAGATATTAATTCGGTTAAACTGCTGGGGGTAGATTGTGTCTAAAAATACAGAATCGGAAAAAGGCATACTGGACACCAACCTGTACACTTAAACGATAGTTTCAACAGTTATGTTCAGCCCCAATGGCGCATTACGAAATTCGGAACGAATCAAAATCTTCGTCCTGCAAATTCACGATAGAGGTAAAAAAGTGAATCAAAAGAGTTATGAAAAACTTATCCCGGTGATTGTTGGTGAATGGCGAACCGGCGCATATTCCATTCGTGACCTTGCGAAGAAACACGAGGTGAGTGTCGGATTTATCGCCAAGCATACCGCTAAAGTTGAGAAAGACGGTCTTGCAGTCGTGAACGCTGGCGTGCAATACAAGCAAGGGTTAGCGGAGAACGATGAACACTTTGTGGGCGCAGTTAACGATGTAGTTAACAAGAGAACGGAGCACATTGTGTTCTTTAACAATGCGGCCATTAAGAATGTCTCTGAGGCGATGGCGGCCAAGTGCGAGAACCAGAGTGATTACCGGGCAAGGGCTGAGACGATCAGTAAGGGCCGGGAAACAGTGCTGGGAAGAGTAATTGATACGGCCGTGCAGGTTAATGTGGGCGGCGGGAGTGTGGTTGATGTTTTGAGGCAACAAAATCGGTTGGTTGATAGCGGAATAATGGAAATGATAAACCCGAATTATAAGTGATTTAATCGCTACCTGACCGCAAAGGCACGTCTTGACCAGATCTATGAGCTGGTAGTGAAACCTTTGTTCCCTTCGTCGGCACCCCATGGCGTAATCCCCCAAATATCAATCGGCAACATGAAATGCTGAATGGTGCTATTTGGCCGTATCATATTTACGGTCTTTCGGATTATCCATGATCAATGCGAAGCCAGCACGCTTCCTTGTCTGATGTCATCTCTATCAACAATACGGACATAACATATTTTTTACCATTACGGTCTTGACTACTATCTTGATCGGTTGCCTAATACCCTATTCCTCTTTGCCTGTTTTGGATTTCCTGTTGTATTTGCCGTAATTGCTCCGCTGTTCTTCGATTACTTCTATCTTGCCTTATTCTGGCAGCCTCGTCAACGTCCCCCCTCTCGGTAGCTACTCTCTCTCGTTCGGCTTCATCTTTGTTACGCTGGATCTTCTGCATATACAGATCCCCAAAGCTGTTGCCCTCTTTTGCTGAGGGCTTTATCCCGCTATTTTGATGTTGGGACAATCCCCCTCGCTCAATCGTCTTCATTGATGACTGCGGATTCGCTTTCGTTCTCGCCGCTTCAAGGTTAGCACTTTCAGCAAAAGCCTGTCTTTCACTGGCTGGAGTATTTTTGTCAAACTCGATCACTAATCCAGCTTGAGCAGACGACAACAATAAAAATAGTGCTAATGACAACAATATAATTTTCATACCCACCCATCCTTTCAATGTCTCTTAACCTTCTCAGCTACTCTGCCAACAATTCGAAATAATTTTACTGGCGGTACAGGATCACCGGGTATGCGCTATTTCATGGTGACAAGTTGTTGGAATGTAACCCAACTTTACTTCTTTTGGCGAAGTACCCTGATCAAGGGTATTCATATTCAAGATGATTATCATACGCCCTTATGAAAGGAAATCAAATTTTATCTTATTGTCATGCTACCAGTTCCAACAACTCATAATCAAGAAAATAAATAGGGGAATTTTCACATGTGGCCTTTCTGACGCAGAAAAAAGAATGCGCAAGGATTGCCAGCTATGACCGATCTTTATTAATGACCGAAAACTGAAGGAACTGTCAGAGAATTCGGAGATCCTTCATGTCTGATAAAGGCGTGAATGGCAAGATTTCAGAAAGGTTGGAACGAGGATGGCGATATTTGTGCGATATTAGAATCGTTCATCTTTCTCCGCGCAATTCTTCAAACCTTATATAAACCTTATGTAAACCTTTGGTAAACCTTATGGCTGGCCAGGAGGTTGCTCGACGTTTTACCAATGTCTTGGTGATAACAGGCATGTAACCTTAGCGGAACGTTAGCACTCTTGGTTTGTGCCAGTTTATGTATGGATTGGGAGACCTTTCCTTTTACTGGTGTATTGGGGAATCTGCTGCAGGTGACACAATATCTACGGTTTGTTTATTGCCATTAGAAATGAAAAATGTGGGACAGGAGTGGGATAGAATTCCACAAATGAAAAAAGCACTTAGGGCTTTAGTGCTCTAAGTGCTTGAATTTACTGTGGCTGGGGGACGAGGGCTCGAACCTCGATAAGCGGAGTCAGAGTCCGCTGTCTTACCATTAGACCATCCCCCAGCAGATAACGCAATGAAGCTGTTTATTTAGAAAATCTACGCCATCCTGTCAAGGGAAAAGAGGGGTGGATGAAGAAAAATCAGGTGATGATTACTCCTGCATAGCCCACCACCTGGCTGGTGTCGCCGCTTACCGCTCCAGAATCAGTATAGCGCACAAGTTTTATTTTGGTTGCGCCCAAAGTCATTGCCGCGATGAGGGCGATAGTCACCGGCATGATACCGCACATGGATATATTGTAATCAAGGACTGCGCGGTAGAGGGTGGCAGGATCCATGTCGCTAAGTTTTTTCAAGACATAATGGTCCTTTTTGTCAGCTGCAGCGCGCGATTCGTAATGGGTCATATCGCTTGAGGCTACAATCAGGATCTCTTTGCCGGCGCCTTCGATAACCTTGGCCAGGGCTGTTCCCACCTCCTGACACAGGGGGTAGGAGATATGGGAAATAACAAGAGGGACGATGGCAAGTTCCCTTTGTCTTGCCTGCAGGAAAGGTACCTGGACCTCCAGGGAATGCTCAAAGCGATGGGCCGTTTCATCGACGGTGATGACGGAACTGGTGTCGAGAAGGGCCTTGGCGATGGCGGTGTCAATAGGAACCAGGCCCATGGGCATCTGCCAGGGTATGGTGGAGAGTGCAATCGGCGCTCCCTGGCCGTGATGATTGGGACCGAGGATAATGACTGTTTCCGGGATGTTGACACTCGCAATGGTCTCGGCCGCTACTGCTCCTGAATACATATAGCCCGCGTGCGGTGAAACAACGGCATAGGCCTTTTGCGGTGTTATTGGCTCCGGTGTCAGTTCCTGAATGTCCCGGGCCAGAATTCCCGGATCTCCTGGATAGAAACGGTCTGCTACAGCCGGTGTTCGGATTGTGGTATGTGCCATACTGTCACCCCCGTTTTATCTCCCAGGTTGTACCGCTTGCACCATCTTTCAGCTCAATTCCCTTGGCCAGTAACTGATCGCGGATACTGTCGCCACGCGCCCAGTCTTTTGCCGTCCGTGCATCCTTGCGCTCCTGGATCAGCCCCAGAATTTCCTGTTCACTGATTGCAAGTCCTTGCAATAGCGTTGCTTTCTGCTGTCTCAGATACTCGCTGGCATCTTCCTGGAGCAGTCCCATGATCCCGGCTAACTTCTTGATCAGAATTCCTGCATCTTTCAGCAGCTTGCTGTCTGCCGGGCTTGGGCTTGCCGGGAGCTGCTGGCAGATCTTGTTGATGATCCGGGCGGCATCAAAGAGGATACCCAAGCCTTGGGCCGTGTTAAAGTCATCGTCCATGGCCTTTTGGAAGCGTTCTTCAAGAGTGCGTAACTTGTCGGCATCCGGCGTGGAGGCAAGCGCGGACTCTTGCCCGGCAGTTCCGGTATCACTCAGGGTATCGATAGCAGCCATACATTCATAAAGCCGGTCCAGGCCAGCCATGGCGTCCTGCATGGCCGTCTCCGAGAAATCGAGGGGGTTGCGATAGTGGGTGGAGAAGATGAAGAAACGCAAGACCTCTGGGTGGTATTGCTGCAGTATCTCCCGGATCGTGAGGAAGTTACCCAGCGATTTTGACATCTTTTCATCGCGGATGGTGACAAAGCCGTGATGGATCCAGGTGTTGACCGCGGTCTTGCCGCTGGCCCCTTCGCTCTGGGCCACCTCATTTTCGTGATGAGGGAAGATAAGATCCTGGCCGCCGCCATGGATGTCAAAGCGGTTGCCCAGATACTTCCGGCTCATGGCCGAGCATTCGATGTGCCAGCCCGGGCGGCCTGGCCCCCAGGGGCTGTTCCAGGTTGGTTCGCCGGGTTTGGACCCTTTCCACAGGACAAAGTCCATGGGATTGGTCTTGTTCTCGTTGATGGCGATGCGGGCGCCGGCCTGCATGTCAGCCAGATTACGGCCTGAGAGCTTGCCGTACTCGGGAAATCCATTCACCGAATAATAGACATCGGTGCCTGACTGATAGGCCAGTCCTTTGCCAATCAGTTCCTCAATCAGGTCGATCATCTCCTGGATGTGCTCGGTAGCGCGGGGTTCAAGGGTTGGACGATCAACACCCAGCTTGTCCATATCGACGTAAAATTCATCGATAAAACGTCCAGCCAAGGCACTGGCACTGACGCCCTGCTCGGCGGCCCGGTTGATTATCTTGTCGTCAATGTCGGTGAAATTACGGATATAGGTGACAGTGTATCCGCGGTAGCGCAGATAGCGGACGATCATATCAAAGGCCAGGGCCGATCGGGCATGGCCGATGTGGCAGAAATCATAAGACGTGATCCCGCAGACATACAGTTTGATATGGCCGTTCTCAAGCGGAACGAGAGGCTCTTTTTTGCGGGTTAAGGTGTTGTAAGTTTGTATGGGCATGGGATCGGAAGGTGTTTATATCTTGATCTGTGGTGATGATTTCAGTAGAAAAAGAAACGTATCTGCTTTTTAAGAGGAACCCTTAGTTATTGTCATATGTAGCATAACCATATTGGATGGAAAAGACAAGAATGAGCAATAAAAATGAGAAAGCCGCGGCTCGTGACCGCAGGGCATGGACGCCCAAGTGTCGCGCGAGCCAGGGAGGGCGAAAGCGTGACCGAATGTTCCAGGCATGGTTGCATCCCCAGGTTTTGATCTTGTTTTTCCTGGGTTTTTCGGCGGGTATTCCTATTCTGCTGATTTTTTCCACCCTTTCTGTCTGGCTGCGTGAGGCTGGAATTGATCGTGCCGCCGTTACTTTTTTCAGTTGGGCTGCCCTTGGTTATTCTTTTAAATTCATCTGGGCCCCACTCATCGACAAAATGCCTCTGCCTCTACTCACCAGTAAACTGGGCAGGCGGCGTTCCTGGTTGTTGGTGGCCCAGTTGTCCGTTATGGCGGCCATCGTGTGGATGGCTTGTACTGATCCGGTTCTGGGTGAGAGGAACATGATTGCGATGGCCCTGGCCGCAGTTCTGCTGGGATTCTCCTCTGCCACCCAGGATATCGTTATTGACGCCTATCGCATCGAATGTATCGATGTATCCATGCAGGCGATGCTTGCGTCCAGTTATGTCGCCGGCTACCGGATCGGGATGCTGGTGGCCGGTGCGGGTTCGTTGTATCTGGCCACCCTGTTTGGAACAACCAGGGAACTGTATCGTTTTGAGGCCTGGCAGATGACCTATCTGATCATGGCGGCGGTTATGTCAGTCGGCGTGATCACCACTCTATGCATTACTGAACCGGAAATGAATGAAGGTGTCAGCAGGCACAACTATTCTTTGCAGCACTATCTGCGATTTTTGATCCTGTTTGTGCTGGTGGCGGCCTCTTTTGGCGGCGGCTTTTTTTCCAGCGCCCCGCTTGTTGCCTCCGTAAAAGAGGGATTGGTGCAGGGAGCAGGCACCCATGTTGAGCTGGTCGGATTTGCGGTGGAGGCCTGCCGTCTATTGCTCGCCCTTGGGGTGGCGGCCATTGTCGCCAGAGGCGCTATCTTGCTTGGTATTGTCGATCAGGAAGTGGTGCGTGCGACCTATGTTGCCCCATTACAGGATTTTTTTAGCAGATATGGCATAAAGACAGCAGTTTTACTCCTCCTCCTCGTCGGTTTTTACCGGGTCTCTGATATCGTCCTGGGTGTGGTGTCCAACGTCTTTTATCTGGATATGGGGTTCAGTAAGAATGTGATTGCCACGGTGACCAAGACCTTTGGCTTGGGTATGACCCTGATTGGCGGCTTTTTTGGTGGGATGTTGACCGTGCGTTTCGGGGTCTATGTCATTCTCTTTTTCGGTGCCCTGTTGGCCGTTGGTGCCAATTTGCTGTTCATGCTCCTGGCTCAAAGCGGCGTTGATCTGACGGTGTTGATGTTTGTCATTGGCGCCGATAACTTTTGCTCCGGACTTGCCAGTACCGCCTTTATTGCCTTTCTCTCCAGTCTGACCAATATCTCGTTTACCGCGGTCCAGTATGCCTTGTTCAGCTCACTCATGACCCTGTTTCCCAAACTCATTGGCGGCTATTCCGGAACAATGGTCGCTGCCTGGGGCTATGAATCTTTTTTTCTTATAACTGCTTTGATGGGGCTTCCCGTGCTCCTGCTGGTGTGGCTTTCCCGTGACGTTATTGAATCAAAAAATTGAGGTTGAATGAATGTTTATAAATTCGATGAGTTTTCGGTGGCCTGCCGGGAAGGCAAAATTGGCCAGTTCGGGCAAGAGGGCCCAACGGTATTCCTGGGCGGCATAGAGGATGGGATCTGGGTGCGCCACTGATTCCAGGAGGTCAAGGGAGCAGAGGAAGCAGTGGAGGATCACCTTGTGACAGGTGTAATGGTGGATGGTGGTTGTTAGCTTTGTATCGACCAGCACGGTAAACCCGGTCTCTTCAAAAAACTCACGGACAACGGCCTGCTCAGGTTGTTCCCCTTCTTTGAGCCGTCCGCCGGGGAATTCCCAGAGGCTGCCCCAGACATCATCGGCCAGCCGTTGCTGGATAAATAACTGCCCATTTCCTTGCGGATGGATCAAAACACCGGTTGCCATCTCGATGGTGATCTGTTTTCGACCTTTTTGCAGGATGGGACGTTCGGTGGTCAGCTTGTCCCGGTGAGCGATGCAGAAGGGGATTACGGGACATTGTCCACAGGCGGGATTTTTCGGGGTGCAGATCAGCGCCCCCAGTTCCATTAATCCCTGGTTAAAGGAGCGGGCCTGATCTTTGGGCACCAGTTCTTCTGCCTTTTGCCAGAGAAGTTTTGTCGCTTGCGCCAGTGGAATGTCGATATCAAAGAGCCGGGAAAAGAGTCGGCCGACATTGGCATCGACCAGGGGAACCGGGAGATTGTAGGCGATGGAGGCGATAGCGCCGGCAGTATAAGGGCCGATGCCGGGCAGGGCCAGCAGGGTTTTCCGGTCGCTGGGGATGACCCCGTCATGATCGCGGACAATAATCTGGGCGCATTTGCGGATATTGAGGGCCCGGCTGTAATAGCCTAGTCCTTCCCAGCATTTGAGTACCTTGTCTTCTTCGGCAAGGGCCAGGGAGTGGATGTCCGGGAACTTTTGCAGCCAGCGGTTAAAGAAGAGGGTGACCCTTTCCATCTGGGTCTGTTGGAGCATAATCTCAGAAATCCATATCTGGTAGGGGATATATCCTTCTCTCCAAGGCAGGGCACGCTGCTCCGTGTGAAACCAGGTGATCAACGCCTGTTGAAATGGGGTGAGAGAAAATGACATGGCTGTTTTTCCTGCCTTGTCTATTTTAAGGGGAAATTAAAGGGCGGATGGCCGGTTTTCTGGCGAATCCAGTTCAATGCCTGCTGAAGGGCCGGTCGGTGGATCAGGGCATTCACCACTTTATGTCTGAAGGGGATATCCAGGAGAGAAACCCCGATCAGGATGGTGAGGATGCCCTGGCCGGGGAGGAAAAGCATGATGAAGCCTGCAAGACAGAGGAAGTACCCCAAGCTGTTTCTGATAATCTTGATCAACAGAGCGATAGCAGGATGACGTTTATGTCGCTGCTCTACAATCGTCGCATGAATGAGGAAATAATCGGCAGAGGCCCTGGAGATCAGAAAGGGGATGAGCAGCAGACTGATGAGAAAGGTCGCTGCGGAAAGCAGTCCCAGCCATTCAAGTAAGGTCGTGTATGATATTTGAAAGGGGAGCGTGGTCATTGTACTACTCAATATGTTGAAGCCCGATGGTCACCTGATTCCCTGCTGTCTCCGGGGCGCTCAGTTTGCCCTTTTCCTGGAGGCGGATCCGTTTCGAGGCGATGCCAAGATCAGAGGTGCAGAAGTCATACACCTGTAAGGCCCGTTCCTGGGCCAGGTCATGGAGATTGGTGTCTGAAACGGTGACCGGCTCAGGCTTAAGCAGGGCAGGCTGGGGATCGAGAATGGGGATATCCTGTTCGATAATCTTGCCTGGCGGTGGCGCTTGGGGAGGCGCTTGCCGTTTTTCTTTCTCTTTTTGTTTTTTTTGCCATTCCTGTAAGCGTTGCTCGTTTTTCAGGGCCACTCGTTTTTTTTCTTTTTCTTCCAGTGTCTTCAAAATCGCGGCCCGGTCGTGGGACGGGTCGGCCATGCCGGTAAGGGTCAGGCCAAGATGAGGGTGGGCGGCAAGCAGGCCCGCAAAACGGCGCAAGGTTTCTTTGCTGCTTCCGCTGCCGTCAAATGTGCTTTGGCCTGTGGGGAACGGAATAGATTGTTTGTCTTGCAGGTCGGCAAACTCGGTTCCTGCCAGCAACAAAGGGGCGACACCGGCCTTGACCATCAGGGTCTGGAAGGTGGCGACAGTCTGTTTGAGCAGGGGTAGAGTGCTGTTTTTGGCAAGCGGCACCAGGAGTTTTATCTGATTCTGGCTGTTTGCAAGCAAGGCCAGGGGCAGGGCGGTGTCCGATTCCGCGGAATCAGGGCTGAGCCCGGAGAAGAGAAAGGCCGCCTCTCCCTGTTCTTCGCCATTTTTCGTGGTGAAGCTGCAAGAGAGATCAAAGCTGCCGGAGTCGGGGTCGATCTCGAGAAGCGGGGTGATTTGCGCCCCGAGCGGCAGAAGTGGAAACCCTTTGAGGTTGAACTTTGTGGAACCGTTGCCTTCGCTGGTCAAAAAGTCTCCGGAGCCTGACAGGGTAAAGGGCACGGTGTCAAGCAGACCTGAGAGCTCAAAGCCAGTGCCCGCGTCAGCCTTCTCCTGCAGATTGGTAATCTGACCTTTGACCTGACTGATCGGATGTGACCAGGGTGGGTCGAGTCGCAGGTCTTCATGGTTGATGGTGGCCTTGTCAAAGCTGATTTTCTGGATACCAGGCAGGGCAGAGTTGCTCTCATTTTGTTGCTGATTTTTCTTGTTTTGGGGCTGGGAGAGCAGATTATGGAGAAAGGAGGCAATCTGGGCCACCGGCCCAGGGCTGTTTGTCTCCTGCTTCCAGGTGAACGTTGGGGCGTCAAGGAGCAGTTCCTTCATGCCGATGCGCAGCGGATTGGACTTGATAAAGACATCATTCAGCTCAATCTTGGCTGCGGTCAGACCCGGATTTTTTTCATCGTCTCGAATCAGGGCTTCGCTCAGCTGCAAGGTGCCGGTAAAGCTGGATTCAGGATAACGGTAGGTCCCCTGGCCATGCACGCTTGCCCTGCCTTGTTGAAATAGGGGGGCATCGGGAAGCCAGGGCGCAACCTGTTCTGAGTTGATAGCGGCAAAAACCAGGGCGAGTGAGGCGCGCACAGGAAAGAGCGTGACCGGGCCTTGCGCCTTCAACATGCCTGTCTGGCTGACCCTGGCCGCAAACTCGAAGTTGTTCTGACTGGCATTTTTAGCTGTCAGGTTGCCGGCCTTCATGTGCAGTTCGGACAACTCCAGGGCTGGAGTCTTTTCTTTTTGAGGGTGGAGAGTAACCTTTCCTGAGAAATCAATTCCTTGGATCAATATGGTTTTTTTGTCGGCGCCGAAACCCTGTAAAAAAGGTGGAAGCTTCCCTTGATGGAGGGTGAGGGCGCTTTCAGTGAGGGCAATAGTCCCCAGGTCAAGGTCGCCTTCTTTAAGCTTTGTGCCGGAGATCTGGATCGTTTTGGCCGCAAGCCATGTCTGTTTCTGGTCAAGCAGGGTCAGGTCATGTATCTCGGTCGTGGCGTCGATCAAGGTGATCATGCCGGAGCTCTGCGATGTCGGGTCAAAGCTGAAGTGGCCGCGCAGACTGGCAGACCCCGATGCATTTTTTGCCTGAACCGGATCGATGAAGGAGAGAAGGGTGCTGGCTTGGATATTCCCCAGTTGCAGGGTGCCGCCTGGTATGCCCCGGCTGTTAAAGGATCCTTGCCAGTTCAGGGCCGCATTGGTTTTTTCCTGTTTACTGCTGAGGGCAAAGGTGCCCTTGTCCCTGCCCTGCTTCGGGGCGGTGCTGAAATTTTTCACTTGGACCTGGATCGTTGTCCAGGATGGAGGTACAGCGCCATTTTGTTCTTTGTCGGTGAGTTGCAGGGCGCCATTCTCGACGGTAAACGCGTCAATGTCCAGGTGATGTTGCGGTTGTTCCGGCGCGTCCTTAGCGGCTGCAGGAGTGGAAAAGAGCTGGGCCATATCCTGGGAAAAGCGGGACTGATCTGCTGAGAATTGTGGCTGCACGGCGTGCAGCTTGTGCATATGCAGGGCGCCATCAAGTGGTTGCAGGCTTCCCTCGATCTGCAGTGAGGGCGCGGTCATGGCCAGGGAGTGCTCGGTGTTGGTCAGCTCGATCCCGGTTGTCGTCAGCTGGAAGCCAACGGCCAGGCGGCCTCCTTTTTTCTCTTTGGGGGTAAATGAAATCTGGATCTTGCCCTCACCTTTGCCTTTGTCAAGAATCAGGGGCACAGATTTCGGCAGGTAGGCAAAGTAAAGCGGCAGGTCAAGATTCTGGAGAGTGCAGGCGAGGTTGGTCTTTAGTCCATTCTGACCATTTTCACCTGGCAGCGCCGCCTCACCTGTCAGTTCCACCGGGCTGCCGTTGATGATGGCGGAAAAGTGGGGGCGGATGTATTCCTTGGCCCCAAAGGAGAAGTTGGAGAGGGAGGGAAGATCGAGCTTGATCTGCTCCACGTTGTGTTTTTTACCAGCCAGACGGTCATCAAAAGAAATTGTGCTGTCGCTGATCGTGATATTGTTCAGGGAAAAGAGCAGGGGCAGACGGGCCAGGGAGTCAGTTTCGGCCTTGGCCTTGTTTTCCGAGGCAAGAGATGGCAGGTTATATGATTTATCCGGGTAGCGGATGAGGGATGCGGTCAGTCCTTTGATCTCCAGACTCTTGCAGGCGATACTGTTGCGCAGCAGGGCGATCAGGTGCAGGTTGATCAGGGCATGATCAATATGTACGAGCGTGGTTTCCGGCATCGGAGAATGGGTGCTGTCGATGGCTCTTGTCGAGACATCGCCCAGCTGCAGCCGCATGGTGAAGGGGTTAAAGCGTGCTTCGCCCGCAGTCAGGCCTATGTTGGCAGTTTGTTGAAGAGAGTTTGAGATGTATTGTGTCAGCAGTAAGGGGGCGAGGAAGAAACCGCCGGCACTGTAGATCGCAAGCAGAAAAATCGGAAGTGCAGCCAGGATGAGCCAGCGCCTGGATTTTTTTGGACCCGTAGCCGGCTTTTCCGGTTTTGGCCGTGATGGCGGGACCGGCTTTGTTTTTGGTCTTTTGGGACGCTGAGAAGGAGGGGCTGGGTCGGGATTGATGGAGATGGTGCCAAAACGATCAGACATGATTGGTCAGGGTTCAGATTTTAGAGTGCAAAAAGGTATTCGTGAAAGATAATATACCGTAACCTAACATCTTTGACTTTCAACTTTCAACTTTTATGTAAAGTATGTCTTGAAAGAAGCGGAGTCTATGCTGTACACTCAAAAAAAGAATACGATGCCTGGAAGGTCAGGGATTATCAGCTCTATGATTCAGCGATGAATCAATAACTGATCTACTCCCTGCCTCCTGCTCCCTGTTTCCTGTCTTCAGTTTCCTGATCCTATGCTTGAAATACTCAAATTCCTCCGCTGGCAGGATGTGCTCGATATTCTGGTGGTGTCCTTTATCATTCATCAGCTTATCCTCATTATCAAGGGCACCCGTTCGGTGCAGATGATACTGGGGTTGGTGGTGCTGAGCGCCGTCTATTTCATGTCGATAGCCCTGGATATGGCCGCTTTGCAATGGTTGTTGAAGACCTTTCTCAGTTCCTTGCTGTTGATTGTGGTGATTGTCTTTCAGCATGATATCCGCATGGCCTTGACCCAGGTGGGAAAATCGCCTTTTCAGAAAAATACGGATATGGCCGAAAAGGAGCTGGATGAAGTTGTCCGGGCGGTCTTCTATCTTTCTAAGCGGCGCATTGGCGCCTTGATTGTTCTGGAACGGGAGATTGGCTTGCGTGACTATGTGGAATCCGGATCTGATCTTGACGCCAGCTTGAGCAGAGAACTGTTGATCTCTATCTTTATGCCTGTTTCTCCCCTGCATGATGGCGGGGTGATTATCCGTAAAGGACGGATTCAGACGGCAGGTTGTATTCTACCCCTGACCAAAAATCCTTATATTAATAAACGATTCGGTACCAGGCACCGGGCGGCAATTGGTCTGTCGGAAGAGACCGATGCCGTGGTTATTGTCGTCTCGGAAGAGACCCAGGAGGTTTCCTTGGTGCAGCATGGCGCGCTGACGCTCATGACCGATGAAATGACCCTGACCAAAGGTCTCCATGCCATTTTTGTGGTGAAAGAACCGCAGGCACAGTCCTGGAAGAGTTGGGTGGGCCGATCATGAAGCTACTCGATCAGTTAAACAAGTCGTTGCGAGTTGATGATATCAGGCGTTTCCAGGAGATGTGGCCAAAGGACTGGACCCTTCGTTTTATCTCCTTGATCCTGGCTATAGTCCTCTGGTATTTCGTCGGTGGCGATGACACCGTTGATAAAAATGTGCTGGTCCCCCTTGAGGTGATTAATCTGCCGCGAGATCTGGTTATCTCCAATCAGTTCAAACGGGAGATTGAAGTCACAATCAGCGGGCCGCGCAGTCAGGTGTTGAAGATAGAAAAGGGTGATATCACTAAGCAGGTGGATCTTGCCCAGGCCGTTCCTGGTACGATGGTGATCAAGAATGAGATTCACTTGATCTCTGTGCCGCGTGGGGTAAAAGTCCTGCGTACCCAGCCTGACTCGATTATTTTTTCCATGGATAAGCTTATCCAGAAACAGCTTGCGGTCAAGCCGACAACCAAAGGAAATCTTGCTCCTCATTATCTCTTGCAGACTGTCAGAATGAAACCGGAGACCATTTCTATAACCGGGCCACAGGCGGTATTGGCACAACTCGATGCCCTGCACACACAGACGATTGATATCAGCGGCATGAATCAATCGACACAGTTACAGATACCCCTGGATCTGAAGCCCGCTCTTCTGGATCTGATAGGCGAAACATCGGTAACTGCCGATCTGGTTATTGCCGAGGAAACCGTGGAGAAGCATATCTCCGGGGTGCCGATTGAGTTGAATGACCAAGGGGGGCGGCAAATTACTCCCTCCACAGTGACGGTTACCGCGCTCTTGCCCAGAAGTCTGGTTCGGGAAAATAAAGATCTGCAATCCCTGTTCAATGCGATGGCCGTCGATGAAGGTGAGGCAGGGCAGATGACGGTCAAGGTTGTTCCCATGGGGAATTCCTTGAATTCTGTCAAGATTGTCAAGGTCGAACCGATGGTGGTGACGTACAGTGAAGAAAAGCCGAAGTTGCCGCCTATGTTAAAGCAGGACCAGGCCCCCCGGAAAGAATAGACCGGCCTTTGAATCTGTAACGGTAGTTGTATCATTCTACAAATCCAATCCCCCTCAAAACAGACATGAAAAAATTATTTGGAACAGACGGAATACGCGGGGTGGCCAATATCTATCCCATGACTACTGAGATTGCTATGCAGGTTGGCCGGGCCATTGCCTTCCAGGTCAAAGACCATGCGCATGGGCACCGGATCGTGATTGGCAAGGATACCCGGCTTTCAGGATATATGATCGAAAATGCCCTGGCCGCCGGCATCTGTTCCATGGGCGTGGATGTGCTGCTTGTCGGACCTTTGCCTACACCGGGTATCGCCTTTATTACCACCTCCATGCGGGCCGATGCCGGTGTGGTGATCTCGGCCTCCCATAATCCTTTTCAGGATAACGGGATCAAGATTTTTTCCCACGATGGCTTCAAGCTGTCGGATGAGTATGAGGCGGATATCGAAGAGCTGATCTTCTCCCAGAAGATGGCGGCACTCAGACCTGTAGCTGATGAGGTGGGACGGGCGCGTCGTATTGACGATGCCAGAGGGCGCTATATCGTTTTTCTGAAAAACACCTTCCCCCAGAAATTTACTTTGGATGACTTTCATATTGTTCTTGATTGCGCCCACGGCGCGACCTACGGAGTGGCTCCCCATGTTTTTGAGGAGCTGGGGGCGAAGGTCACCACCTTTGGGGTCAATCCGGATGGAAAAAATATTAACAAGAACTGTGGAGCGCTACATCCCGAACACATGGCGGAGGTGGTGCGGCAGACTGGCGCCGATATCGGCCTGGCGCTCGATGGCGACGGTGACCGGCTCATTGTCGCCGATGAAAAGGGGCGGATCATTGATGGCGATCATGTCATGGCCATCTGCGCCGCCGAGATGATGAAACAGCGAAAGCTGAAGAAGAAGACCCTGGTGGCAACCGTCATGTCCAACATGGGTCTGGAAGTGGCCATGCAGCAGATGGGCGGACGGATGGTGCGCACCAAGGTCGGGGACCGCTACGTGGTTGAGGAGATGCGCAAAAATGGCTACTCCTTTGGCGGCGAGCAGTCCGGGCATCTGGTGTTTCTTGATCATATCACTACCGGCGACGGCACGCTTGCGGCCCTGCAACTCCTTGCCATCATGAAAAAACAACGCCAGCCCCTGTCCGAACTGGCCACGGTCATGGAGAATTTTCCGCAGGTGTTAAAAAATGTCCGCACCTCTTCGCAGATAGATGTACATCATATCCCTGATTTTTCTGCCACCGTGCGAAAGATGGAACAGAAGCTGGGCGATACCGGGCGAATCCTGGTGCGGCCATCCGGCACCGAGTCGTTGATCCGGGTGATGGTCGAAGGCCAGGATGAGGCGGTGATTCAGGCCATGGCTGACGAGCTGTGTGCCATGGTGAGTAAGGCGGATTTGGGGTAATGTCTATATTTTTCCATTCATACTAAGCGCAACTTGCTGAGTTTTCTAGTTCTCTTGTGCTGCATGAAAATCCATTCTTGACTGCGTTGCAGTCCAACTGGATGCATCGCATCCACAGCATACCACTAAATTTAGGGGACAAGTAATTTAACCAGAATTCTGTTTTGTCCCTTTTTTACCTTCGGCAATGTTGTTGAACACTGACCGCGCCCAAAGAGCGTGGTCCTTCGGGATTGAATAATTTTTTTTATAGTTGGTAATATTTTTTATAATTTATTAGTAAAGTTTTAATGTCATCATTAAGTATTTTAAAGGAGCTAAGGTGCCATCGTATTGACTTTATGAAAAAATAATGCATCTTCTATTATGGAAAACTTAGAAACCAGCATGGCTTAATTGTTGCAGGTTATCCAAGCAAGATTTGCAATTTTTTTAAATGTTTTTTCATCACAGGCAACTTCTGGAATAATTTTAATCTATACAGACGACATCAACAAAGGGGGCGTTATGAAAGCAGATACATCCCGGTATTACAAAAAATACAATAAAACGATTGGTGCAATTGTCTGGTTAATCTGTGAGCTTATTCTCTTGCCTTGCATTGCTTCCGCAACTACCAATGGCGAACTTTACAGATATCAAGGAAGTGGGAGGTTGACCGACATTGAAGGTAACAACACCGTCATCATAGACGAAAAAGGTTATAATGTTGACCCGTCTGTACTCATTGTCAATGCGATTGGCCGGCCTGTAGCCTTAGATACAGTTCCTCTTCCCGTCATTGTAAACTTTGATTACAGCTATATGCCAAATGGGCCGCAAACCATGCGTCCTGTTATTGTCTATATTGAAGAAGCCAAACAAAACAAATAACAATAGTAGGAGCACACGATGAAGACGAATATATCAACTTGCGGTAGGATAATGCTCCCTCTGCTCCATCTGCTGCTGATAGTATCTGCGCCCCCGGCTTTTTGTGCCATGACTGATTACTGTGTTTCTCCGCCCTTTGTGGCTCAGTCGCTTTCACCGAACATCCTGGTCGTGCTCGACAACTCAGGGAGTATGTGTGGCCAGGCCTATGCTACCGCTTATGACCCTGCACAATTCGTCAATGGCTTGTACTACGGATATTTTGATGGGACAAAGAATTACAGATATAATGGGAGTCTATGGGAAGTCACCGCTGCAGCCATGAATACCGGCACTGTCACCAATCCCATTGCCACTGGTAGTTTTCTTAACTGGGCCACCATGCGCCGGACAGAAGTATCCAAAAAACTTCTCATCGGCGGTAAAGCAAACCCACGGGAGCCATCTGGGGCTACCACTGTAAAGCTGTATGCTGAAGACGCTAATTGTAATGGTAACTCTTTTGACAAAGACTTTGATACGAGCGCCGGAACACTCATCTGGCCGTTTGCGGGGAATTACAACTTTGCAAGAGATACATCGGACAATCTCACCATAAACGTCAATACCGCTGGCAATCAATTTATTGTCAGACCGGAGGCTGATATCTCAATGCCGGCAGGTTGGAGTGAAGTTCCAGTCGCCGGGGCAGTCACAGCGTGGGATAAGGTTGACGAGGCTGTTACTGATAATAACACCACATATATCCAAAATAATAACACGATCAGTCCAGTTGTCATGGACTACACCTATTCCCAGGCGGAACCGGCCGGTTCGCTCTCTGTAAAGGTATTTGCCCGCGCCGCAAAATCAACAAGCAACGACACCACGAGGAGGATAGACGGGGTTCTCAGGATAAACGGAACAAACTATTCTTCAACGTATAGTAATTTGGCTAACTATACAACTAATTACAATCTTTATTCATTTACATTTGCCCAAAATCCTAACACAAGCGCCCCCTGGACATGGTCGGAAATAAAACAGTTGGGCACCACAGGGATACAGGGCTTTGGGGTAAGAGCAGAGGCGCTTTATAGTGGGGCTCCTTACATTCGCGTGACCCAGGTATATCTTCAGGTTGAGATTACGCTGCCAAGCGGCGGCCCTTACAATATTATCATCGATCAAGGCACGACCAAGGCTGAAGGCCTTATCGATAATCTCAACAAAGATGTCAGGTTCGGGCTTGGCTATTATAACACCGACAATGCCGGTAAGGTGCAAACCTACGTTGGTTACAACTCAACGCCCGCAATGATTACCTCTGCCAGCGCAATGGTTCCTAATACATGGACTCCCCTTGGCGAAACCCTGCGTGAGATGGTGAGCTATTTCAGGCAGGATACTCCGACTGCCTTTGCCACAGATTACACCAAGGGCACAGGTAATTTTGCCGCCACTGATATCTATAGGGATCCCTACGCCTTCAAATTCACTGATTTGGACCCCAATCTGACAAACCAGTATGTGTCTTGTGCCAAGTCGTTCATTCTCTTCTTGACGGATGGCGAATCCACCATGGATCTTATTATGCCGGGTACCTCAACGACAGCGCCTTATGCTCCATGTACTTCGACAAACCTCAAGGCATGTTCAGGTTATGGGGGGCCAAATCCCAGGTTTGCTGGTACGCCCGTTGGTCAGACATATGCAAGTGACGGCCGTGATTATATGATCGACGTGGCTTACTGGGCAAGGACCAATGACATGCGCCCAGGGACAGAGACTGATGTGCCGAGTACCTGGCGACAAAGCCTGCCTGGCACACAGAATGTCTATCTCTATCCTGTTTACATGTTTGGCTCCGGCTCGGCATTGCTCAAGGATGCTGCCATTTATGGCGGGTTTGAGGACCTCAAAGACAGTGTCGGCAACTACAACAATAAGCCCGATTGTACAACAAGACCGGCGGAGTGTTACAGGGATTCCAACGGCGACGGTGTGATCTCTTCTGATGGTACGGATGATCCCATCACCTATTATGAAGGGAATGACGGTTATGCTCTGGCGAAGAATATCAAACAAGCGATTTATGAAATCGTAAAAAGAGCGGCGTCAAGCACGGCGGTCTCGGTATTGAGTTCCAGCGAAGGGAGCGGAGCCACACTTGTCCAATCACTTTTTTATCCCAGTCGTTCCTTTGTCTCCTCCGCCGATATTACCTGGACAAGCGACCTGATGAATTACTGGTATTATATGGACCCGTTCTTCGCTTCCTCCCAAATCCGGGAGGACACGATCAGAGATGACAGCGCCTTTACCCTGCTCAACCTTACAAGCGATTACATCACAAACTTCTATTTCGATGCAGGACAGCAGAAAACATTAGCTGCCCGGTTCGAAGACACTGATGGCAACGGTACTGCCGATATAAATAAGGGTAATATTCCTATAGAGGATGCCAAGGCGATCTGGAGGGCCGGCCTTAATCTCTGGTGGGCACCACCATCCGCCAGAATTCTCAAAACCTCGATAAATGGCTCAAGCCTTATCCCGTTCGACACGACAAACAGTGCCGCGCTTGATGATTATTTGGGCCAGACTGTGAGCGCCGCCTCGGCCAATGCAACCATCAGTTATGTTCGCGGGGACGATTGTGTGGACGCAGCCGGGGAAGGATGTGTCTGCGGCACTGTGGGTTGCCTTGAGAAGCTCTGCTTGGCTGGAAGGACACCATGCTCTACGGATGCTAATTGCGGGGTGGGTGACACATGTGTGGCACCCAGAAACAGGATCGCGAAATTGAAGGTGTGTTCCATAAGCAGAATGGCCTGCAATGTCAACGCGGATTGTACCGGAGGTGGCGGCAACTGTGCGGAAGAAGAGCATGCCTGGAAGTTGGGGGATATCATTTCCTCAACACCTCGCATTATGGGGCCGAGCCCTTCAAACAATTTTAATCTCGCTTCGCCATTTGGTTACGGAGACCAGACATACAAAGACTTTATCACCAGCCTTGATTACAAGGACAGACAACGTGTCTTTGTCGGTGCCAATGATGGTATGTTCCACGCCTTCAGGCTTGGTAAAATCCTTCAGAATTGGACCGGGAGAAACTGGTATGAAGCTGGAAAGCTTGAAGGTGCTGCCGGCAGTGGCGGTATCGGCACCGAAAGCTGGGCATTTATCCCTAAAAATGTCCTTCCTTATCTCCAATATCTCTCCAAGTCTGACTACTGTCATATTTACATGGCGGACGGCCCGGTGATTATGACGGATACAAGCATAAACAAGACTTCTACCTGTACCAGTGCCGATTATTGGGATTGTCCGAAACAAACTACCGTTGCAAGCGGTAATCTGGATTTGGACAAGACAACTTGGCGAAGTATCGTGATAAGCAGTATGGGAATAGGCGGGGCTACGAGCAGTATTGCGGACGCTGCTTGTGTCAAAACACCCCTGACCGTGGGTGCCGACTCAGTGGGTTGGTCGTCATACTTCGCCCTTGATGTGACTGCGCAGGACAATCCTACGCTATTGTGGGAGTTTAGTAATCCTGACCTTGGGGTCACCAATGTCGGTCCGGCGATTGTCAGGGCAGGCGGCACCGATAAACGGTGCGCAATCAGCAATGATGTATGTACTACGGACAACGATTGCGTAGATACTGCCACAAAAGGGCATTGCATTAACACTAATGGCCGATGGTTCGCCATCCTGGCTTCAGGATCAACCGGCCCCATTACCAGTAGGGATTTCAAGGGTACTTCAAACAAAACCCTGAAACTCTTTGTGCTTGATCTCAAGACAGGAACACTGCTACGCACCATCGACACCGGCATTGCCAATGCCTTTGCAGGCTCCCTCTCTACCGGTTCGCTTGACCTGGAAAAGGATAAGCCAAGCGTTAGCGGTAATTATAATGATGATGTCGTTTACATCGGCTATGTCAATAATACCACCAGCGGCGGGGTGCTGCGACTCGTAATCAATGACGATATCGACCCTGCCAACTGGACTGAGAGTAAGGTAATAGATAGTATAGGGCCGGTTACCACTTCTGTGGCTAATCTTGTTGATCGGATAAACGGAAAACTCTGGCTCTATTTTGCTGAAGGCCGATATTTTTATAAACAGGATGATCTGAACACGCAACGCAAGTTGTTCGGCATTCAAGAACCTTGCTTTGATGCAGTGAGCAACAGCATAGCTGCTACCTGCACTCCATTGGCATTGACAGACCTTAAAAATCAGACAACGGTGACGACAGTGTGCTCCTCGTCAGGGAACCCGTGCACTACAGCAGCCGATTGTACAAGTGGAGAATCCTGCGGGACATTAGCATTAACGGCCGCACAGAAAGGCTGGTATGTTAACCTTGATCCCGCAGTTTCACCAAAGGGTTCGGAGCGCGTGATTTCAAACCCCACACCAGACACACTTGGTGCCATATTTTTCCTGAGTTTTGCACCTACATCCGATATCTGCGGTTATGGCGGTACCACCTATCTCTGGGCACTGGATTATAAAACCGGGGGCCAAGTGACTTATCTCATGCAAGGGAAAGCTCTGGTGCAGGTATCCACCGGCGAGATCAAGGAGTTAAGCCTGTCCGACCCGACAGTACTCAGCCAAAAGGGGAAGCGTCGCAGTCTTGGATTCGAGGGGATTCCACCAACAGGCCAGGGCCTTATGGTGATCAAAAATCCAGATCCGATAAAAAAATTCATGCATGTGCAGGAACAATGAGAATGGCAGCGGCAAGACCAACCTGCGTCCAAACTAATAATGGGTTGCGCCCCGGTATGACACACCGGAGCGCAACAACGCAAATGGGCGAAAAAGTTCATTTCCATTTGAGGCGGGACACGATGAAGGCCCAATCCGGCTTTACATTGGTTGAGCTCATGGTTGTTGTTGGCATAATCGGGATCATTATGGCAATAGTATCCCTGAGTTTCACCCAGTGGAATGATAAATATACGGTGGAATCCTACACAAAGGAGATTCACTCCATTTTGATGAGGGCCAGAAACGATGCGACAACTACCAACACCTCGCGTTTGGTTACATTATCGGCCAATGCGGTGCAAGTCTGGCAGGATGTCAATAACAACGGCATTGTTGATATTGGGGTTGATACTACGACAGGTCCGCGGCCATATCCCCGATTTACCTTGAACTCAAATGTTGGCGGGAACCCTCCTGTGCCAATTATTCTTCCCGTGACGATTATTTTCGATAGAAGGGGTATGACCAACAATATCCAGACTCTTCGCATTACTGGTTATTCCCCGAATGCCTCACCTGGCGTGGATTGTATCGCGGTCGCGGTAACCCGCATCAATATGGGTAGTTGGGATCCAACCCAACCGGTAGCAGCACTACAGTGTGTCCAGCAATAATGAATGAACCTTGGGCTATTGCCCCACCCCGATAATGAGGAGGAGGTCGTTGTGTCGAACAATAAACAGCAATTACACCGGCAACGGGGTTTTACCCTGGTGGAAATCTTGATTGCCCTGCTTGTCTTCATGGTGGTCATGTTGGGGGTGGCCGCGGGGCTTATCCAGACCCTTCGGGTCAACAGAGGGAATGTGGTGCGTGACGAGGCTCTCAGGCTGGCGACAGATGATTTGAACCGATTGAAGGGAGAACAGTTTACTGTCGCTGCCGCGCCTAACCTGATACAAACATGGCCGAATTGGACCCTTACCCCTAATTTGTTAGTCAATATCCGCGGGGGGGTAATGACTTTTGCTCGAGCAACGCAAATCACCGATCTGGCGACTACGGCTACCGCGCTTAAACGCGTTGATGTGGCCGTAGGCTGGAATGAACCCGGCCAGGTCGGGGGGGCTTTGCCGGAAACCGGCATGAATCGCCAGGTGTCTTTAAGCACAATATTAGTGCGCAGTGATTAATTGATGGTCTTGATAAAAAAGGAAAAGTAACAAGGTTGCTGACGAAAAATCAGAGTTACACTGTGACAACTGATGCGGGAGCGCCTTTTGGGGCGACGACATCATTATTAAGGGGTAGACATGGAACAGCACGGTAAAACTTTGCGCCGGGGAGAATCCGGCTTCTCCCTGGTAGAGTTGATACTTTATATGGCTCTTTTGGGAATCATGATGGCCATGGTGTTTAGCAGCTTTATCCCGGTTATGCAAACAAGCTCTCAACAATGGCGCGTTGGGGAAACGAAGATTGAAACAGGAGTCGGCCTGGAATTGCTGCGGGCGGACCTTGAACATGCCGGCTTTGGTCTGCCCTGGATGTTTCCGGCCGGAGTAGTGCCCGATCCTTATTTTGAGCCGGTTGCGCCGGTTGCGCCTGCTACGACGAATGATGCACTTACTAAAGCAGTACCAAGGGCGCTGAGCAGTGAGGATGCCACGGCCATCGGTCTTAATAATGGCTCTGACTATCTGGCAATCAAGGCCTTGAATGTGGCCCGTGGCGTTACCGGCCAAAAATGGGGTTGGTTGGGACGGGATGCCGCACATCTCGCATCCCCTCAATCTCTGGGCGTCGATCCTTTTGATGTTGCCAATGATTGGGTAATCGTCATCCGCACCGAGGTCAGCCCCGGAGAAAATCGCCAGCTTGTCCTTGATGGTGCGGGCTTGAATAATTTCTACGCCAAGCCGACATCAATAGCTTTGGATGCCTTTGCCCCGCCGGCAACGGCCAACGACCCCGACGGTGAACGCTATATCCTCTACGGGCTTGTTGACAATAACCCAGTAGTAGCCCCACGAAGACCATTCAATCGCACCGATTATTATGTCAACAATGCCGCCAATGCCGCTGTGTCAGCCCACTGTGCGCCAGGCACAGGAACTCTGAGCAAGGCAGTGCTGAACCAGAGCGACAATAATTTTGATGATATTTTGCCCATTGTGGACTGTGTTGCCGATTTCCAGGTGGTCTATTATCTGGACACCAATGGCGACGGGGGGGTGGATGCGAGAGCCAATGCCAGTGGGCTTGCCGGTATGACAGCCCAGCAGATCCGGACCCAGGTGAAAGCCATGCGGTGTTATGTGCTTACCCATGAAGGGGGTATAGATCGTACCTACACGTATGGTCTTCCCACAATTAATGTAGGCGAAGTAGCCGCAGACGGAGTTACCTTGCAGGCGAATGCAGGCCGGACGTTTGACGTAAGCACACTCCCAAACATCGGCTTAACCTGGGTCAACTACCACTGGAAGGTATATAGTCTGGCGGTGACGCCCAGAAATTTACAATGACCAATATGGAGGAAGGCCGTATGTTGCTGATTAATCAAATAATATCTGCTGGTCCTGCAGAAAGCAAAAGAACACTCAGGTCTATAACAGTAGTACGGCTCTTCGGAGTCCGGGCTGCGCTTCGCTTGCCTGCAGCGCCATCAATACTTGGAAGTGAAAGAGGAGTAGCATTGGTCATGGCTTTGATTTTGGGGCTTGTTGGTATGCTCATGATAGGGTCTCTCCTCTATATGGCAGGAACCGGTATTTGGACGAGCGGCTCAAAGAATCGCTATCAGGCGGCGTTGGAATCTGCTCATGGCGGCCTGAATTTTTTTGCCAAGGAAATTATCCAAAGAGGGGTGGGAGGTGCTACCCTGGCCTCCATGGGGACGTACGGCGGAATTTTGGCCGCTCTCAACCCCAATTTTACCACAAAACTCACGACGACTGGTAGTCTTGGTGTTGGTGGGTATCCTGCTAATAACCCGGATGCGACCCTGACCTTTCCAGCTGTGGCGCCAAGCCCCAATATGGTTGTGAACACCGCCATATTAAGTACAAGTCGCGGTAACAGCGGCGTATCAACAAACGTCTTGATGGGTGGGGGGGTGGTCAACAATAACAGTGGTACCACTACGCCGCCACACATCCCCTATCTATATCAGACTGGAATTCAGGCCCAGAGTGTTAGCGCACAAGAAAACGCCAGACTGTCGTCAATATATGTTTATTAAAAAGAGAACTGCCTCCTTGGGTTAGGAGTAAGCGTGAATAATGAGGAAGGATTAGAGATGCTCCCCGGTTTTAAAAAAATAGAATAAAAGAGGCGGATTTATTAAAAAATAAATCCGCCTCTTTTATTTCCTGCATTAGTTGAAATGAACTTTTGTAAGAGGTTCAAGAGAAATTTTTCGTCTTAATGTCTTCTCAATAATGTATTTCCTTTTCAAGTAAGGCGACGGTTTCGATATGATGGGTCTGGGGGAACATGTCCACGGGTTGAAGCTTTTTGATGGTAACGTCAGAGCAGGTCAGTTCGCTCAAGTCCTGGCACAGGGTGGCTGGGTCGCAGGAGACATAGGCCAACCGTTTTCGGGTGAGGGTGGCAAGGTGGCGAGGATGTTGGAGTGTTTTACCTTAGTCGGAAATGACTTTTAGGTCGCTTGCTGTAAGGGGGTATCCTCTTCTCCAGTATTTCCGTTAATTCCTTTCAGGGAAAAACATTGACACTACATAACCTAAGGGTTAATTTGTAGACAGACTAGTCAGAAAAAAGATAAGGGGTCATGATGGAAAACTATTGGCAATTACAGGATGCAAAGAGCAGGTTCAGTAGCCTGGTTGATAGGGCACAACATAATGGCCCGCAGGTTGTCACGAAACACGGCAAAGACGCAGTCGTTGTTCTGTCAATAGACGAGTATAAAAAATTAATAAAACCCAAAACCAACTTGGTGAAATTTTTTCAAAGCTCTCCACTGGCAAAAGAAGACTTGGACCTGGCAAGAAGTAAAGAAGTACCGAGAGGTATCGAGCTATGAATTATTTATTAGATACCTGCGTCATTTCTGAGTTAATAAAAAAAAATCCTAACACCAAAGTTGTGCAATGGATTGCAAAAGCAGAAGAAGCCAGTCTTTATATTAGTGTCTTGACTATCGGCGAAATCCACAAAGGAATCGAAAAGTTACCAGATAGTAAAAAGAAAGAAAAAATGCATGACTGGGTACGTTACGAACTTGAAGAAAGATTCAAAGAGAGAATACTTAATTACGATATTCAGACTGCAATAATTTGGGGGAGAATTCAAGCTCAGTCAGAATTATCAGGTAAATCCATGCCAGCTATCGACGGCCTGATAGCTGCCGCAGGCATTTCATACGGTCTTGCTGTGGTAACAAGAAATACTACAGATATGGAAATTAGTGGAGTTACCTTGATCAATCCTTGGTGATTATTCTCGGGGGCATCACAAAACTTTAAATCTTCACAACGGCCTTTTTCCCATTTGGTGGGTATTTTACTAATTATTCAAGAGTAAAGACTTGCCTCCATCATTTATCCTAAAAACGGCAGTTGCCTCATAATACACATATAGCTCCCCCTCATCCCAGCCCTTGTCCCTCAGGGAGAAGGGCCAAAAGCTCCCTCTCCTTTTGGGAGAGGGTCTGGGTGAGGGAAAAGCTTAGCAATACAATAAGTTATTGCAAGACAACCGTGTCTAACTGCCGTTTTCAGGTTTATACAGAGATATCACCTTGTCTCAATGTTTCCTTAATAATGTGTTCCCTTTTCAAGTAAGGCGACGGTTTCGATATGATGGGTCTGGGGGAACATGTCTAGGGGTTGAAGTTTTTTGATGGTAAAGCCGGATTGAATGAGCTCGCCCAAGTCCCGGCACAGGGTAGCTGGGTCGCAGGAGACATAGACCAGCCGTTTACGGGTGAGGGCTGCAAGGTAAGGGGCAAGTCCCGGGGCGCCTTGTCTGGGCGGGTCGATGAGGACGCAGTCAAAGATTTTCCCTTCTGCGGCCAGTGTCTGGCAACGGGTATGGATGGGGCTTTTCTCGAACAGGGTATTGGTGAGGCTTGCTTGGTCGCTGTTTTTTCGGGCACAGCGAATGGCCGACCCTTGACCCTCAATGCCCAGTAGGGATGCTGATTGTAGGGCCAGGGGGATGGAAAAATTGCCCATGCCGCAGAACAGGTCAAGAACGGTTGTCTCTGCGTCAGGCCGGCAGAAATCGAGAGCTGTCTGGATGAGCTGGATGTTCTGGGCCAGATTGACCTGACAGAATCCCCCTGTTTCCCAGGCAAGTGAGATTGGTTTATCGGTATGGCCGGGGAAAGGAGGGAGCAGGAAAGATAATTCGTTGTTGCCACTCTCTTTGTCCTTGGTGGTCGCTCCGCAGGGCAGAAAATCCTGGCCGTGAAATTCTATTTTCTCGATTGCCGGGAGCGTTGCCACCAGTGCTTCCGCCAGTTTCATATCTGCGGGGCGCGGTTTGCGCGAGAGGTGGAAAAGGCAGACTACCCTTGCGTTCGACGAATTCAGCAGGAGTTCCAGCTCGGTTGTGCAGGCCAGTATCTTGTGGAATGGCGACTGCTCCTGGAGTTGCTGCAAGGCCCTGTTCAGTTCAGTTCTTGCCAAAAGGCACTCTGTGATCGGGACGCATTGATGGGTGTGAAACCGGCGGAAACCCGGTCGTCTGTTCTCATCTATTTGCAGCCGGAGCCGCTGGCGATAGCCGAAGACCTGTGGTGAGGCGATGGGGGCAGCAAGCAGCGGAACGGCTTGTTGCAGCGCACTTTGCGGGGAACGCTGGAGCAGGTCGACAATAATCTCCTTTTTGATCTGGAGCTGTTGTTCATAGTTGCAATACTGGAGGTCGCAACCGCCACAGGTGCCGTATTTCGGGCATGGTGGTGGGACGCGGTGGGGGGAGGTCGTCAGGATCTCGGTGGCAGCAGCCTCGGCAAATCCTTTTTTCTCCAGGAGGATTCGAGCCCTGACGCTTTCACCCGGCAGGACGTGCCGGATCAGGACGATCTGGCCATTTGCCCGGCGGGCCAGGCCGTATCCACCATTGACGATTTTTTCAATATTGAGAAGGGCGTCGCTCATTTTTTCAATGACGTACAGGTTGATGAAATGGTATTTTGAAGGTTGTTTGTTTTTATCCTAAAAACGGCAGTTGGAAATAGTGCTTTTGCAATAACTTCTTGCATGGCCAGCTTTTTTCCCTCACCCCGACCCTCTCCCAAAAGGAGAGGGGGCTTTCTCCCTTCTCCCTCAGGGAGAAGGGCTGGGGATGAGGGGGAGCGGTATTTACATTAAGAAGTAACTGCCTTTTTTAGGTTTATAGCCCTTCCGGGGTGAAACTTCATCCATAAATCAAGAGCCCAATCATTCTTTGATGCGTCTTCTGTTTTCTCTCTTTCTGATAATGTTCCTTTTGATGCCCGGCGCAGTGCTTGGGGCGGTGGTTCTGGATGTCACGGTCAGTGGCGACGACCAGGGACGACCTGATGCCGCGGTCGTGACTGCCGGGACTGTCATGAATAAGGAGATATCTGCGGCTGTCCTGGCCCGGCTCAGGATCTATCAGCAGCAGAAAGACCCAATGCTCGGTGTCGGTGAGATGCGCCGCCTGCATCGGGAGGCAGAGAAGGACATCAAGTCAGCCCTGGAGCCTCTGGGTTATTATTCGCCGACGGTAGAAGGCGCGCTTATCGAAGCTGAGGGCGTCTGGCATGCCACTTACATTGTCACGCCTGGCCAGCCGGTGCTGGTGAGATCTGTTTCCGTAGAGATTACAGGGCCTGGCAGTGGCTTGTCGCTCTTCGCTGATCTTGAGAAGCAGTTTCCCTTGCAGGATGGTGCGGTTCTCAATCATCAGCAATACGAAGATGGCAAGAAAAAGATCCTGCGGTGGGCCATACGCAATGGTTTTGTCGAGGCCGGATTTGAAAAGAATGAAGTCAGGGTGCATCGGGGAAACTATCAGGCCGACATCGATCTGCTCCTGAATACCGGCCATCGCTTTCTCTTCGGCAAGACCTCTTCCGCCCAGCAGATCATCAATCAGGATCTCTTGTCACGCTATCTTCCCTATAAGGAAGGTGATCCTTATTCCCTTCGTGAGCTCAGTCAGTTGCAGTCAATCCTTTATGAGACAGGTTTTTTCAGCGGGGTGACAGTGGAACCTGAGTTTGATAAGGTCAGCGAGTTGCGGGTTCCCGTGGACTTGACCCTTGCCCCGGCCTTGCCTAATCGTTACAGCTTCGGTCTGGGTTATGGCACTGATACCGGGATCCGCGGCAAGACGGAATGGAGAAACCGCCTTTTTAATGACAGTGGTCATCGGGTGAGCAGCTCGCTGCAACTTTCGGAAAAGATCAACAAGGTCGGAGCCGCCTATGAAATTCCTGTGGCTGATCCCCGCTACGATGCCTTGAAATATGCCGGGAACTGGGCCAGTGAAGAATGGAATAATACCAAAATAGATCTGCTCTCTGTGGCTGCGGCGGTTAGTCATTCCGGCCCGGTGTATCAGTATGGGGTTACCCTTGAAGCACGGGATGAACGGTATGATGTAGGTGTAACCAGCGGTTCAAGCCTGCTCCTGTTGCCAGGGGGCAGCTGGAGTGTGGTCTTTGCGGATAACAGGATCAAAACCCAGGATGGGTGGCGTTTTTCCGTGGACGTGAAAGGTGCTGATAAGAATATTGTCTCGGATGCCACCTTTGTGCAGGCCCAGGCCGGGGTGAAGGGGATCACGTCACTGTTTGACAAGTGGCGGCTGATTGGCCGTTTTACCCTTGGCACCACCGTTGTCGATTCCATAGATGAGCTTCCGCCGTCCCTGCGATTTTATGCCGGTGGCGACCAGAGTGTCCGTGGGTATGCGTATAAAAGTATTGGCCCCACTGATACCTCAGGAACGGTGATTGGTGGTCGTTATCTGATGGTGGGCAGCATGGAAGTGGAGAGGAAGATAGATGACATGTGGAGCGTGGCCGCTTTTTATGATACCGGGCAGGCTATGGACAGCATAGATGTCAATCTGAAAAAAAGTGTGGGGATTGGCGGGCGGCTTACCCTGCCGTTTGGTCAGGTACGACTGGATATAGCCATGCCCTTGCTGGAAGAAGAAAACTCCTTCCGTCTTCATCTCAATATTGGGGCTGATCTGTGAGGCGGTGGCGGGTTGTCAGTTTGCTCTTGCTGCCCGTGTTGATCGTCCTGGCAGGTTTGGCCTTCCTTGGTTTAACAGAAAGCGGATTCAGGCAACTTATCAGGATGGCCGTGGATCTATCCGGTGGGGCGCTCGCCGTTGAGGATGTGCAGGGGCGGCTGCTTGGCAAATGGCGGCTGGATGGTTTGCGGCTGCAGACACCGGCAGTCGATCTGAGCTGTAAAAAGATGGTGGCCCAATGGCAGCCCCTGGCCCTTTTCCAGGGGACAGTGCGGATGGTTACGGTGCATGGAGAAGGGATTGATGTGCGGATAAAAGAGGAGGGCCAGGGAGCTTCTTCCTTTCCCCTGCCCGAAGTCTTGCTGCCCGTGGAGGTTGCCTTTGCTACGTTTGAGCTGAATGATGTCTCTATTCATGGAATGGCCGGCATGGAACTGCCGCGTATTGAACAGATCAGTCTTGAGCTGGCGACCCAGAGAAATTATGTTATCCTGAAAAGGGTTGAGGCCAGAATTCCTGGGACCTCCGCGCATATGCAGGGAATTATCGGTCTTGGCGGCAAGTGGCCCCTTAATTTGCGGGGCGGGTGGAGCATGGAAGAGAAGGGTGTCGGCCCTCTTGCTGTTCCTGTCGCGGCAGATTTTGTGATTCGCGGCACCTTGAACGATCTGGTGGCCCAGGTTGATTTCCAGACCCCGGTGCAGACCCGGGTGAATCTTGCCTGTTCCGATCCTTTTGGCGCGTTGCGTTGGCAGGCGGATACGATCTTGTCTCAGGTTAAACCGGCAGAGATGAACCCGAACTGGCCGGAGCTGGTACTGGCGTCTGTTGATATCAGGGCCTCGGGCACAAGGGCTGGATATCAGGGGACGGTGCAACTGGAAGGGGGGTGGGCGCAGTCTCCCCCAGCACGGGTCCATGCGGAATTTGCAGGGGATCTTGCTGGTCTATGGGTGTCATCGCTGGTTGCGCAGTTACCGGCAGGAGCAATAACAGCGCGGGCAGCGCTTGGCTGGCAGGATGGTTTGCACTGGCAGATGGAGCTTGCGGGAAATGATATGAATCCCGAGTCGTATTTTCCCGATTGGCAGGGGCATATCAATGCCAGAATCAGCTCCACCGGCTCATGGCAGGGGGATGAATTGCGGGGCACGGCGCAGCTTGTGGCCCTCGATGGTGATCTGCTCGGATATCCCCTTTCCGGCAGCGGTTCGGTGAGCGTTGATGGGGACGGGGCTCAGGTGAAAGGACTCGTGCTGCGCAGCGGGGAGTCAGAGCTGGCCGTGACCGGAACGGTGGGCGCAGGAGCGACCGCAGGCCAAGGACGGCCCAGTGTCGTGGGCGCCAAGGACGGCGCGGGAGCGACCGCAGGCCAAGGACGGCCCAGTGTCGTGGGTGCCAAGGACGGCGCGGGAGCGACCAACACCCTGGATCTGCGTGTTCAACTTAATACGGCAAATCTTGGCAATCTGTTGCCGGAGGCAGGAGGTACGGCGCATCTCAAGGGTTCTGTTCAGGGCAGTCGGGAGACGCCGGAGTTTTCTTTCGATCTTGATGCCAGTAAGCTCTTCTATCGGGATATCATATTGCAAACCTTAACCGGATCAGGACAGGGGGTGTTCAGCCCGCAAGGCGAGGTCGATCTCAAGTTTTCAGGGAAAGGAGTGCGGACAGGAAAGGCGGAATTTACCTCTCTGGCCGTGGATCTGGGCGGAACCATGGCCGGACATCAGCTGCAGGCAAAGTTGACAGGTCCTGCGGGCGATATGGATCTGGTGCTGGCAGGAGGGCTGGCGGCACAGGTGTGGCAGGGCGAGATCCGCGATCTTCTTTTGCGGCTGGATCCTTACGGTAAGTGGCAGTTGCAGAGTCCGGCGCCGATGCGGATTGATGGAGCAGGAGTTGATCTGGCCTCATTCTGTCTTCAGCAGGGGGAGGCCAGACTGTGCCTGGCGGGCGGCTGGAATCCATCTGGTGACGGCCAGTGGCGGATGGAGGCCAATCTTGATTCCTTTGACGCCAATCTGTTATATCAGTGGCACCTGTTGTCCCGTCCTGTTGAAGGAAGGCTGGACGCCTTTGTGCGAACGGCGGGTGAGGGGGCGCGGCTCAGGACGGGTGAGGCCCGCTGTTCAGCGCCTGCGCTGCAACTTGCCATCCAGGATGAAGATGGCAAGGAACAGTTTTTACGATGGACAGATAATCTGCTTCATCTGGAACTGGTTGATGATAAACTGGTCAGCATGGCAAAAAGCTGGTTTCAGGATGGGAGCACTCTTGATGCCACGATTATTATTGACGGGTTTGGCGATCTCTCTGCTTCGTGGGCAGGGCTGCCGATTCAAGGGGAGATGGGTTTAGATGTCAAGGATCTGGCCCCGGTCGCGGTTTTGTCAGATTATACCGTGAAACCGACAGGCTCAATGAAGGGAACCTTTGCGGTGCAAGGCAGGGTGGGTAATCCTCGTCTTAGCGGGGAGCTGCGGCAGATAGAGGGAAACGTCTTTATTCCGGCTACCGGTATAACCCTTGAAAATTTATTCCTCTCCGTTATGGTGCAGGGAGAAGGAGAGGGGATGCGTTTGATCCTTGATACTGCTTCCGGCCCAGGTAAGATCAGGGTTGTCGGTGATATCACCCATGATGAGCAGAACGGGTGGCAGGTTGATGCCACAGCCACGGGCAAGGAGTTTGTGGTGGTGCACCTTCCTGATTATGAGATTCTCCTTGATCCTGATCTGCGCTTTGCGTGGCGTGCAGGGGTGATGCAGATAAGCGGCAAGGTGCTGGTACCCCGAGCCTCTGTAACCATCAAAGAGGTTGAAGGTTCGGTGACCGCTTCCAGTGATGTCGTTGTGGTTGACAGTGGAGAAGAGGGTGAAAGAAAGGACCTGCCGCTGCTGGGATCGGTAATCGTCGAGCTTGGGCCGGATGTCCGTGTTAATGCCTTTGGCTTGAAGGGGCAGCTTCTGGGGAGTGTGACGGTGAATGTCGCGCCTGGCCTTCCTCTGACCGGGAAAGGGAGCCTTACCATGCACGATGGTATTTTTATTGTCAGGGATCGGGCGCTGGATATCTTCAGAGGGCGGTTTTTTTTCCTGGGCGGTCCCTTGGATAATCCGGGTATTGATGTGCTGGCCCAGAAAAAAACCAACAATAAGACGGTGGGGGTGCTGGCCTCGGGAACGGTGAATGATATGGAGCTGAAGCTTTTTTCTGATCCTCCCATGGCCGAAGATGCAATCTTGACGGAACTGCTGGCCGGGCGGTCTTACTCCGGAACCAGTCATCAGGTGAGCAATACGGTGGGGGCAGTGGCCACAGGTCTTGGTCTGACGCAGAGCGGGGCCTTTGTGGAAGAGATTCTCGCGCGTCTGGAAAACCAGTTTGCGCTCGATGATATTTACGTGGAAAGTGGTGAGAAGTCTTCGGATGTATCGGTGATGATCGGCAAGGAGCTGTCTAAAGATCTGTATATCAGTTATGGGTATGATCCGTTTACTTCGGCGGGAATATTTAAGGCCAGGTATGATTTATGGAAGGGCTTTTCTGTGGAGACCGAGGTTGGCGCTGACAAGACCGGCGCTGATTTGCTCTGGTCTATTGAGAAATAAGTACTCAGGGAGATAAAATATGAAGGTTGTGGCATTTAGTGGCAGCGCCAGGAAAGAGGGGAATACTGCGTTTCTGCTCAAGGCCGTTTTGGCCGAGCTTGAGGTGGCGGGGATTGAGACCGAACTTATTCAGCTTGCGGGCAAGGAGATTCACGGCTGTATCGCCTGCTATGAGTGTTTCAAGAAAAAGGATGGGTATTGTGCGGTCCAGAAGGATTGCATCAATGACTGTCTTGATAAGATGAAGGGGGCCGATGCCATTCTGCTTGGCTCGCCCACCTATTTTGCTGATGTTTCCACGGAGATGAAGGCCCTGATGGATCGCTGCGGTATGGTCAGCCGGGCCAATGGCGACCTTTTCAAGAGGAAACTGGGTGCTGCCGTTGTGGCTGCCAGGAGAGCCGGGGCCATCCATGTTTTTGATTCCATGAACCATTTTTTCCTTATTGGTCAGATGATCGTGGTTGGTTCAAATTACTGGAATATCGGGATGGGTCGTGAAAAAGAAGAGGTGGCCAAGGATGAGGAGGGGATGCAGACCATGCGCGTTCTCGGACAGAACATGGCCTGGCTGTTGAACAAATTGGGCTGAAGACGGAAGACGGAAGGCGGAAGGCGGAAGCTAAAAAAATTCTGCCTTCTACCTTCCGTGTTTTAAAACAATAGGAGTCTGCGTGACCACAAAAGAAAAACAGGTAACTATTCTGGTGGTGGATGATGAGCAGG
This sequence comes from Desulfocapsaceae bacterium, assembly GCA_030653035.1. Taxonomy (GTDB): domain Bacteria; phylum Desulfobacterota; class Desulfobulbia; order Desulfobulbales; family Desulfocapsaceae; genus UBA2270. The sequence continues at coordinate 20,395 of JAUSAB010000044.1, read as the reverse complement.
TGCATCGTTATATGCTCAGTTCCATGTTCCGGGAATGGGGTTGGAAGTGTGCGGAGGCCGATGATGGCCGCACCGCAGTTGAGGCCGTAACCAAGACTGACTATGATGCGGTACTCATGGATGTTCGCATGGCCAGGATGGATGGGATAGAGGCCTTTGCACGGATCCATGCCCTGAAACCAGCCCTGCCGGTGGTGATCATGACCGCGTATTCTTCGGTGGATGACGCCGTTGAGGCGATGAAGCATGGGGCCCATGATTATCTCACCAAACCCCTTAATTTTGATCGTCTGCGTTTGACCTTGACCCGGGCCCTCGATCGACATCAGGTTGAGGAAGCACAACAACAAGAACAAGTGGTTGAGAACAGGTCACATCCCTTGAGCTCCATCATTGGAAATTCCCCTCCCATACAGGAGTTGCTGGAGATGATCTCCTATGTGGCGGCCACGGAGGCCACAGTCCTGATTACCGGTGAGTCGGGAACCGGCAAGGAACTGGTTGCAGCGGCACTGCATACCAACAGCGACCGATATGACGGTCCCTTTGTTAAGGTTAACTGCGCGGCTATGGCCGAGACCCTGCTGGAATCGGAACTCTTTGGTCATGAAAAAGGGGCCTTTACCGGGGCGGATCGGCGGAGGGAGGGGAAGTTTGTCCAGGCAGACGGGGGCACACTTTTTCTCGATGAAATCGGCGAGACCACCCAGGCCATGCAGGTCAAGATGTTGCGTGTTTTGCAGGAACATGAACTGCAAAGGGTTGGTGGAGAGGATACTATCAAGGTGGATGTGCGGATCCTGGCGGCCACTAATCGTGATCTGGCGGCCGAGGTGAAGGCGGGGAGATTCCGGGAGGACCTCTATTATCGTTTGAATGTGGTGACCCTGTCTGTACCGCCTCTACGGGAGCGAAGGGAGGATATCCCTCTGCTGGTCGCTCATTTTGTGCGCAAGTTTGCCGAGAAGAATCGCCGCACCGTGGACACGGTGACCCCCCGGTGCATGGAGCTGCTTGTCAGTTACGGCTGGCCCGGCAATGTTCGGGAACTGGAAAATGCCATTGAACGCGGGGTGATCCTCATGCGTGGAGATCAACTCAGTGAAAAAAGTCTGCCCTTGCCTATTCAGAGGCAGGAAGCGGCAGGGGGAGGGCTGATTGCTCCCCCCGCCTCCTTACAGGAAGCGGAGCGGCTCCTGATTCTTCAGACCCTTGAAGAGACAGGTGGTAACAAGAGTGAGGCGGCCAGACGTCTGGGGATTACCAGAAAGACCCTGCAGAATAAATTGCAAAGATATGATTTAAGTTTTAAGTTTTAAATGGTAAGTTTTTTAGAGCTGTTGCCGTAGTTAATTGGTCATGCGTTAATTTTTATTCAGGAGTTTGTTTGATGAGAACAGATATTGTTCATATAGGCGCCGGAGAGCTGACATACGAGATCAGGAACATCGTCAATGTCGGGATGAAACTGCAGAAACTGGGGTTGACCACCAATTGGGAAAATATTGGTGATCCCATTGCCAAGGGTGAGCAGATTCCCCTGTGGATGAAGGAGATCGTGGCCGAGGCGGTGATGGAGAACAGCACCTATGGTTATTGTCCCACCAAGGGGGTGCTGGCCACTCGTGAGTTTATTGCCGCCGAGACCAATAAGCGGGGCGGGGCCCAGATTGATCCTGAGGATATCATTTTTTTTAATGGTCTGGGTGACGCCATTGCCAAGATCTTCGGCTTTTTGCGCAGCACAGCCCGGGTGCTGGTGCCGACGCCGAGTTACACCTCGCATTCATCGGCTGAGGCCGCCCATGCCGGGGACAAGCCCCTGACCTATATCCTGGATCCCAATCATCACTGGTATCCTGACCTCGATGATCTGGAGAAAAGTATCAAGTACAATCCGGCAGTGGCCGGTATCCTGATCATCAATCCCGATAATCCGACTGGTGCGGTTTATCCCCGGGAGATCCTTGAAGCCATTGTCGAGATTGCCCATCGCTATGATCTCTTTATTATCTGTGATGAGGTCTATCATCATATCGTTTATAATGGCACCTCCACACCATCTCTTTCCGATGTGATCGGGGACGTTCCGGCCATTGCCATGCGCGGTATCTCCAAGGAAATGCCCTGGCCCGGTTCGCGCTGCGGCTGGATAGAGGTCTATAACGGCGACAAGGATCCCATGTTTGCCAAGTATATCCAGTCCATCCTTAATGCCAAGATGGTCGAGGTCTGTTCCACGACCCTGCCCCAGGTGGTCTATCCCAAAGTAGTGACCCATCCCGCCTATCAGGACTATCTGGAAGAACGGATCCGGCGTTATGAAAAGTTTTCCAATATCGCCTATGAGAGCTTGAAGGATGTCAAAGGCGTGCTGGTCAATCGCCCGAACGGCGCCTTTTACATGAGTGTCTGCTTTGAAGAAGGAATTCTCAATCACCGGCAGATCCTGCCTATTGCCAATAACGAGATTCGCAAGCTGGTCGAATCATTGGTCGCGGCTCCAGGAACCTCTGTGGACAAGCGTTTTGTCTATTATCTGCTGGGCGCCACCGGCGTCTGCGTGGTTCCGTTGACCTCCTTTGCCACCGAGCTTCAAGGCTTTCGTATTACCTTGCTCGAACGGGATGAGGAAAAATTTATCCAGATCTTTCAGACCATTGCCACTTCTATTACCCAGTATTTGAAGAGTTGAGTGTGTTGTCCAAATAACTCAGCAAGGATAGGAGTCAATACAAGCTCCCATCCTTGCGTGACCATATCAGGCAGATCTTTTCCCTCCCCAAAAACCATGTAAGGCATGCATCTATGAATTTCATTGAGTCGTTGATTTCTACCCTGTCCGGGTGGGTTTGGGGCCCTCCCATGTTGGCACTGCTGGTGGGAACCGGCCTCTATCTGACTGTGATTCTCCGCGGCATGCAGTTTCGGGCCTTGCCCCACGCCCTGCGTCTGATCTGGCACAAAGAGCATGCGGGCGACGGCGATATCAGCCATTTTGCGGCGCTGATGACGGCGCTTGCGGCAACGGTGGGGATCGGCAATATCGTCGGCGTGGCCACTGCCATAAGCCTTGGCGGGCCAGGGGCGGTGTTCTGGATGTGGATGACCGGGCTGGTCGGCATGGCCACCAAATACGCGGAGGCGGTGCTGGCGGTGAAGTACCGGGAGAAAGGCGAACATGGCATGCGCGGTGGCCCCATGTACTATCTGGCCAAGGGTGCCGGTCTGCCCAAACTGGGCTGGATCTTTGCCCTGTTCACTGCCCTTGCGACCTTTGGCATCGGTAATATGACCCAGGCCAATGCGGTGGCCACCATCTTTCAATCGACCTTCAACATCGAACCCTGGCTCACCGGAACAGTGCTGATGCTCCTTACCGGACTGGTGATTCTGGGCGGCATCAAGTCTATCGGCCGGTTCACCTCATTCCTGGTACCGTTCATGATTGTCGGCTACGTCGGTGCTTCGCTTGTGGTGCTGGCACTCAACGCCAGCGAAATCCCCCATGCCCTGGCACTGATTTTCTACCATGCCTTCACCCCTATTGCGGCCAGCGGTGGTTTTGCCGGCTCGGTGGTGGCCGCCTCCATGCGCTACGGTATCGCCCGCGGCGTCTTTTCCAATGAATCGGGCCTGGGTTCGGCCCCCATTGCCGCAGCAGCCGCCCGGACCCGCGATCCGGTCAAACAGGCGCTGGTGAGCATGACCCAGACCTTCATCGACACCCTGGTGGTCTGCACCATGACTGCCATGGTGATCCTGACCAGTCACGCTTGGCTGGAAGGGGTGGCACCAGGGCAATTGACCAGCGTCAGTTTCGGCGAGACGCTGGGCCATACCGGGGTGGTGATCGTCGCCGTGGCCACCGCTCTTTTCGCCTATTCCACCCTGATCGGCTGGAATTACTATGGGGAAAAGGCCATCGAGTATCTGGCGGGCCGCCGCGCCATTGCCCCGTATCGGGTGGTCTTCGTTGTGGTGGTAATTGTGGGGGCAATGATGAAACTGGAATTCGTCTGGAATTTCTCCGATCTGATGAACGGGATGATGGCCATCCCCAACATCGTCGGATTGCTGCTGTTGTCCAAGGTGGTCAAGGAAGAAACCGAGCGCTATTTCAAGTGGTAAGCCACTGGGTGCAGGCAGCAAAACACCCGCCTGCTGGTCCCTGATTTATTGACTCTGGTCCCGATAAAAAGGTAGGGGTTGTTGTGTCCCGGCGTGCAAATGGAGTGGAGGAACATAAAATCGGAAATGTCAGCGGCAATATCGGTGGGTTAAAAAAAAATCAGTTGGCGGCCCTTGAGCGGCTGGCCGGCAAGCGGGTGTCCAGGGAGCAGATCATCTCTGCGGAGCTGGCCAGGGCCCTGTGCCAGCTTTCCTTTGAGCTGAACCGGCAGATCGGGGTCCTGCTCCATCGTTCCGGCCAGGTGGAACAGGTCGTGGTCGGCGATTTTAAGGGGATAATGATCCCCCGACTCGGTGCAGTGCGCGGTACGGGCGGACGGTTGAAGGGACTGCGGCTGGTTCACACCCATCTGGCGGGCGAGGCCATCAGCGATGAAGACCTGATGGATCTGCTCTTTCTGCGCCTCGATCTGCTCTCGGTCCTGAAGATCACCCCCGAAGGGTTGCCTGAGCGTCTCTACTCCGCCCATCTTCTGCCGGTGGTCTCAGAGGGGAAAAGCTGGGCCTTTCTGGAACCAGTCCATCCTGCCGGCCAGACCGATTCCTTTACCGACTTCATTGCTGCCCTTGAGGGCGAGTTTGCCCGCCTCCAAACCACCAACAATGTTGAGAAGGGCCATGATCGCGCGATCCTGGTCAGTGTCACCACCGAGTCGCAGCCGCGGGCCGAGGAGTCGTTGGCCGAGCTTGCCGAACTGACCCGTTCCGATAATATCCTGGTACTGGATACTGTACTCCAGCGGAGCAGGAAGGTGAATCCCCGCCTGATCCTGGGCAAGGGGAAGCTGGCCGAGATCATGATCCTGGCCCTGCAACTGGATGCCAACCTGCTCATCTTCAATCAGGAATTGAATCCTTCCCAGATCCGTTCGATCACTGATTATACCGAGATGCGGGTCATTGACCGTACCCAGCTGATCCTTGATATCTTTGCCCATCGGGCCCTGAGTCGTGAGGGGCGGCTGCAGGTGGAGATGGCCCAGTTGAAGTATATGCTGCCCCGTCTCTCCACCCGTGATGACGCGCTGTCGCGGCTCAGTGGCGGCATCGGTACCCGGGGCCCTGGTGAGACCAAGCTTGAGACCCATCGGCGGCGGATTGATGATCGGCTGGCCAGACTGACCAAGGAGCTTGCGCAAGTGGGTAAAGAGCGTTATCGCCGCAGGGCCAGGCGAAGGAAGAAGGAACTGCCGGTACTCTCTCTTGTGGGCTATACAAATGCCGGCAAATCAACGCTGCTTAATACCCTGACCAACAGCGCAATTACCGCCGAAGACAAACTCTTTGCCACCCTTGATCCCACCAGCCGCCGTCTGCGCTTCCCGCATGAGATGGAGGTGGTGGTCACTGACACCGTGGGGTTTATCCGTAATCTGCCAGATGATTTATTGAAGGCCTTTGCCGCCACCCTTGAGGAGCTGCAGGAGGCGGATCTTCTGGTCCATGTCATCGACCTGTCCAACCCTTTTTTCCGGGAGCAGATGCAGGTGGTGGAGGATCTCCTGCGAGAACTCGATCTGGAGGAGATCCCCTGTCTCAAGGTCTTTAACAAGATTGATCGGGAGGGAGTGGGGGAGCAGCGTTTGGCCGAGGCCAGACAGGAGGGGGTGGTGATCAGCGCCCTTTATGCCGGGACATTTGCCCCTTTTCTGGAGCGGGCCGAACAGTTGATGGGGAAAATTTTAAAATAGATGCGATCAGGGAAACAGGTAAAAACGAAGTCCTTGTTCCAGTGTCTCATTGCTGGCGAATTGGCAGCCTATGACGTTGCCGACAATCGATTGCACGATGACTCGCTTACTGATTTCTGTCTGTTTCCGATCATCAAGGATGAAAGTGATTCGTGCGTGGTCGCCAATCTTAATATTATGGTTGCAAGGGGTAGTGAACTGTAAACCGCCGCTTGATAGATTGGTTACCAGCATACGGCCACACCCGGTAGCTGGTGCTTGCATGTTGTAGACACCGGTCAGATTCGTCTTCTTCCACTGTGTGTCACCACTATTGGCCGCTCGAGCTTCAAATGTTCCAGGTAGTTCTGTTTTTTTTCTGTAGCATTTTCGAAATTCAAGACTGACAGAAAAAGAGTGGCTGCAGGTACAACGCGCCGTTATGGTGTGTCGGGTTGTACGAAATTTACCGACATCAACCGTCTTGGCGAGTTGGCACACCGGGCAGTGGATTGTTGCCGTGTCGCCTGGTTTGACAAAAACTCTTTGGATGTTGTTGTCTGGCATTATATCCTTGTCGCTGGCTCTTGGTGCAGGATTATTCAGGAGCTGTTACGGAAAAAATTATACTCATGACTATTTCATGATACTCAGTAACAAATTAATCATAGATGATTGTTGTATAGTTTTCCAGTAATTTTTCTGTTTCCAGGTCAAGGTCGCTGGCTACTTCGTGAATCTGGTATTCGCGTTTACAGCCCGTGCAACGCAGTCGTATCCGTCTGCATGAGCGTAAGACTTCCAGTTTATGAGCACATTCCCGGCATTGCATGGTGTTTAGCTGAGCAGCTCCTCCTTGGTGAAGATCGATTCAAGGGTGTAGCCTGCGTCAGCCAGGGTTTTAACTCCCCCTTCCTGTCGTTCAACCACGGTGATGACCACGCCCACCTTGAATCCTTGCGCTTCGACCCGTTCAATGACCTTCAAAAGTGTGCCACCGGTGGTTACGACGTCTTCGAGAAGGGCGACCCGACATCCTGCCGGCATATTTTTCAATCCCTCAATATAGTTTCCTGTGCCATGACCTTTTGCTTCTTTACGGACAATAAAGGCGGGGATAGGGTTCTTTTCAAGAAAACTGACCAGAGAGACGGCAGTGACCAGCGGGTCAGCGCCGAGAGTCATGCCGCCTACCGCCTGGATAGGCTCTTTTTGTTTCAGGATAAGTTCCAGGATCAGTTTGCCACAGAGATAGGCGCCTTCAGCCGACAGGGTGGTCTGTTTGCCGTCAATATAAAAATCCGAGGTCAGCCCGGAGGTGAGGGTAAAAGAACCCTGGCGGTATGATTTTTCAAGGAGTATCTCCTTGAGTTGTTGTCGCTCATTCATGATGACTCATTTGGGGTTGTGTATATTTTTATTGGAGTGAGGTAAAAACTATTGAATATAATTTCTGAAAAATACTTGTTTTGCAAGATTATGAAAAGAAAAAACTCGCAATAATGAAAAATGTTATGTTAATTTAAAGGATTAAATGATCCTCGTTGAGATCGATTCTTTGGTAAAAATCTGGAGTAAACTATGTGTGGAATTGTTGGCTATGTCGGTCCAAGACGGATTGTTCCTGTGGTTCTTGAGGGACTGCGTCGCCTTGAATACCGTGGGTATGATTCAGCGGGAATTGTCTATCTGCAGGATGGACGGTTGGTGAAATATCGGGCGGCCGGCAAGCTGTCTAATCTTGAGGCAATGGTTGATGAGGCGATTGTCGCCCCGTCGCACATTGGTCTTGGTCATACCCGCTGGGCGACTCATGGGGCGCCGACCACCGAAAATGCCCATCCTCACAGTGATTGCAGTGGGAATCTGGTGGTGGTGCATAATGGGATTATTGAAAATTATCATTCACTGCGCGAGGAACTTCTGGCCAAGGGCCATCGTTTCAGCTCCGAGACCGATACGGAAGTGCTGGCCCATCTCATTGAAGAGTATCTCAGTGGTGATGATCTGGTGGCAGCGGTCCGCAAGGCCTTGACGCGGGTGGAGGGTTCGTATGCCTTGGGGGTTCTCTGGACCGGAAGGCCCGATACCCTCATTGCCGTGCGGAATCATAGCCCGCTGGTTCTTGGCGTTGATGATGAAAGCGGCTCATTTCTGGCCTCGGATATTCCCGCCCTCCTGCCTTTTACCAAACAGGTTATCTTTCTTGAGGATCTTGAACTGGCAGTGTTGACGGCGTCGAGCCGTACTTTTTATTCGCTGAAGACCGGGGTCGAGATTTTTAGGGTTGTCAAGACCATTGAGTGGAATGCGGCCATGGCTGAGAAGGGCGGGTATCGCCATTTCATGCTCAAGGAAATCTTTGAACAGCCACAGGCTATTATTAATACGGTCAGCGGCCGGATCGATCTGGAGACTGGCGTTGTGGAGCTGCCGGAGATTCATCTGAGTGCGGAGGATCTTCGGGAAATCGATCGGATCTTTCTGGTGGCCTGTGGGACATCCTGGCATGCGGCCCTGGTGGCCAAATACTGGATTGAACATTGGGTAGGGATCCCGGTTGAGGTTGATATTGCCTCCGAGTTTCGTTATCGCAAACTGTTGATTAATGAGCGGGTACTTACCGTTGCCATTTCCCAGTCCGGAGAAACTGCGGACACCCTGGCCGGAATCCGTCTGGCCAAAAAATTGGGATCAAAGATCATCACCATCTGTAATGTGGTGGGCTCAACCATGACCCGCGAGGCGGATGGGACGGTCTATACCCATGCCGGTCCCGAGATAGGAGTGGCCTCGACCAAGGCCTTTACGGCGCAACTGGCGGCCCTTTTCCTCTTCACCCTCTATCTGGGGGAACAGAAAAAGGCCATTGGTGTGGAAAAGCGTAAGGAGCTGGGGCAGGCCCTGATCGGGATTGCAGCCATCATTGAAACGGAACTGCCTCGGCTGCAGGAGGAGATCAAAGCGCTTGTTGACAGCTATTATGACTGTCGGGACTTTCTGTTTATTGGTCGTGGTTTGAACTTTCCCATTGCCCTGGAAGGCGCGTTGAAGCTGAAAGAAATATCCTATATTCATGCGGAGGGGTATGCCGCAGGTGAGCTCAAGCATGGTCCCATTGCCCTGATTGACAAGGAAATGCCTGTCCTGGCTCTGGTGCCCAGGGATGCGGTGTATCAGAAATCCATCTCCAATGTGGAGGAGATCAAGGCCCGGCAGGGGCGGCTGATTCTGCTGGGGACTCAAGGAGACAGCCATCTGCAGACGATCACTAATGATGTCCTCTATCTGCCCCAGGTGCATGAGGAGATGAATCCCATTTTGTATACCATTCCGGCCCAGCTTCTCGCCTATGAAATTGCTGTCAGGCGCGGCTGTGATGTTGATCAGCCGCGTAATCTGGCAAAAAGTGTGACGGTGGAATAAAGGGAATAAAAGGTATATTTTTATGCTGACAATTGGACTGGACAATCTGCTGGCAGGTTCCTGTGCTGATTTAAAGGGAAAACGGCTGGGGCTCCTTTCCAATCAGGCCTCCACGGATCGTAATCTTGTCCATGCACGAGTGCTCTTGCAGCAACGATTCGGTCCTCATCTGACCTGTCTCTTTTCGCCCCAGCATGGCTTTTTCTGTGAGAAGCAGGACAATATGATCGAATCCGGTCATGAGATTGACCGGGTAACCGGGCTGCCGCTTTTCAGCCTCTACGGGGAGAGCCGCAGGCCGTCCAAGGCCATGTTTGATCATCTCGATGTCCTGCTCATTGATCTGGTGGATGTTGGCACCAGGGTCTATACATTCCTCTATACCATGGCCTATTGCCTGAAGGCCGCAGCCGAGTTCGGCAAGCGGGTTGTGGTGCTGGATCGCCCGAACCCCGTAGGCGGGGTAGCGGTTGAGGGCAATATCCTCGACCCGGAATGGACATCGTTTGTTGGCTTGTATCCTTTGCCTATGCGCCATGGTCTGACCTTTGGGGAACTGGCCCTGTATCTGAATCAGGAGTTTCATCTTGGCGCCGATCTTCAGGTTGTTCCCATGCGGGGGTGGAATCGTTCCATGTTGTCCAGAGATACCGGCTTTCCCTGGGTCTTTCCCTCTCCCAATATGCCGACGCCGGAGACGGCCCTGGTCTATCCGGGGCAGGTTATCTGGGAGGGCACCAATATCTCGGAGGGGCGGGGCACCACCCTGCCATTTGAGCTGGTTGGGGCCCCATTCTGGGAGCATGACCAGATTTTGCAGGCCTTGGCGCAGACCGATCTGCCGGGTTGTTTTTTGCGGCCGCTGGTTTTTGAACCGACTTCCGGCAAGTGGACTGGTCAAGCCTGTGTCGGCTTTCAGCTTCATGTGACTGACGCTCAGACGTTCTTGCCGTACCGAACCAGTCTGGCCTTGCTGCAGGCTGTCTTGCAACTTTATCCTGAAGATTTCCGGTATAAAGAGCCGCCTTATGAGTATGAGTATGAGCGACTGCCCATGGATCTGATCCTGGGAGATCAGAAGGTTCGCAAGGCGCTTGAAGCCGGTCAGTCATTGAAAGAGCTTGAGGCTGGTTGGCAGGAAGGGTTGCAGGAGTTTAAGGATGTGCGGATGAAGTATCTTCTGTATCCGGAATAATTGCCACTGGTGCCAGCGGGTGGGAGCGTGGAGTGGTAGGGTGGATGAAAAAGAGGGATGGTCTCTGGCTCCCTTGTGGGTGCGTCTGGGAACGAGAAAAATCAAAAAAGGAGAATGCAAAATGAAACAAATGACCCTGGAAAACCGGACGATAGGGATGATTTTTGCGGCAACGATGGTCTTCTGCATGACATTGGGGACACCCCCTTCCTCTGCAGAAGACAGGGTGGTGGTGATTCCCATGGGCAAAAGCGGGGCTCCTGCTCCAGTTGCTAAAACCGGACAGACCATAAGTTATGCGACTGGTGACGATGGGGATCTGGAAAAAGGTGTTGGTACAATTTCGTCACGGTTTAAGGATAATAACAACGGCACGGTGACGGATAAACTCACGGGCTTGATCTGGCTCAAAGAAGGACAATGTTCGACATTTTTCTCAGGAGATTTTACCGGTAGGAATATACGGTCCTGGGCACAGGCGATAGAGGCGGCCAATAAGCTGGCAACCGGCTATTGTGAATTAACTGATGGCTCAAAGGCTGGAGACTGGCGGTTACCGAATGTGAATGAGTTTGCCAGTTTGATCGATCGGGGTCAGTCTGCTCCACCGCTTCCGGCAGGATGTCCCTTGACTGAATCTACGGCAATGCACAATTACTGGTCCTCTACTACCCTTCCTGATAATACTAATTACGCGTGGCTCGTCGGTTTCCATCTTGGCTACTATGACAATGGCGATAAGGTATCTGACTGTTATGTGCGTGTGGTGCGCGGCGGACAGTAATGGGTGATTGGGGTCTTAGGTCATTTGACGTTTTTTTATCCGGTTGTTATCTGGTTTCCCTGCTCCCATGCGGTGCTGAAGAACCAGGAACCAATTTTACAAAATAGCTATTTTTGAGTGTTTATGCTGAATAATAATAAAAGTGTTTCGGTACAGCAGTTGGCCGATCTGGTGCAAGGGGAGCTAATCGGCAATGGCGAGGTGCAGATCCATGAGTTGAACGCACTGGAAACGGCAGGGCCAGGGGCGATCAGCTTTCTGGCCCAGGCCAAGAATGAGGCATCTCTGGCAATGACTACCGCCTCGGCAGTCATTGTGCCTATGGCCATAGAGGCTGCCGCCGTGCCCATTATCCGGGTACGCGATCCCTATCTGGCCGCCGCCCTTATCCAAACCCATTTGCTGGCGGCCCCTTTTCTGGCCACCGGGGTGCACCTCAAGGCTTATGTGGGAGAGGAGACGGTGCTGCCGGATCAAATCTCCATTGCCCCTCTGGCGGTGATTGGTCAGCGGGTTCGCCTTGGCCAGCGGGTGACCATCGAATCGGGTGTGGTGATCGGTGATGATGTGCAGATTGGTGATGACACCAGAATCCTGGCTAATGTGACGGTGCGGCATGGCTGCCGGATTGGCTGCCGGGTGACCATCCATCCGGGTACGGTGATTGGCAGTGATGGCTATGGTTATGCCACCGATAACAGGGGCTGTCATGTGAAGAGACCACAGGTGGGAATTGTCCAGATCGATGATGACGTGGAAATCGGCGCCAATGTCTGTATTGATCGGGCCACCTTTGGCAAGACCTGGATCAAGTCCGGAACCAAGATCGATAATCTGGTGCAGGTGGCCCATAATGTGGTGGTTGGTGAAAATTGTCTGCTCGTGGCCCAGGTCGGTATTGCCGGCTCAACAAGCCTTGGCCGCAATGTAGTTCTTGGTGGCCAGGTCGGGCTCTCCGGCCATATTCAGCTGGAGGACGGGGTGATGGTGGCGGCTCAGGGCGGGGTTCATAATAATCAGCCACGGGGTGCGATTATTGCCGGTACTCCAGCGATTCCCATGAAAAAATTTGCCCGGGTTGTTGCCGCCATGGGGAAATTGCCGGAAATAATAAGCGAGTTGCGACGTATGCGGAAGGAGATTGCCGCGTTACAAGGTGTAAGGGAAGAATAATTATGAAAGGAGAACGGAACATGTCTGAAACAGTCATTCCTGAGAATATAGATATCTTAGAGATATTGAGGCTCCTGCCCCATCGCTATCCCTTTGTGATGGTGGATCGGATCCTTACGATCACTCCAAACAAGGATATTGTCGGGTTGAAGAACGTCACTATTAATGAGCCGTTTTTTCAGGGGCATTTTCCCGGACGGCCTGTGATGCCGGGCGTCTTGATTCTGGAGGGAATGGCCCAAGTGGGTGGGGTCTTGGCCTTTTATTCCGAGCCGGAGAATATCGGCAACAAGGTGCTCTATTTTGTGGGCATTGACAAGGCCCGCTTCCGGCAGCCGGTAACGCCTGGCGATCAGATTCACTTTAAGTTGGAAATCTTAAAGAGGCGGCGGGGTATCTGGCAGATGGCAGGTCAGGCCTATGTGGAAGAAAAACTTGTGGCCGAGGCCGAGTTGATGGCGTCGTTTGGTTAGGTCGTGCTTTTAGAAATCGTTGCCGGGTACAGGCATGATTGTCGGCTGTAAGGCAGTCAGATTTTCTATGCAATGACGATCTTGTATTCTTTGATTTTGCTTAACAGGGAAGGATAGCTTATCTCTAACAGTTTTGAGGCCTGCACACGATTGCCCTTTGTTTCTTGCAAGGCCTTGGTAATGATTTTTTCTTCCATTATTCTTTGCGCCTCTTTCAGGGAAAAACCAGTAAAGAATTGTTTGAAGCTTTCTTGCGGAGGAGTTTGAATAAGATAGGATGGCAATTGTTCCAGATTAATAGATTGATCCTCCGCCAGCACAATCCCTCGTTGAACGACATTCTCCAACTCCCGCACATTGCCAGGCCAGGTATGGCTCAAGAGCCTTTCCATGGCCTCGGGTGTTATTGAGGTAATATCCCTTCCCAGTGTGTTATTAAATTTTTTCATGAAATGGTGGCAGAGCAGGGGGATATCTTCAGGCCTCTCTCTCAGCGGTGGAATGTGGATGGGCAGGACATTGAGGCGGTAAAACAGGTCCTCGCGGAAGGTCCCCTGCTGCACTTCATTATCAAGATTTCTGGCAGTTGCGGCCAGGATGCGAACATTGATCTGTTCAGTTTTATTGGCGCCAACAGGTTTTATTTCTCCCTCTTGCAAGACCCGGAGGAGCTTTACCTGCATGTCTAAGGGGAGTTCACCAATTTCGTCCAGGAAGAGCGTTCCTCCATCTGCCTCGGCCAGGAGGCCTTTCCGTGTTTTGTCGGCCCCGGTAAATGCGCCTTTGACATACCCAAAAAATTCGCTCTCCAATAAGTTTTCAGGAATACTGCCACAGTTCACGGCAATAAAGGGCTGCTTGTTTCTTAGTGATGATGCGTAGATACCTCTGGCCACCAGCTCTTTACCGGTGCCGGATTCACCGATGATAAGGACGGTGGTGTCATAAGGGGCAACTTTTCTGGCCAGGGTGAACAGGGAATGCATGGATTTGCTGCTGGCTACCATTTTATCAAAACCATCACCTGCCTTGATCTCTTCTATCTGTTTTTTCAGCAGGCGGTTCTCCTGTTTGAGCAGTTCTCGTTCTTCTGCTTTTTTCAGGGTGAGCAGGACTTCGTCGGCTTTGAAGGGTTTTGAAATAAAATCATAGGCACCTGCCTTGATCGCTTCCAGGGCCATGTCGATAGTTCCATACGCTGACATCATAATAACGGTTGATGTCTGGATGGCTGGACCTGCTTTCTGGAGAAAGGCAATGCCATCCATGTGGGGCATTCTGATGTCGCAAAGGATGAAATCGAAGTGTTGCCCACCAATCTTGCTCAGGGCATCCTGGCCATCAACGGCAGTTTCTACGGTATAACCATGACGACTAACCATGGCCTGCAGCATGTGACGCATATTTTCTTCGTCATCGACGATCAGCAACGTTCTGTTTTGTTTCATGATATTGAAAAAATAAGTTTTGAAAGAGCATTAGCCTAGAGGTTTACCCATTCGTCCACAAAGAGAGCAGAATGCATACCGTGGCGCCCTGATTTTCTATGCCTTGTATCTGCATTTGCCCGCCCACTCCTTCAATAAGCGCATAGGAGACAGAAAGGCCAAGACCGGTTCCTTTACCTGGTTCCTTGGTCGTAAAAAATGGGTCAAACAAACTATCCTTGTTCGTATCCTTAATCCCAATACCGTTGTCCTGTATCGTGATCTGCATGAATTGTCTTCCCTCGTCATTGGTGGTGTTGACAGTAGAGATGTCGATCTTGCCTGTACGGGTGTCGTCGCATTCTTTGATGGCATCAATGGCGTTCAACAAACAGTTGAGAAAGACTTGATGGAGACTCTCATTATCGGCCTTTACCCGATCATACTCGGCATCAAGATGGAATTGAAATTCCAGTCCTGCCAATTCCTTCTGGGCCTGGAGCATGTCAACAAGCTCGTGGAGTAAGGGGTGGATCTCCGTACAGCCGGAATCATCGGTTCGGGTCCTGGAAAAATTGAGGAGTTGATGAATGAGGCGATTGATCCGTTTTAATTCCTGGAGGGAACGACTGGAAAATTGTTCCTGCTCTTCTTTTGATAAGCCGGATTGTCCTAACAGCTCAAGATAACCTTGAACAATTCCAATGGGATTGCCGATTTCATGGGCTAGACCGGCGGCCAGTCTGCCGATTGCTGCCATTTTTTCAGTCTGCACCATTTTTTGTTGGGTGTCGCGCAACTGCTGGTTAGCTTTTTCAAGTGACCCCACCGTGTCGCGTAGTTTCTGTCGATCATCGTCAATACGATGGAGCATTTTGTTTAAGGCAAGGGAAAGCTGTCCGAACTCATTGCCTTCCTTGTCAGAAAAAAAAGGACTATTTTCAGCGCTCCGATAGGTGTCTGTCAGTGTGACCAGATGCTCGATGGGACGCACGACAATTTGAATAAAGCGAAACAAGCCAATGGTTGTGAGGATAATGGCATTGACGAATATATAGATCGAGGCGACCTGACGTCCCTGAATTATTTGATCATACACGGACTGTAAGGAGCTTACAGCGCCTATCCCGCCTTGCATGCCATGCTGCTGGAAAGGGATAGCTGTTATCAGTAGTTTGCGCCCCAGAAAAGGAAGGTTTGGTGTCGCATCGATTGTCTTTGAGCTGGCAACCCCTGTAGCGACAACCTGTCTCAGCTTTTCTTGCAGTGCTGAGTCGGTGGTGTCACAATTTTCAGGAATCCTGATGGAAAGAGTATTGATGGACAGCATGATACATGATGCGCCTAGATCCTGTTGCAGGTGAGTCAAGGTTTTTTGTGAGAATATCCCTCTGTCGTCCGGTGTTTCTTGGGCAAGATAAGCCGCAGTAGACAGTGTCGATATTGTGCTTTCCATCTTTGCATGGATCAAGCTTCGTTGCCAGAAGATGGTGACAACCATGCTTATCAGAAACATGCCGAGGATCAGGAGGATTACCAGAGTAACTGCAATATGGGATTTAATATCTGTTGACCTCATTTCAACATACGTTGAAGATGGGGGAGGAACGATCTGTTCCGCCCCTTTGTGATAGCTACAAGTTGTTACGAAATACCTTGTTTTTTATAACTATTTCGTTACGGCACCTTATGCCGCTCTGGCCATTCGGCCATTCTAATGGCCATGTTATTTATTTACAGCGGCTTATTGCATGACCTCAAAGCCAATCTTGGCGATTGCCTCTTTCACTGTCTGGATATCTACTTTGCCATCAAAAGTTGCTTCCCCTTGTGTCAGATCTATCTGGACATTGGAGATTCCGGTTATAGCTTCCAGCGCTTTTTTGGTAGAACCGACACAGTGTTGGCAGTTCATGCCTTTAATCTTTATTGTTGTCATGATTTTCTCCTTGTTTTGTTTGATTTGCAGACGAATATTTAAAATATTTATTTAGAGGATATGATATTTATTTATAATGGTTTTTCCATGTTATTACTATTAATTCTTAAAAAAGATAAAGGGCTGGATTCGTACCTAGTCCTGTATCTTTTTGGATTGTTATAAGGAGTTGCTTCTGCTCGGGAAGAAGCGTATGAAGGCATTCATTAAGATGAGAAAACAAACTTTTTTGGACGCGGTCCATCAACCGTGATATCTTCTCTTTGAGGTTTATTGGCATTTCCCTCGGTTTTGTTTTGATGGAAGCCTAATAATGTCATGGTGTTTAATTAAAATAAGTTGTTTCAGTGTGTTATGCTATTCATCGTTCTGATGAATAGCTTTGCGAGAGGCTCAATCGTCAGAGAATACGGAAAAAATCGGCTATATTTCTCCGCCGGCTTTTGAATGTCGTTTTTTATAAATTGCAAAAAGTAGCATGATTGATTTGGTGTTCATTCTTGATGGCCGATCTCAATAATCAGTTCGAAGGAATAAATATAGAGGCACATGAAGGTGGGATAGCTGCATGAAAAAGCGAATCATGATTCTTGGGGCGGGAGTTTATCAGGTTCCCTTGATAAATACGACCCGAGAAATGGGATTTGAAGCGGTAGTTGTCAGCCCAAAAGGGAATTATCCCGGTATTTCTTTGGCAGATATTTTTTTGGATATTGATACCACGGATACCGAGCGAATTGTTCAGATTGCGAGAGAGTATGGTGTTTCAGGGATTGTAACAACAGGAACAGATGTTTGCTTGCCCGCAATAGGAGCAGTGGCAGACGCATTAGGCCTTAAAGGTCCGAGTAAACGTATTGCCGATATTGCCTCATCAAAGACGGCATTTCGTTTCTTCTTAAGCGAGAGTGGTTTGAACAGTCCTGATTTTGCACGTTGCGAGTGTGCCCAAGATGCCTGGGATTTTTATCAAAAAATCAATGATTCAATGGTGGTAAAACCTGATGACTCTTCAGGGTCACGGGGCGTGATGGTTCTTGATAGCGGGCAAACGAAAGAAAGCATCATGGTTGCCTATAGGAATGCAGTAATGTTTTCTCGAAATGGTCGGGTTTGTGCTGAATCATTTGTCGAGGGTATAGAAGCGGGAGGGGAGGCTTTTTTCTTGAATGGCAACCTTCAGTTTTTCACAACAACTTTTAAACATATGAATGGGGTATTGGTGCAGGGACATTCTGTCCCGAGCGGTTTATCCGAATCTGAACTATTAATCGTGAAAAATGAGGTTTGTCGTGTGGCCTCCAATCTTGGCTATGAAAATGGTCCTATGAATTTTGATGTAATTATACATGATAAAAGAGCAATAATTATAGAACTTGGATTGCGCAATGGTGGCAATGGAATTTTTGATCTTATTTATCACAGTGAGGGAATCAATCTTGCGGAGTGGTTATTGGCATATATATTAGGGGGTTCAGTTCCAGAACAAAGGTGTTTGGAGTCTAAGGAGGTCAGCAGCTATGTGTTCGGTTCAGAACGAGCAGGAACATTGATATCTGTCTCCAGTTTGCAAGAGTTGACCGCCGCTGTACCCGAAGTATTTGACATGGTTCTGGCACAGAAGCCGGGAGATCATGTGGCCCCATTTGTTCATAACGCCAATCAGATTGGTTATGTTTTAATATATTGCGGTTTAGCTGGTTACAAAAGAGTAAGTACACAGATCCGCAATGTGTTGCGTATAGAGGTGAAATGATGAGTACGGTCAAATATTCGGTTGTGATTCCGTGTTACGCCTCAGCATCAGGGTTAAAAGAGTTGGTGTGTCGAATCGCAAAAGTTATGGCGCAATATGAACCTTTTGAGGTGATTTTTGTTAATGATCAAAGCCCCGACTCTGAAACGTGGGGAGTTATTGAACGACTTGCAGGGGAATATGGTTTTGTTCGGGGTATTAACCTGCTGTATAACGTCGGACAGTTTCGTGCAACGCTTTGCGGATTGGAGAATGCACATGGTGAATTTGTTATAACGATGGACGATGATTTTCAACACCCTCCGGAAGAGCTATCGAAGCTCATTGAGGCTATGAAGCAGAACCCCACTATGGATTGCATAATGGGAAAGTATGTCAACAAACTCCACAGCCCTTGGCGAAATTTAGGATCACGACTGATGCAGGGTATTATTGGATCCCTTTACAATAAACCTGCTCATCTCGTCACGACCAGTTTTCGAATTATGCCGGTTTCATTTGTGAAAACCTTGGTCTTGTATCGTATCGCCTCGCCGCAGTTGGGGCCGTTGATTGTGTCTATTACAAAGCGGATCATGAATGTTTCAGTAGAGCATCATGCCAGAAAAAACGGTTTAAGCGGGTACAGCCTGTCTTATGCCATCAGGGAAACATTTCAGAGTATCATCAATGCTTCGGTTGTCCCTCTTCGGGTGTTCTCGCTTTTGGGGTTTGCCACAGCCGGAGTCGCATTTCTGTTTGGGATATATTATCTTACGCGGTGGTCTATGGGTGGGACAGGAGTTGCGGGGTTCACTTCATTGATTCTGACTATCTCTTTTTTTGGCGGAATGCTTTTGGTCGGAATTGGAGTCCTGGGAGAATATGTCGGTCGTCTAATTCAAGAAGTAACGGGAATGCCTCGATATGAAGTGCAGTCTATTGTGGGAGGTGCTGATGGAAAAGATCATTGAAGGTGCTAACCTCTATCTCCGATATCTCGAAGTTTCCGATTTGCATAGAACTTGGGAATGGCTGCATCGATACGACATCTATTCAAAAATAGGTGTTCGGGTTCCTTTCACGAAAGAGCAACAAGAACGGTGGTTTGCCAAGCTACAAAATGACAAGACGAAGATTGTATTTGCTGTTTGTCGGGAAGTTGATCAAAGCCACATCGGAAATGCTTCTTTGGGTATGATTGACTTGCATCATCGCAATGCCCGAAGTAGCATATTTATAGCCGATATGGCGGTTCGTGGAAAAGGGTTTGGTTCGGAAGCCTTAACTCTATTGGAACGGTATGCCTTCTCCGTTCTTTCTCTGCACAAAATTTGGTGCAAAACTGATGCCGGTTATCATAAGGTATTGCGCTTTTATGAAAAAATGGGGTTTCGACAGGAAGGACTGTTGAGAGATCATGAAATTAAGGGCGGCATTTTTGTGAATAAGGTAATTTATGGAAAGCTTAACCCTGCGGAAGATAACGATGAATGCTTATGACGCGCGATCCTTGATAACAGGGCGCAATCGGCTTTTACAGTACAGCGGCGGCTTCAAAATCGTCAGGCTGACTATCAAGAAGCGGGTGCGTGTAACGTTGGCAGTCATTCGTGAGACATTGATGCGACGACGCCATGAAGCGATACCGGTTAGGGCGATGGCTGGGCCAAGTGGTTCAAGGATATTTCAACTACTGCGCGGTGCCGGGTAACATGTGCCGACTAAATTCCTTTCGCAGCGAGTTGAGCCGCGCTTGGCGGCACGCGCTGATGCGAAGAAGTCAGCGGCATAGGTTGTCATGGTCCCGGTTCAGCCGGTTGGTCAAGAGATACCTACCGCCATGCAGGGTAGTCCATCCGCTTCCGCACGAGCGGTTTCACGTCAAAACCTTTGGCAGGAGCCGTATGCAGTAGTTCTGCAAGTACGGATCTGTGCGGGGGCGTCAGGTAACTGGCGTCCCTACCGCGACCGTTTCTGATCCCGAGAAAATCCATAGTCCGACCAAATCGATATCATCAGACGCAAGAAAGCCCCAATCAGTTGATCTGATTGGGGCTTTTATATAAAAAATTCGGCGGCGTCCTACTCTCCCACATACTCACCCATGCAGTACCATTGGCGCAGAAGAGCTTAACGACCGTGTTCGGAATGGGAACGGGTGGATCCTCTTCGCTATGACCACCGAAAAAAGTGGAATTCAATTAAAACTCAGAAAATATATCCCTGATATCTCAATTTTATAAAAATCGATAATCGAATAGTAGAGTATTCAGTACTTACTTAATCAAAAAAATTGGATAAGCCGCACGGCTTATTAGTATCGGTTAGCTCCATGCATTACTGCACTTCCACACCCGACCTATCAACGTTGTAGTCTTC
>JAUSAB010000022.1 GCA_030653035.1 Desulfocapsaceae bacterium | reverse complement strand
CAGCAGGAGCTGGCCCTGTTCAACCTGGTCCCCTTTCTTTACGGCCAGGATGTTGAGCTGGCCGCCGATGGCAGGAGAAAGGTGGGCCTGGCGGCAGGCCTTCAGAGTCCCGGACCGGGTATTGGCGACCACCTTTTCGACAGCGCCTCGTTCCACCGGCGCAACAATGACCTCAATCTCCTTGGGCGAAAGGCGGTACCAGACAATGGCGCCGACAAGCAGGAGAATGGTCAGGCTGATCCAGAGGATACGGTAGTGAGACATGATTTCTCCATTTCTATCATGGATGGGCTTGGCAATGACTCAGATTCTTGTGACAGAAGGATCTTTCTCTGTACGCACCAGTCTCGCCCCGAAAAAACCATCAATGGTCGGCCCGGGCAGGGGGGCGAAAAATCCATCCCTGATCAGTTCTTGTGCTGCTTGCGGCAGGAATGGCGTGCAGTCTTCGGTCATAAAGTCCGGGTGGCGGTCAAGAAAGAGGGTGATAACCTCTTCGTTTTCCTCAGGTTCGAGTGAGCAGGTGGCGTAGACCAGGATGCCGCCAGGGGTGAGAAGTCCCGCCGCCTGGTCCAGCAGCGCCAGTTGGTTTTTTTGAAAACGGGCCAGCTCATGCTCCTGGCGGTTCCAGCGAATGTCGGGATGTCGGCCGGTGACCCCGGTGCCGGAGCAGGGGGCGTCAATCAGGATGCCGTCAAGGGGGGAGTCGCAGTTCTGGGCAAAGTTTTGGAGATCCATTTCAAACAGGGTGACAGGGGCATCAGGATGGAGGCGCTGCCTGTTCTCGCGGAATTTCTGCAGGCGCTGCGGATCGGGTTCAACGGCGGCGATGGAGGCATGAGCGGCGGCGCCGAGCTGGATGAGACAACTCGTCTTGCCGCCAACCCCGGCGCAACCATCCAGATACCGGCCATCGGGGATGATTGGGGTCAGCAGCAGCGCGATCAATTGGGCGGCCTCATCCTGGACCTGGAAATGGCCTTCGGCGAATCCCGGCAGCTTGTTGATAACGCCATGAAATTCAGGCAGGACCAGGGCATCCTCGCTGTATGTTCCCGGCTGCGCCACTATTCCTTCCTGCGCCATGGCCGCCATCAACTGATCTTTGGTGGTAACACAGGTATTGACGTGCAGGATCAGGGGCGATTGCTGGTTGTTGACCGCACAGATCCGCCGCATCTCTTCCTCGCCGTATCGTTCCCGCCAGCGTTTGACCAGCCAGTCCGGGTGATTGAGGAAAGCGGTCGCTCCTGCACCGTCCATGGTGCCCGCGACACTGGGCCGTCCTTGGCCTGCGGTCGCTCCCGTGCCATCCTGGTGAAGCCGGGCGGACAGTGTTCCCTTCTGGCGCAGACTTTCCCGGAGAACCCCATTGACAAAACCCTGCAGATTCTTGGGCAGGTGGGCGGCCTGTACGGCCTTGACCGCCTCATTGACCGCTGCCGATTCAGGAATCCGGTCGAGAAAAAAGATCTGGTACAGTCCGGTCAGCAGGGCCTGGTGGACAAAGGGCTTGATCCTGGAGAGCGGCTGCTTGCAGAGCGATTGCAGCAGAGATTCAAGGGCCTGTCGCTGCCGCAAAACGCCGTAGATGATGTTCATGGCCAGATGGCGTTCGCTGCCAACGAGTGCGCATTGGATGGCTACCTTGTCAAAGAGTACACCTGCCGGCAAGTGGGTGCGTTCGAGCTGACAGAGGGTTTCGATTGCTGCGAAGCGCGCTGTTTGTTGTTGGATTTTAGGCAAAGGATAGTCACAAGGTCAGGGGGATACCAAGCTGTCAATGGCGGCGATAAGCTCGGTTATGGGTGATTGTTTGGAAACCAGGGTCTGCAGGGAATGGCCGCCGCCAATCTGGTTTATCTCTTCCGGGCTGGCCATGCCGGTGAGATAGATAATGGGAATCCCGGCGGTCTGTTCATGCTGTGCCAGCGAGGCTGCCAGCTCGACCCCGTGGATTTCCGGCATATTGATATCGAGAATGGCCAGATCCGGTCGTTCCGTTTTGATCAGTGCCAAGGCGGACTCGCTATGGGAGCTGGTGGTGACCAGGAACCTGCCGGAGGCCTCAAGCTGCATTTTCAGCAGATCGCAGAGATCTTGATCGTCATCAATCAGGACAATTTTTTTCATTTTTTGCATGGTTCTTTTTCCTTCTGTGGAGAGAGGTTCAGGTTGTATTGTTCTTCAGTTTCCTGTTGGTGATTTTTGGACCTTTAGACTCTGAAGACGCAGCGCATATCCAGTTTATCAATATCACTGCGAAAATCAAACGGAAAAAACCGGAGGCTGGATCAGCCGCCGGTGTCGTCTGTTTTCTGGTAGTGGATCTGGACGGTGTCAAGATAGGTGATGATCTCGTCAATCAGTTTTTTTGCCTGGGTCTGGTCATGGGCCTCTGCCGATTTTTCCAGGGCCAGGCAGAGGTTGCCAAGATGCGTAAATCCATACATCCAGGAGGTGCCCTTGACCGTGTGCGCCTGTTTTTTGAGATCCCGCATGGTCCCTGTTGTAAGCGTTGCGAGCATCTCTTTTGCGTCCTGTTTTTTGTTGATCATGAACCGGGGAATGAGTTTGGCAATCTTATGATCCAGAATTAGTTTGCCGGGGCCCTGTTCGCCGTTGGTGGTGGCGTCCGGTTTTGTTGTCACCGGCTCCGACTGGATCTGACTGCTGAGGTGGAGATGGGTGGCAATGGTCTCGATCAGTTTTGATTTTTTCACCGGCTTGGTCAGAAAATCGCTGCATCCCGCATCGATGCATTTTTTCTTGAAACGGATAAAGGCATGGGCGGTCAGGGCGACGATAGGGACGGGCGCCCGCTTTTGCCCTTGTTCCCATTGCCTGATTTTCTGGGTGGCTTCATAGCCGTCCATGATCGGCATCTCAATGTCCATAAGGATCAGGTCATAGGGGTTGGCGCAGAAGATCTTGACCGCTTCCTGGCCATTGCCTGCAGTCTTCAGGGTAAAAGGGGTGCTCTGGAGGTAGAGACGGATGAGGTTGCAGTTGTCTTTGTTGTCATCGACCAAGAGAATGCGGGCGGGCGTCAGCAGCTCGCAGCGGGATGGTTGTAACCCGTTATTGGTGTTGATCTCCGGGCGGGGCGCTGTCGCTTGTGAAAAAGGGATGGTGAAGAAGAAGGTGGAGCCCTTTCCTGGCTGGCTGGTCAGCCAGATACGTCCCTGCATGATATTCAGGAGCTTCTGGCAGATGGTAAGCCCGAGGCCGGTGCCGCCGTATTTGCGGGTGGTGAGAGAATCCGCCTGGGTGAAGCTGTCAAAGATCAGTTGCTGCTTGTCAGCGGGGATGCCAATGCCGGTGTCCTTGATGGCAAAAAGCAGTTGTTCCTGGCCTCCACCAGATTGAGCCTGTGTTGAGACCGTGATCTCAACCTGGCCTTTTTCGGTGAACTTGACCGCGTTGCCCACCAGGTTGAGCAGGATCTGCCGCAGACGGGTGGGGTCGCCGTTGAGGTAGAAAGGGACGTCGCCGTCAATATGGGTGTGGATTTTGGTGTCCTGTTCATCGGCGCGCAGGGAGACAATGGTGGTGACCGATTCAAGCAGGGTTGGGAGGTCAAAGTCGATGGCCTCAAGTTCGGTTTGGCCGGCTTCTATCTTGGACAGATCAAGGATGTCATTGATGATTTCGAGCAGGCTTTCGCCAGCCGAACGAAAGATGCGCACATATTCGTGCTGCTCTTCAGAAAGGGTGGTTTCCGCCAGCACCTCTGCCATACCGATGATCGAGTTGAGGGGGGTCCTGATCTCGTGGCTCATGGAGGCCAGGAACTCACTCTTGGATTTACTGGCATCAAGGGACAGGCGACTGAGCCGCTTGTTTTCCAGGAGGGTGTCATGCAGGTGGATGTGGGTCTTGACCCTGGCCAGCAGTTCCTGCTGGTTGAAGGGTTTGATGATATAATCCTGGCCGCCGGCGTCAAAGCCCTTGACGATATCGGTCTGCTGGGACAAAGAGGTGAGAAAGATGACCGGGATATCCTGATATTTGGGGTCTTTTTTCAGCTTGCGGCAGAAAGAGAAGCCATTTATGCCGGGCATCATGACATCGAGAAGGATAATGTCCGGGGTCCGGGTTCGCAGCAGTTTCATAGCCTCTTCGGCGCAACAGCCAAGCACGACTTTATAATCAGCCTGTTCGAGGACGGTGACAAGCGGAGCCCGGGTGACCTTGTTGTCGTCAATGAGAAGAACGGTGTGCGCGGGAGTTGGCATGGCCGGAACAGGGGGTGGATGTTAATGGGTATTTATGCTATTTTGTGATTTATTTCGTGAATGACAGTACAAAACTGTACCACAAGAAAAGAGAGAATGAAATCTCTCTTTAAGAGAAAGACGAAGGAGAGAGATGAAGATTCATTGGTTGCAGCATGTTGATTTTGAAGGGCTGGGCAGCATGGAGAAGTGGGCGTGGGAAAAGGGGCATACGCTGAATTGTACCCGGCTGTTTGCCGGTGAAATCTTGCCGCCGCTCGACCTGTTTGATCTGCTCATTGTCATGGGTGGGCCCATGGGCGTCCATGATCAGGACCAATATCCCTGGCTTCAAAGTGAGAAGGATTTTTTGCGGCGGGTGATTGCGGCGGGCAAGCCGGTGCTGGGTGTGTGTCTGGGTGCGCAGCTTCTGGCTTATGTTCTGGGGGCGCAGGTGACGGCCAATAAGGAGAAAGAGATTGGCTGGTTCCCACTGGAGCGGGTCGGAAATGTTCCTGAGGGCCTGGAGGGTGTATTGCCTGAGTGTCCGACGGTGTTTCACTGGCACGGCGATACCTTTACCCTGCCTGATAAGGCAGTACGGCTTTACTCCAGCGCAGCCTGTGTTAATCAGGCCTTTGTGTATGAGGGACGGGTTATCGGCCTGCAGTTTCATCTGGAGACCACTCCGGTAAGCGCCGCGTCTCTTGTTGAAAACTGTCGCGTGGAACTGGTTCCCGCACCCTGGATCCAGACCGAGGAAGAGATCCTGGCCGAGGGTGTGCGTTGCCGGGAGATCAATGGTTGGATGGGGGCCTTGCTGGAGTATCTTGTCCGGCAAGTTTGAGACGTATGACCGTCTGCTTTTTGACAACCCCAAGATGGCAGGCGAACTTACTGGCGATGTTGCCACAATAAAATAGATACTATGGACCTTTTTGATCAGACCCAAGAATATCATCAGGCCGGAGATTTTGAGCAGGCCCTGGCCGGTTATCAGGCCCTGCTCGCTGCCGACCAGGACGATCCGCAGCTCAGTTATCTCCTGGCCCTGCTCTTTTTTGAAAATGAAAAACTGGACGAGGCTGCCAACTGGTTTACCCGAGTCGTAACCCTGGCCCCGGAGGCGGCCCCGGCCCATTATA
>JAUSAB010000038.1 GCA_030653035.1 Desulfocapsaceae bacterium | reverse complement strand
TATAATTATGGAACAACACATCAAATAACCGCAACCGCTTCCACAGGCTCCACCTTCACCGGATGGAGCGGCGACTGCGACGGTACAACAAGTCCGCTTGACGTGTTGATCGACGGCAATAAAACCTGTACCGCGACCTTTGCTCTTAACACTTACACGCTCACAATCAATAAAACCGGCGCGGGCACAGTGACAAGCAACCCAGCCGGCATTAACTGTGGCTCTGACTGTTCAGAGAGTTATAATTATGGCGCCGAAGTGACCCTCACCGCTATTCCTGTTAATGGCAATATTTTTATTGGCTGGTCGAATGATGGTTGTACGGGACAAGAAGATTGCATAGTAATCATGAATGACATTAAGGAAATATCGGTAGTTTTCCAAAAGAAATTCCCCTGGATTATGTTTCTACCTGCTATTACCAAGGGTATTCGACAATAATGGAGTCGTCTTGCAAAAATCCATCATGGTCATTCCAAACAAAGAGCAAAATGACCATGATATTGATTTCTTTGATGTTTTTTTATCGGAGTCTTAATTCTGATACCTCTTCAACATTATTCAACATTGGAAAAGATCATGGCCTCAAAAATTAAAAAAGCAACCGAGGCGCTGGTGCGTGCCATTGGTATTGCCGGCGCGGCAATAATATTTTTCACCATAACTGAGCTGCACGTCCAGGCTGCGTCAGGCAATGCAGCTCAGTTCACATTGGCGTCAAACAGTTTTATTGCCGCGACGAGTTCAACTGAACTGAAAACCTTCAGCGCCCTGACCGTGGAAGCCTGGATCAAGCCCGACGTAGCCAGAGAATGGGCACTGATAATGGGAAAGCAATTAAACCCCAGTGACGGAAACCCATGGTATTCGTACCGACTTTGCAAGTCAAACAGTGGCACTTTTCCGGATACAGTAAATTTTAATATTGCGCCAGTCACCGCTGGGGGTGAAGTTGGTGTCACCTCTACTACTGTGGTCCAAAATAACACCTGGACTCATGTCGCCGGGGTGTATGACGGCGCGACCATGAAGATTTATATCAATGGAAACCTCGAAAATACGGTAGCTCAGACAGGAGATCTGAAAGAGTCCGATCTCGCCATGTACATCGGCAAAGCACCCTGGACGAATTACAATAATTTCAACGGGCAGATGGATGAACTAAGAGTTTGGAATGTCGCGAGAACGCAGGCGCAAATTCAATATGCAATGAATCGCAGTCTGGTAGGGAATGAAACAGGACTTGTCGCCTACTGGCCGTTTAACGATGCGGCGGGCTCTCCAACAGCTGATGATGCATCTCAATACAATCATGTCGGAACACTCTATAACGGAGCCGCTATTGTGGCAGATTCTACCGCGCCTGTTAATATAGATGATCTTACTACAAATAACGCTACCGGTAACGGGGCTATGACTCAAGCGCGCTATTTGGTAAATCTGGGCTTCGACGGAGGGCAATCTGTTACTGCTTTGCTTGCAGAGAGTGGATTGTATGACTATGCTAAATACAGGGGGAACCAGAGTAATTGGTGGGTTATCAACGATGGTTCTACCGCTAATGTTGCCGTTACTTATGGCGATGTCAACGTCCAAGGAGGGTCTACACCTCCGCCTGATTTTTTTGGGTATAAATTCAAATATCCTGTCTCTGTTACTAACGTGATTTATACTGATTACAGCTTTGCAGATGGCGGAACTTTTAACGGCACCCCGTCTCTGCAATATCTTTCATCTTTAAGCGGTACATGGACTACAGTTGCTGCCACATGGGACAAAACATACGATTCATCTTTTGCCGACGGAAGAAAAATCACATATAGTATTACCCCAAATGTTCCACTTGATAATATCTGGGGGGTCAGATTACATGGAGATACCAGTCCCTCCTCAGCTTGGGATTCTTCTGGTTGGGCTTCAGTAACCGAACTGACGGTTTATGGTAATCCCAATTTTGGAGCATCTATAAATTTGGGCACTAATTTGACCCAAGGCGGGACGCCCATTTGCTCTAATAACGCATGGCAGGTAGGTGCCGGAAATGAAATAATAGATGGTGATTTTGACAATAGCAATGAAGTATGGGATGTCAGCCAACCTTCGGGAGATAAATTTATTGGGATATCATGGTCAACACCCCAAGACCATGTTGGAGCGATTGGGTTCGGGATAACATTTAATGCAGATGGCGGATGGTTCATTGACACAGTTGATAATCCCCTGAAAGTTCAATACACAACGGATGGTACTCAATGGCACGACGTGGCCAATCTCAATAAAGGCCGCTACTCTGCCGACTACAGTACTGCAACTTCCCTGGGATATTCTTATAAAGGAAGCTGGCTTTTTAATTTTAACAGCATAAGTGGCATTACTGGCATTAGGTTGATAGGCTTGCCAGGTGGAAATGTAGGCGCACTCGGAGGAAGTGGCTATATTTCCATAAGGGAATTGCAGGTATTTCAAGCTACAGGCCCAGGTGCCTTTACCTTTACCGACCAGACAGATGTCAATTTAAGTACTGTTATACCCTCTGACGCAATTGCTGTCAGCGACATCTACAGTGCGGTAAATATATCAATCCCATCATGCACAGGCACAAATTGCGAATATCAAATCAACGACGGCACTTGGACATCAGATACCGGCACAGTAATTAATGGCGATACGATAACTGTTCGCCAGATTTCATCTGCCGGCTATTCCACCCAGACAGACCTGGTCCTTAACATTGGCGGCGTTACAGATACTTTCAGCGTAACCACAATGGCAATTCCGCAGCATACTCTCGCGGTCAACAAATCTGGAACAGGTGCGGGCGACGTAACTGGTGGCGGAACCTATAATTATGGAACAACGCAACAGATAACCGCAGCCGCATCCACAGGCTCCACCTTCACCGGCTGGAGCGGCGATTGCGCCGGGACAGCAAGCCCGCTTGACATGTTGATCGACGGCAATAAAACCTGCACCGCGACCTTCACCCTTAACCAGTACACCCTCACGGTCAACAAGGAAGGAACAGGATCAGGCACCGTAGGAGGCAGTGGAAGCTATCCCTATCAGACACCGATCCAGGTAACCGCCGTTGCGGCCACCGGATCTACCTTCACCGGCTGGAGCGGCGACTGTTATGGGACAGCAAGCCCATATGTCATCCTCGTCAACAGCAACAAAACCTGCACCGCGACCTTTACCCTCAACCAGTACACGGTTTCCGCCTCAGCCGGTGGCAACGGCAGCCTTAATGCCGGAACTACATCGCCGCAGACAATAGATTACAATGCTACCACGCATTTCATCTTCAATGCGGCAACAGGTTATCACGTTGCCGGTATCTTAGGATGCGGAATCAGCTACAGCAACACGGATAATGCGATAACAAGCAGGGATGAAACCACTGCCCCGATTACAGGGGATTGCGTTGTCTCGGCGACTTTTACACTTAACACCTATACGCTCACAATCAATAAAACCGGCCTCGGTACAGTGACAAGCATGCCGGCCGGTATTAATTGCGGCACTGACTGTTCAGAAAGTTATAATAATGGTGACGAAGTGACCCTCACCGCTATTCCTGCGAGGGGTAATGTCTTTATTGGCTGGTCGAATGATGGTTGTACGGGACAAGAAGATTGCATAGTAATCATGAATGACATTAAGGAAATATCGGTAGTTTTCCAAAAGAAATTCCCCTGGACGATGTTCTTGCCAGCTGTTACAAAAGGAAGTCAATAAGAGAGGAAGTTACCTTGCAACAATCTGTCATGATCGTTCTGAATAAAGATTGGAATGGCTATGACGCTTATTTCTTGAATATTTTTTATCGGAGTCTTGATTCTGATACCCATTTAACATTATTCAACCACTGGAAGAAAACATGGCATCAAAGACAAAGAAAGCAAAAGTAAGCGCGGCGCTGGTAGCAGAGAAATCAGAAGAAGCAATGATTGCAGGGATTCTGGAAGGAAGTCCGGATGGGATCGGCGTGGTGGTCGTCCGGCTTGAATGCGGCTGCCGGAAGATGGCGGCGGTGGCCAAAGACGGAGAGCCGGCCTCGAAAGTCATTATCTACCGCGATCAGGCGGAAAGCATCTGTGACAAATGCAAGACGGATAATGGCGATTTTATGCGGGTAACCGAGACATTTATTCATTGGATGCAACCTGAACCAACCGAGTCGGAAAAGCAGATGATCAATGCCAAGGTGTTGGGAACTGCTCCCAGATCCAATTGAGCCGACCCCTCATATGACAAGCTGGCGGTCACAACGCGCGCCATGGCTTATACATGGGCTGCTCTTACTGTTTCTCGCCGGATGCGCCAGAGACGGACAGCAGACAGAAACCCAGCTCAGCCGGCAGCCTGTGCAAGGTGCTGAATGCTGTGAGATACTGCCTGACAGGACCAAACCCATTCAGTCGGAAAAAGAAAAACCGTGCGACACCCCTTTACTGCCCGAACCTGTTGTTGCAACCCCTGCCGCTAAGGGCCGTTCAACCCAGCAATGCTATCACCTGCAGCCAACCGTGACTCAGAAAAAAAAGAAAAAAGGCAGACGCTGCGAACCCCAAAGTCTTCCCTTTGCCCGGTGCCGGAGCGGTATCAGCAGTTGCTGTATTGGATGGAACAATGGCCCCCTGACCTGGTTTAGCTGTGAGCAAAAGCGTGGCAACACCTCACTGGTCCCCAAGGACAACAGCGTCCTTATCCTTGGCGCCAACAAACGCAACCATATGCCCACGGGGCATGTGGCCTATGTTGAGAAGGTGATTGCCGAAAAGGCCCCGCATTACCGGATCATCTTCAGCCACACCAATTATGATCGGCGGTGCAGTCTGGAAACCAATATTGAGGCCGACTATAACAGTTCAACCAAGACCCTGGATATCCTCACCGGCGCCTGGAAGGATTGGGGGAAAGGATTGCCTGTTTCCGGATTTATCCTTAAATAGCCGGCCTGCTCACGCCATCAAAACAACACTCACCGCTTTTCTCCCGCCTTCTGCAGGCGGCACCTGGCCATAAATCCTTCCGCCCATTGCGGGGTGCCATCGGCGTGGACATGGGTGTACAAGGCCAGAACATTGTTCATGGTCAGGCCGTCGCGACCGGCCATGAAGCCCTGCCCCCTGGTCATCTTCAGGGCAAGCTGTTCCGGCTGGCCTTGCCAGTCAAGGATGGTGGAATAACGGAACTCATGGCCCTTGATCTCGGTCCCCCGCGCATAAAAGGGGTTGTCCCCTTCCACTTCAAAGACCGAGTAACCATGGGCCTGCGGCCTTTTTGACATCCCGAAGCGAATGGGAAAGACCCCGGCAAGCGGGTACTCCTGACCCTCCAGCACGATTGATTCTCCCAGATAGATCAGCCCCCCACACTCGGCATAGATGGGCAGTCCGCTCTCAGCCGCCAGCTTGAGGGACTGGCGAAACCCTTTGTTGGCGGCAAGTTCGGCGGCGCTGGTCTCGGGAAAGCCTCCTCCAATATAGAGGCCATCAAGCTCGGGAAGAACACTGGCGGTCAGGGCATTGATCATGACCAGTTCCGCACCCAGCCGTTCGAGGGCCTCAAGATTTTCCGAATAATAAAACTGAAAGGCGGCATCCATCAGAATCCCGATCCGCAGCCGTGCAGGATCCTGCTGCAGGATCTCCTGCCCCAAAGGCAATGGCTGCCCAATCGGGGCCATGATGGTCTCAATCCGCGCCAGATCAAGATGCTCGGTCATGGTTGCCACCAGAAAATCCATGGCCGCCCCGCTGCCCTCATACTCCTGGTGTGGGGTGACCCCGAGATGGCGCATGGGAAAGATGTCGCGCTTCATCCGGGGAACGGCCCCCAGTACCGGCAGACCGGTATATTTCTCCACTGCCTGGGTGACAATGGTGCGATGCCGCTCGGTCCCGATCTGGTTCAATATCACCCCCCGGATATCGACCCGTTCATCGAATTTCTGGCAGCCCAGCACCATGGCCGCTACCGTGCGGGTGGCCTTGGTGCAGTTGACCACCAGCAGGATCGGCATATTCAGGGACAAGGCCAGTTCGGCGGTGGAATACCCGCCTTCGGCATTGACGCCGTCATACAACCCCCTGTTGCCCTCCACAATCACCCGATCCGCACCTTGAGAATGAACAAGAAAGGATTGCCGGATGACCTCCTCGTCCATCAGATAGGGATCAAGATTATAACAACTGGTGCCGGCCGCCAGCTTCAACCAGCCGGCGTCAATATAATCAGGACCTTTTTTAAATGGCACCACTTTCTTGCCCTGCCGGGCCAAGGCCGCAGTCAAGCCGACCGAGATCACACTCTTGCCTGACCCACCAGCAAGGCCGGCTATCACAATTCCTTTTGTC
The DNA here is from genome assembly GCA_030653035.1 of Desulfocapsaceae bacterium. GTDB lineage: Bacteria > Desulfobacterota > Desulfobulbia > Desulfobulbales > Desulfocapsaceae > UBA2270. Next base: position 20,399 of record JAUSAB010000038.1, on the reverse strand, counting down.
TGCATCTTTTCGTCCACGTTTTTTGTAACCGTTTTTTAACTGTAGCAACTGGATTCCCGGCGGCCTGAACCTCCGGAATGATTATTTTAACATAGGCCGGACCAATGACAATCAAGCCATCCGCCGGTACTGGATGGCCTCGGCCACATGCCCCAGTTGCAAGGATTCACTGCGGTCCATATCGGCAATGGTCCGGGCAATTTTCAAAATCCGGTGATAGCCCCTGGCCGAAAGGCCAAGCTGCTCGACACTTTTCTCTAAAAGCCTGGTTGAAGGCGCATCCAGAGCACAATATTTTCTGATATCCTTGGGCCCCATCTGGCCATTACAGAAGACCGACACATGGCGCGCGTACCGCTTCTTCTGCACCTCGCGGGTCTGATCCACCCGAGCCTTGATCGCGGCGGACGATTCTCCCTGCCGCTCGGCGCTCATCTCTTTGAACGGCAGGGCTGCTACCTCCAGATGAAGATCAATACGATCCAGCAAAGGGCCGGAGACCCGGCTCGTGTAGTTATGGATCTGGGCTGGATTGCACAGGCACTCATGGCGTTTGTCCCCGTGAAATCCGCAGGGACAGGGATTCATGGCCACCGCCAGCACTACCCTGGCCGGAAATTTCAGGGAAAGATTCGCCCTGGCAATGGTCACGGTTCCGTCTTCCAAGGGTTGGCGCAGCACCTCCAGCACATGTTTCTTGAATTCCGGGAGTTCGTCAAGAAAAAGGACCCCGTTATGGGCCAGCGACACCTCGCCCGGACGCGGGATCTGGCCGCCGCCGATCAGTCCGGCATCGGAAATGGTATGATGCGGCGACCGAAAAGGACGAGTGGCAATCAAGGGCATGTCCTCGGGCAGCAGGCCGATGATGGAATAGATTTTGGAAGTTTCGAGTGCCTCGGCAAAGCTGAGATCGGGCAAGATGGTGGGAAGGCGGCGGGCCAGCATCGTCTTGCCCGATCCTGGCGGGCCTTTCAGCAGGATATTATGACCACCGGAGGCGGCAATCTCCAGCGCCCGTTTCACATGTTCCTGTCCCTTGACCTCATCAAAATCGACCTCATGGCTTCTGGCCCTGGCAAAAGAGGTGGCCGGGTCCAGATGAAAAGGGGCGCAGTCGATGATTCCGGCCAGAAACTCAACGGCCTGGTGCAGGGTGGTGACCGCAATCACCTCAATCCCATCGACTACCGCCGCCTCCATCTTATTGGCATCCGGGATAATGATCCCTTTCATCCCCAGATCCCTGGCCGCAAGCGTGATCGGCAAAACACCCCGCACCGCCCGGACAGCACCGTCAAGGGACAGCTCACCCAGAACCCAGTACTGGTCCAGCTTGTCGCTTTGCAAGGTCCCGGTGGCCGCCAAGATACCGAGGGCCATGGGCAGATCAAACCCGGCCCCACCCTTTTTAATATCCGCCGGGGCCAGATTAACGGTTATCCGCCGATTAGGAAATTCATAGCCACAGTTTCTGATTGCCGCCTTGACCCGATCCTTGCTCTCACGCACACTTCCATCCGGCAGGCCAACGGTGGTAAAGACCGGCAGACCGAGTGCAATATCCACCTCGACCTCAACCGCCAGACCATCCACCCCTACTACCGCCCCGCTTCGCACCTTTGCCAGCATAAAGTCGTATCCTGTGTCTAACTCGTTAAAGCCATTAATTGAGCCTGTTGCAAAAGTATAATGAGTGGTTCGACAGGCTCACCACGAACGGGAAAAGACCAATAAATCCAATTAAGATACCGTTCATCCTAAGCTTGTCGAAGGGTATTACCGGAGTAAAGTCCTGAAATATTGCACCTGATGATAAGCACTGGTCACAGTATCACATTCCTGTCGTTCTGTTCCATTAAAAAATTCCGCTAACAAATCAAATGCCCCTGCCCTGACCGGCACCAATATAATGAGACCGCAATGCCCTCCCTTGACTTTGAAATCTACACCCTTTAATCTGACTGAAAGGTAAACATACATCCTTTCTCCCGGCCACTGTCCTGTCATCGAGGTGTCACTTATGTTTCATCGCATATTTCTTTGTTGCATCCTGCTCCTTGCGGCAACAACCGCGCAGTCAAAAGCGCTCTATTGGCCGGTAGTAGCGGTTGACGCCCAACTCGACGGCAATGGCCTGCTCCATGTCTCCGAGACCCAAACCTATGTCTTCAATGGTGACTGGAACGGAGGCGAACGACAATTCAATGTTCGCGCCGGCCAATCACTCCACCTCGAAGGAGTCGACCGGATTGACGGCACCCAAATTATTCCCCTCACCCGTGGGAATATTGCCGCTGTCGACCACTATGATTTCTTTAAAGATTCGATGACCCTACGCTGGCGCAGTCGTCTCCCTGAAGATCCCGAATTTGAAAACAAAGAACTCACTTATCGTATCCGCTACACCCTCAGCGGCGTTCTCCGTGGCCGCAACAACCATTTCAAGCTGGCCCACGACTTCGCTTTTCCTGATCGACAAGGCGGAATCAAACACTTTGCGCTGCATTTTACCCTTGATCCCCTATGGAGCGGGCTCGACTCGCCGCTTACCATCAACCAGGATAATCTTGAACCGGGTAGAGGCGTTATCGTCCGCGGCGAGTTGCAATATCACGGCAAGACATCTCCGGCCAGTGTTATCATCCCAATTCCTCATTGGGTAGGCTATGCAATGCTTGTGCTGCTGGCGGCGGGACTAGGGGCGCTTCTTCTCCGATTTCTGGCCCTGGAACGGAAAGTGGGACGGATCGGCAATCTCACTCCCCTTGAAGAAATTGATGAACCATGGCTTGAAAAAACGGTCTTTTCATTGCCGCCGGAAGTCATCGGCGCGGCGTGGGATGGAAAGGTTGGCGCGGCGGAAATCGCCGCGATCCTGGCCAAACTGGAACATGACAAAAAGATCAAGACCGGCATCCAGCCCCGTTTCCTGCGTAAACCCATAATGACAATGCAACTGCTGGTAGACCGCAAAAGCATAACCGGCTATCACGGCAGTGTAATTAATAAGCTGTTTTTTAACAGCCGGGTCAACACCGATACCAATGCCATCCAGGAGTTCTACAAGAATAAAGGTCTCGATCTTACGGCGATTATCGAAAAACCGATTGAGCAACAACTCAGCAATTTAGCCAAATGGACCGAAAAGACCAAACCGGTGAACTGGAAGATTGATCTGATTGCCGTACCGGCTGCATTGACGTTGCTGGTGCTGACCGGTGTCTGGGGCGGTAACAATGACGGCGCCCTTGCCTCAACGGGAGCTTTTCTTGGGGTTTGTTCGCTTGGCTTTGCAACAGTAGCCGCCCGTTTCAACTGTCGTGCGATCGACAACTTGCCCCTGCGACTTGCCCTTGTCAGTGCTTTCGCATTGCCGCTTGTCATCCCGACAATCCAATATCTCTTTGGGGCCCCGACATATCTCTTCCGTGCCCCGGCGCTCATAGCAGCGGTTGTCTGGAATCTTGCAATATTCAACCTGATTCTGGACGCGCTTCGAATTGACGAGGCACCGGCAAAAATTGCAGTACGCAAAAAGCTGCTTTCAGCCCGCACCTATTTCATGAAACAACTGCGAAGTCCTGCTCCCCATCTGTCTGATGACTGGTTCCCTTATATCCTTGCCTTTGGCCTGGGATCCAATGTTGATTCCTGGTTCCGTTCGCACGGGAAGTCGATTTCCAGTGTGGGTACAACAAGCCATTCATCGTCGGCTGCATCGTTTTCAGGAGGCGGCAACAGTGGAACAAGCTGGACCGGTGGCGGTGGGTCGTTTGGCGGGGCTGGAGCCAGTGGATCCTGGGCGGCAGCAGCGGCGGCGGTTGGAGCCGGGGTTTCCGCGCCGGGCAGTTCAAGCGGCGGGAGTTCTTCCGGGGGTGGAGGCGGTGGCGGAGGCAGTAGCAGCGGCGGTGGAGGCGGTGGCGGATGGTAAAAACCGTCACTGGAATTCAAAAATAGCAGCAAAGAGACGGTTTTTAAGATCTTTCAACCTAAAAACGGCAGTTGGATATAATGATTTTGCAATAACTTCTTGCATGGCCAGCTTTTTTCCCTCACCCCGGTCCTCTCCCAAAAGGAGAGGGAGCTTTCTCCCTTCTCCCTGAGGGAGAAGGGCTGGGGATGAGGGGGAGCGGTATTTACATTATGAAGTAACTGCCGTTTTTAGGTTCAAATTGCAAGAAACTCTTCTTCCCTTATCCAATCCGGGTCATAGAGTCTCTGCATCTCCGTGCTGTACGCCCCCAGGCGTCGCTCATAGATATAAAACGGGGCCAGGATCTGCACGCCCTCGCCACCATTTTTGATGGCTTCAATCAGGACAAGCCGGGCAGGGGCAGGGGCATCGGGATAACTGTAAATGATCTGTAAACGCTTGGGAACGAGATGGTGTTGCTGGAAGGCGGAGAACAAGGCATTCAATCCGGTGGCAGGATAGACAAAGACCACCTTGCCGCGATTCTTGACCACCGCCGCTGCGGCCCCCACCACCTCGGCCAGGCTGCAATGCACCTGATGCCGGGCGATAAAAGATTCCTGATCCTGACAGGGCCTGCCGGAATTTTTTTTATAAAAGGGCGGGTTGCAGATCACCTGGGCAAAGCTCTCGACCGGGAAAAAATCAAGGATATGCCGCAGATCCCCCTGCACCACTTTCATCTTCTCCCCATACCCGTTCATCTCCCTGTTGCGGGAGGCAAGAGCGGCAAGCCCCGGCTGTAACTCAAGGCAGGAAACTGAGGCAATCTGTTCCCGCCAGCGGTACAGATAGATCAGGGCGATGACCCCGCAACCGCTGCCGAGATCAAGGACTTTGGCCTCTGACGGTGGCGGCGAAAAATGGGCGGCCAGGATCGCATCCACGGAAAACCGGTAGCCGGCCTGATGTTGCAGGCAGTGTACCCTGCCGCTGAACAGGGTGTCACAACTTACCGGGTCGGCCTGCTTGACCAGGTCACGGTCCATTCAAGAAGCCTTGCTATGCAATCCTGTCTATGACCTCACCATCAACCAACTGATTAAAGAGCAGGCCGGTCATGATCTTGGGATAAAAATAGGTCGATTTATGGGGCATGATCAGATTGTGATCGGCCACATTCCGAACCTGCCCGACCCTGGTCGGATTCATGACAAAAAGCAGGGGGGTAAATGTTTCATTGCAGAGACAATCCTTAACCGCCACATCAAGGGCCTCATCAGGATCGCTGTAATACCTGATAAGATTTTCCTGTTCACAGCGATGATGATCAAGCCCCAAGGCTTTTTCCAAAATAATATCATTCAGGACGACTACATCAAGATCCCGCAGCGGTTCCGGCCTCCCGGCCAGAATATCCCTGGCTTCCTGTTTCAAGCTAAGCAGAAAGCATCGGTCCTCAACCGGGTGATAGACCCCGAAAGTTGAAGAACTTTTCTCCAGCGCTTGCCGTTCAAGCTCACCCATCCGTGCCAGTACCTCTCTAATCAGCGCCTCCCGACTACCGCCGGTGATTTCTTCACAATGAAAATAGCGATCAAGACAGGTCAACAGCTCTCCGGCCTCCATCTTGCCCGGCCATCGCAGTAGCCGGTGGGTGGGCAAGACGGAGAGACCGGGGTCTTCCATCGGACAGAGGTACATGATGATATGATTGGCCGGGCTGTTGGCGGGCAATGAACCTGTCGCCTCACGCACCATCTTGCGATAGGCCAGGGCCGTGGTGTAGCGATGATGGCCATCGGCAATATAAAGCGACTTGTCTAAAAATTGCCGCTGCACATCTTTGATCACATCCTGATTGATTACCCTCCATAGACTGTGAACACAGCCGTCGGCATCAGTTACCGAACCAATGGCCTCACGCTCCTGCTGTTCAAGCAGGGTCAGCACGTCATTGTGCGGATCAGAATAAAGAGAGAAAATTTGACTGAACTGGGCCTTGCAGGCGGCAGTTAGGCGCAGACGATCGGCAATAACCGTATCAAAGGTCTGCTCATGGGGTTTAACCACGCCTTCGGCAAACTCGGCCAGCCCAACCAAACAGACGAAACCCTTGCGGGTCAGCCGTTTACCGGAGGGGTGGGAATACTCGGTATGATACAGATAGATCCCAGGCTCAGAATCACGCACCAGCGCCTCTTCATCCAGCCACTGCTGGAACAGATCGGCCGCTTCCTGGTAGCGCGCAGTACTGGCATCACCTGCACCCGGATTCTTGACGATATCCAGACGGATCATGTTGTAGGGATTTCTATCACGATACGAATCAATAACATTGATGCTGATTACATCGTACGGCGGGGTTACAACCTCATCAAGCTTCCCGACTTTCTGCGGATTAAAATGGACTCCCCTGAGGGGGGCAATAAAGGCCATGCTCTTTCACTCCTTTTCTGCTACAATATATATGGTCATTTTGACCTTGAATTTCTGGCACACCCTACCATTTCAGTTATAAATTTTCCAAGGTTTTCAGCCGTGTCCTGTTGAATAATGAACAGGCCGCTATCACCCTGGAAAAATAGCCCCGGAGGAACACCCATGTTTGACATCTTTATCAAGACCCATTTCGCTGGAGCCCATCACCTGCGGGAGTATCCCGGCAATTGTGAACACCCGCACGGTCACAACTGGAACGTTCAGGTCACAGTCCGCGCTACCGAACTGGATGAACTGGGAATGGGTATAGATTTCAAGATCCTTAAGCAGAAGGTCAACGCTGTGGTTGATACCCTCGATCACCGCGACCTCAATGAGCATCCGGCCTTTGTCAGTCAGAACCCATCATCCGAGCATATCGCGGTTTATTTATTCGAACAGCTCAGAAACAGCTTGCACCATGAACGCTACAGCCTCTACAGCGTAGAGGTACGGGAAACCGAGAGCTCAGGATTGATCTATTATGGCCCAGGCAAGGATGCCTGATTTGACGCAAAAAACCTGTGTATCTCTGTTTCTGCATGAAATCATATTGTATATAGCATCGTTTTGGACACAGAGGTCAACATGAAAAAGGAGAGTCGCGTGATGTTATCTCAAAAGCCTTGTGTTAAATGGAACATTTCATTCCGAAAATCATGGTTACTCGTGTTGCCTTTTATCCTGATGTCGTTCTTGACGACTACCGGTGCGTGGGGCGCCCAAGCATTTACTCTCTCCCCAGACGATGTGACGTATATCTGGTACCTTCCGGGAGAGGGGTCACTTCCTCCCACTTCAGGACATTATCTGCTGCAGCGTACCGGGACAACCCTGATCGCGGATGATGCCTGTAATACTCGTCCGTTAACACCAGGAAGTCTTACCGGCAAGGTCGCCCTTATCCGACGGGGTACCTGTGCCTTTAGCGAAAAAATCAACAACGCCACTGCCGCCGGTGCGGTGGGGGTAGTCATTTATAACAATAGTGATACCGGCTTAATGGTTATGGGAATGGCTGGTGTAGCGATTTCGATCCCCGCAGTTTTTATCACTAAGGCGGACGGAGAAATGATCGACACGCAACTCCAAGGCGGCCCTGTTATCATGACCTGGACGGACGCGGTGACGCCGGTCATCACCAGCGTTACCTCTAAGACGGCGAATGGCGCCTATGGACTCGGCAGCACAATTGACGTTACGCTGAATTTCAACGAACCGGTCACGATTGCTGCCAGTACGCTCGGGGTTACTCTCAATACCGGCGCTATTCTTAAACCCGAAGCACTCCAGAGCACGAAGAGCGTATCCACAACCTATACTGTCCAGGCAAATGAACTTACCAACGACTTGACCGTTACCACCATTGTCGGCAAGATCACCAATAGCGCAGGGGTTCCCACTCTCAATCCGACAATCCCGGCCGGACAGAACCTTGGTGACACTCACGCTATCGCCATCCGGAAATTCTCATGGCCGATGTTTTTACCTGCCATAACCACGGCAGTACAATAGACAAAGAGCGGATCACCGATAAGCGAGTTTAAATTATCGGACTGACAAAAACGGTAAAAGGAGCAGGTCGTTCTGCACCCCATATTTCCAGGGGTGCTTCCTGCGGAACGTCTTTTCCGCGAGTGCCCCACAATGCTATCAATAATCGTCACAACGATATGATCAAGAATACACAGCCTATTTCGCAACGGCCCCTCAGCATCTCCGAGCTTTTTTATTCCATCCAGGGCGAGTCCACCTACGCCGGACTGCCCTGCGTCTTTATCAGGCTGGCCGGCTGCAATCTGCGCTGTCATTACTGTGACGCCCGCTACACCTATGAAGAGGCCCATGCGGCCATGGCCCTTGAGGTCATCCTCTCTTTTGTGGAAGGCTATCCAGATGCTTTGGTCGAGATCACCGGCGGGGAACCGTTGCTCCAGGAAAATGTATTGCCGTTGATGGCAGAGCTTGTGGCCAGAAAGCGGACCGTGCTGCTTGAGACCAACGGCTCGCTGCCGATCGACACGGTCCCCCCGGAGGTCATTGTGATCATGGACATCAAGACCCCGGACAGCGGATCGGCCGATTCCTTGGCCGCCGGCAACATTGGTGCCGCCAAGGCCAGAAATGAACACATCTCCGGCAGCTGCGAGATAAAATTCGTCTTGACCGGCAAGGATGATTACATCTGGGCGCGGGACCTTGTGAAAGAACATGCTTTGCACACAAGCTGCCCCACCCTTTTCTCGCCGGTCAAAAACGAGCTCAGTCCGGCTGATCTGGCGGCCTGGATCCTGCAGGATCAACTGGCAGTTCGCCTGCAACTGCAACTCCACACCCTGATCTGGCCGCATCTGTCACGGGGCGTATAACGTTCCCCATCAACCTATCAAAAACACACCTTCAGGATTCATAATGAGAAAAACAGTCGCCGTGGAAGATGCTGTGGGCATGGTCTTGCCCCATGATGTCACCGAGATCGTCCAGAACGAGTTCAAGGGCTGTGCCTTCAGGAAAGGCCATATCATCCGGGCCGAAGATATTGATCACCTGAAACGGCTGGGCAAGGAACATATCTATGTCCTGCAACTGGGACCGGAAGAGATCCATGAGAATGAGGCCGCGGAAAAACTGGCTACCGCCCTGATTGGTGACGGGGTCACCCGCTCGTCCGAGCCGGTGGAAGGAAAAATTACGATCATGGCCGATTGCGACGGCCTGCTGAAGATCAATGTCGACGCCCTCTATCGATTCAACATGCTGGGCGAGGTGATGTGCTCCACCCTCCACACCAATACCCCGGTGAAAAAGGGCGAGACCATCGCCGGCACCCGCCTGATCCCGCTGGTCTCTTCGCGGGCCCTGATCGATGAGGCCGTGGCCATTGCCAAAGACGGCGCCCCGGTGATTGAGGTCAAACCCCTGCGCCAGGCACGGGCCGGTCTGATTATTACCGGCAATGAGGTCTTCCACGGCCGGATCAAGGACAAGTTTGAGGCGGTCCTGCGGACCAAACTCACGGCGCTGGGTTCCGAGGTGATCAAGGTGGTCTTTGCCCCGGATGATATCACCTTAATCAGTGACGCCATCCACAGCTGCATTGATGCGGGCGCCGATCTGATCATCACCAGCGGCGGCATGTCGGTTGACCCCGATGATGTGACCCGCATGGGCATCAAAGAGGCCGGGGCCACCGATACGGTCTATGGCTCACCGGTACTGCCGGGCGCCATGTTTCTCAGCGGCCGGATCGGCGAAATCCCCGTCCTTGGCCTACCCGCCTGCGGCATGTTCCACAAGATCACCATCTTTGATCTCATCCTGCCCCGAGTCCTGACCGGCGAGAAGATCGGCCGGGAGGAATTTGCCCGTATGGGTCATGGCGGACTCTGCCGCAACTGCAAACAGTGCCAGTACCCGGTCTGTAATTTCGGGAAATAAATGTCTAAGGAGATTACAGCATTGGATGAAAGGATAGAAGTAAGTTTAAGTCGCATTGAAGCAATCATTAATTCATTTAGAGGCAATACTTTCACAACAGCTGATGTATTACGCCAGTATTCTGGTGGCTTTTATAGCAATATTGATACTCCTGCTGTTTATTCGTTCAATGCACAGTTCGGAAAGATACTTAAACGTAATGAGAGTGTGTTGAATATTTCTGAGGTGAATTCAGGGGTCAAGATTAATGATGATAATGGCCACCCAACAACAACATCAGAATGGAAACCAAACACTTAAACAAAGATAATTCAGCTGACACAAGCACTCAATGTCTGTGAAACGCACCGCCATCATCGACGAATGAGTTCTAACCATTCGTTCCACGGACTGCCTTAGGCACCCGCTGAACTCAAACGTTAACTATTTAGGAATCGCTAATGGAAAAGTTTATACAGACGTTCCAAGAGAAGCACCCCGGTATTCAGGTCGAGAAAGAGACCTCAGTCGAATACGTTATGAATGAAGAAGGGGAAGAAGAGGAGCTGGAAGTGACTATCTACAACATCACTGCCATTCCAAATCTTGGTGGCTTAACACTATGCTTAAAAGGAGAAAATGATTTTAAGCGTTTGGAAAAAATTATAGATTCAAAACCTGCCCTATTCAAGGACTTCCTAGGTGGAAAGGTAGGTGGCAATGTCGAGGTTGTTATATCAAGAGTCAATCGATTTCAAAATCCACTACTACTTCAACGCTTTCTCTTGAAACCGATTAAGATCGCGATCGGATACAAGTCTAAAACACTGGCAGTAGAAATTCACCTCGGCTTTCTCCAAAAGACTGAAACTGGATTCTTGGCAGCCAAGATGATCGGAATCCGATCTCAGAGAAACCGTGCAATAGCAAAAATTTCTGGCCTCGTCGCTAAGAACTTGGTGGAACTGGAGTCGGATACACGACTGGTTCTAAGATCGATCCTTTTCGACATTGAATGCTCCTACGGGATAGTGTTAGAAACAGCAAACCTTGAGAATCTCAAGGCACCCATAAACCGATCGCCAGTGCCAAGGCCACGCTTGCCAAAGGACGAAATCACATTACTATACAAGCCGTATACTCCTGAGTTGATAGAGTACTTTCATACTGGAGAGCGTGTCGATTACTTGCCCTTTAAATTCATCTGCTATTTTCATATAATCGAGTACTTTATGGACAAAAGTGCTCATAGTGTGGTGGCGAAGAAGATTAAACAAATCATCCTTAGCCCAGACTTTCACGCAAGGTCATCTGAATACGTCAGCGACGCAATTAAAGTTTTTAAAACTGAGACAGAAAAGTTTATGGCCGACAAAATTAAGATTTCTAGGGTTTTTGCTGAATACCTGGACAAAGAAAAAATCCAACGTTTCGTTGAGGATAATGACCTTCAAGGTCATTGTGAAAAGGATCACACTCTCAAATGCAACAAGGATCTGAAGGTCATTGCCCTCAAATTTGATTCTAATAATTCGTTTTGTGAAACTTTGACTCGACGAATTTATTCGATTCGTTGTTCCATTGTTCATTCGAACCCTGATTTTGATGAAACTAAAGCCGTCCCGTTCTCTCCCACTCCCGCAAACATTGATTTTTTGAGGCGTGAAATTGAGCTAATCAAGGAGGTCGCTAGGACAATCATTGTCAACAGCATTGTATAAACAGCAAACACAATGCGGCCCTAATGTAATCACGCCGGGAAAACACGGGGTCAAGCTCCCAAGTTGACAAGTTTATAACAGCTTGTAAGCTCACCCCGTATTTATCCCGAAAAACCGCGCAGATTGGACTCAACGTTAGGCATCTTAATCGTCAATCCTAAGATTGGCAAAAATCAATGCAGGTCGGAGGAAGAATGGCGCGTAAAGAATCGAAAATAAATTCTTTCTGTGCCTGGGATGGTGAAACGTTGGTGCTCAATATTCTCGGCAAACCCAGCGCCAAAAAGGATGCTATCGGCAAGACCAAAGGAGATCAGCTCAAAGTGAGTGTCACTGCCTCGCCGGTTGCGGGCAAAGCAACCGATCATATGGTTCGATTCCTGGCCAAAGAATTCGGGGTGACAGCCAAGGATATTGAAGTTGTGTTTGGCAGATTCAATGTCAATAAACAACTCCGCATTCAATCACCCAAGAAACTCCCCTCTGTAATCAGCAAACATTTATTCCCGGAAGAGCAAAAGACCTGACAATTCGTAAAAGCCAACGCCACTTCGTTGCCCGGCTGAACGCAAGTGTTAGCAAAATCAAAACATTTTGGAAGCCAGCCCCCGTTGTTTCCCACCCGTATCTTCCCAAGAAAAATAAAATTGATTGACAATGTAGCTGATTTGCTCAGAGAATAAGGCATCGTATAAGAGAAATAAGATGGCCGGGGATGACATATTTTCTTCATTTGCAGGAGAAAGCAATTGGATATGACCATACTGATCGTGCTGATTTTGCTCAACGGCGTATTTGCCATGTCAGAAATCGCCCTGGTAACGGCGCGCAAAAATCGGTTGCAGCGGTTGGCCGAGGACGGCGACGCCGGAGCAGCCATAGCCATGCACCTTGGTGAAGAGCCCACCAGGTTTTTGTCCACTGTCCAAATCGGCATCACCGCCATCGGTATTCTCAATGGTATCGTAGGTGAAGCCGCACTGGCCGGACCTCTTGCCAAAATACTTCACAACTTTGGCTTGGAGGAAAAGGCAAGTTCCATGGGAGCAACCACCATCGTTGTGGTGGGAATCACATATTTCTCGATTGTTTTCGGTGAACTGGTTCCCAAACGAATCGCCCAATTCAATGCCGAGGATATTGCTCGATTCATGGCTCGCCCAATCTTGACTCTGGCAAAATTGTCGCGCCCATTCGTCTACCTGCTTGCCATCTCGACTGACGGTATTCTGAAGTTGATCGGCAAAAACGAATTGAACAGCGCCAATCTGACAGAAGAAGATATTCACGCCATGCTGGATGAAGGATCACAGGCGGGTCTGATAGAAAAGCACGAACACCAGATGGTGCGTAATGTGTTCCGGCTGGATGACCGCCAGATAGCCTCCCTGATGACGCCGCGCAGTGAAATCGTCTATATGGATATTGAGCAGCCTTTTGAAAAAAGCTTGGAAAAGCTGATTAACTCCGACCATTCGCGCTTTCCGGTATGTCGAGGCGAGATACATGACTTACTGGGGATTATCACCGCCAAGCGATTGCTTAAACAGCGCATGAAAAATGAATCCACCAACATTACCGAATATCTCCAGCCCGCTGTCTACGTGCCCGAATCGCTGACCGGCATGAAACTGCTTGAACAGTTCCGGGAATCAGGGGGGCAAATGGTCTTTGTGGTCGACGAGTATGGGGAAATTCTGGGTCTAATTACCTTGCAGGATGTTTTGGAAGCATTGGCCGGGGAGTTCAAACCGCGCGACCCGGAAGATGTGTGGGCCGTTCGCCGCAAAGACGGTTCATGGCTGCTCGACGGTTTAATTCCCATTCAGGAACTCAAAGATCGACTCGATTTAAAAGCTGTGCCCGAGGAGCACAAGGGAAGGTATAATACGTTGAGTGGCATGATGATGTGGTTGATTGGCAACCTGCCGCGCACCGGCGATGTGACAGAGTGGGAGCAGTGGCGACTTGAAGTGGTTGATCTCGACGGTAACCGTATCGACAAGGTCCTGGCCAGCCGTCTTCCTGAAGTCCAGGATGAACCGGATAGCCAGGAATCAACTCCTGTGAACGACGGCGCCAACACTTAACGGAAAACACGGGGTCTCCCAAGAGATATCTTGTTAACTCCTCAATTTCAGCTGTCAACGACATAAGTCGGCGGGCCAGCTTCGGGGCCATCTGCATACAAGCAAAAATCATCTTTTCATTTCCAAAAAGCCCTCAAAGCGCGGTCAACATTCGCCTCATCACGGGTTGATTGGGGCTTGATTCTTTTTTACCGCAGTCCGGGGATGCCAATGGCCTGGATTCGCAGGGCGTTTTTTCCCTCTTCGTAGGCGAGAAGCCGGCCTTCCTGCCTACCTATGCGAAAGGCAAGGGAGTAGGAAAGGACACGGATCGGATAGTCACGGGGCAGTTGCTGGAGATAGGGTTGAATGGTTATAAAATCGGTGGCCCCGTACTGGTCCATAATAAAGCGCAGCCCGCCATTGGCCGGCCCGATATTATAGGCGAGAAGACCGAGAAAAAGGTCACCCTTCATCTCAGTGAGATAATGGCGGAGCGTCGCCGCCCCAAGATAAGCGTTATAGCGGGCATCGGTGAGTACCCGGCGCTCCGCAGAAAAGAGTCGGTTGACCGCCTTCGTCACTGTTGCCGGCGCCTTGGTGACCTGAAAGAGTCCGTGGCCGCCATCGCTACTCGTGCGGGGTAAAAAGGAAGATTCTGTGGCGGCAAGCCCCTTAAGAAGATCACCATCAATGCCATAAGCCGCTCCCGCCTCCTTAATTGCCGCCGTATACGGCCCGGACTGGCTGATCATCTTTGTCATCTGCGCCGTATCCAAACGACGATAGGCAGCATAGACCTGATGCATAAGGGCGGCCCGGCTGGCCTCTTGTTTGCCGCCCACCAGGACGCGGTAATAAAGGAAGGCCCGGCTGAACAGTTCCGGCGGGGCAAGACCACTGATCACCAACGCCAATGCGAGGACAACTGCCGGGGGCAAAAGATGAGAACGTTCCCGCAACCTCCTCCGCAGTCTCTGCCAGAGACCCAGCAGGATCACTCCCAGGATAATAACCCCGATAATTCCGGCAGCAAAAGGTAAGTGACTTTTGAAAAATCCGGTACCGGAAAAGCGGTTGGCGGAATAACCAAGGACGACAATGACCGCGGCCAAGCCGATACCCAGCAAGCCGAGATACTCCAAACCGATCAACAAATAACCATGCAACTTGGATATTTGTGGTTTCTTCTTGAGGCTGAATTGATTCCGAACAAAGCCTGGGGTTTGCTTGCGCTTCGGAGCGGCTCGCCGTTTTACCAATGGAGGCATTTGAGGTGATTCAGCCATGCGACGAATGAAAAGGGAAAAGTTACCTCAAAATATCTGAGAATTTGCTGAGCCATTCAGCAGAGGATTGACGGCAAACTGATTTGGTGTCCACTATTGACAACCTGCGTCATACTAATTTCAGCCAAAATTTTCAGCTTGTTTCTCATATAAAAAACGCTTAAACTAACGACTTTCGGCAGTGTCCCCAACTTATTTATTTATTTCAATTTATTTAAAGCAATTACTTATCACTCTTTCACTTAGTAAACAAATAGATCCAGCATGAATACTGAAGCAGCTCCATCTCCAGAATTTGAGATTATTGTCTCCCGGCATTTTGCTTCATGGTTGGCCGAGCAAAAGATTAGTTTGGCTTTTACCACACCGCCGCTCAAATTTTTCATGATTGGTCTGAAACCGGATGGCCAGCTATCCATCTTTGAGCGCACTTTTGATCGCTGCCTGGGATTGGCCGTAGCGGATAACACCTTATACCTAAGTACACGCCATCAACTCTGGCGTTTAGAAAATTCTCTCTTGCCAGGACAACTTACAGCAGCTGGTTACGACCGGCAATACATCCCTCGACTCACCCATACTACAGGCTTCCTCGGCATCCACGATGTGGCGATTGACAAAAACGGCCGGGTTATCTTTGTCAATACACGATTTGGTTGTCTGGCAACCATTAGCGAACGATATAACTTCATTCCGCTCTGGCGCCCTCCTTTTCTACCCAGCATTATCCCCGGCGACCGCTGTCACCTCAATGGGCTGGCAATGCGCGATGGCTCCCCTGCTTATGTTACCAGTGTCAGCCAGACGGATGAGTTTGACAGTTGGCGCGACCACCGGCACGATGGCGGCGCTGTGACAGATATCAAAACGGGTGAAACTGTAGTTAACGGTCTCTCTATGCCCCACTCGCCCCGTTGGTATCAGGGTCAGTTATGGATGACCAATTCAGGAGCGGGTCAATTTGGTCGGGTTGATCTGAAACATGGACGTTTTGAGCCAATCGCCTTTGCCCCCGGCTTTTTGCGCGGCCTCTGTTTTAGTGGCAATTACGCAATAGTAGGATCATCTAAACCGCGTCATGGTAATCTTTATTCCGGTTTGGCACTTGATGATGAACTCAAACGTCGAAATCAGGAGGCTCGTCTTGGTCTGTTTGTCATTGATTTGCGCACAGGCCAGATTGTCCACTGGCTCTTTATTGAGACCAGCCTGCGAGAGTTGTATGACGTGGTCACCTTACCCGGCGTGCGCCAGCCAATGGCGCTTGGCCTGGTGGACGATGAAATTCAAAAAACCATTTTTTTCGACCCGAAAGGATTTGGGTATAAACCAGCGCCACCCCCGCAACCCTCACAAGATGGAAACTGAGATTAAAACCATGCGAGGGCATAATAGCTACAAATCATCTGTTAAATTACCGAGAATTTTGCCATCATGACCAGTTCAGCCAAACAGCAACCCAATTTTGAATTCATTGAGTTAACTCATTTTCATGTCACCGTTTCGCCCCATTTTACGCAGTGGTTAGCCGAGCAAAATGTCAGCCTGATGCTGACAAACACTTTGGGGAACCGGCTCTTTATGATCGGTTTGAAGCCGGATGGGCGATTATGGGTATGTGAGCGCCACTTTGACCGCTGTATGGGCTTGGTGGCGGCCAATACCAACCGATTATATATGGTAACCCGTTATCAAATCTGGCGTTTGGAAAATGCTTTGCCACCAGGTCAACTGACCGACACCGGTTATGATCGTCTTTATATTCCCCAAATGGCCCACACCACCGGCTCTATAGATATTCACGATATTGCCGTAGATAATGAAGGACAGGTTATCTTTGTTAACACCCGTTTTGGCTGCCTGGCGACCCTGAGCAAACATGATAACTTTGTACCGCTGTGGAAACCCCCATTTTTACCGGAATTAACTCCTGACGATCGCTGCCATCTCAATGGGTTAGCTATGCGAGAAGGCAAATCTGCTTATGTAACCAGCTTTAGCCAGACTGCCGACGAATTTGAAGGTTGGCGAAAGACTAAGGAAAATAGCGGCACAGTCACGGATGTGGCTACAAATGAAGTGATTTTATCTGGTCTTTGTATGCCCCATTCCCCCCGGTTCTACCAGGACCAATTATGGCTAACGAACTCCGGTACGGGCGAATTGGGCCGGATAGACCTTGCGCGCGGACAGTATGAACCGGTAGCCTTTGCCCCCGGTTTTCTGCGCGGGTTGGCTTTTCATGGTGATTTTGCCATCGTCGGCTCCTCAAGACCACGCCACGCCGATTTTCATAACGGTTTGACCTTGCAAAACAAACTGGATCAGTATAAATTAAAACCAGTTTGTGGTCTGTTTATTGTTGACCTTCGCTCCGGCGAGGTGGCCCATTGGTTAAATTTAGCCGGTGGGAGTGGTGAAGTTTATGATGTTGTGGCTTTACCACAAGTGCGTCGCCCCATGGTTCTTGATCTGGGAACCGAGGAAATTCAGACCATGGTAACTGTCGGCCCGGCCGAAACACTTGAACCGGCTTAGTAAAAAAAAAGGGATAACATCTAGATGTCCCCGCTTCGCGGGACATCGCCCCGGATGAGTAGCGCTGATGCTACGATCCAATATCAAGGTAAATCAAACTCCGGGACATCAAATGGATCGAGGTAGACGCAAACAACGCGCTACTCATCCGGGGCGTTCATTTTCAGAAGAGCTCTTGGTTTCGAGGTTGGACAGAATAAGCGTGGCGGCCCCCTACTATGGCGCAGAAAAAAACCTTGGTCTTTATTTCGGACAGAGTAAGGGTGTCGGGCTAATGCTACCCCATCGGTTAGCCTCTAAATAGATGCGAGCATCAATTTGGAGGCAATATTTTCATTTTTTCTGCATTTTATGCTTGTAATGTTGTTATTTGAGGGTATAAGTGTAAATATAATGACGCCCGGATAGTGGCCGGATAATGTCTTTTACCCTTCATTTTCAAGGACTACTGTCATGCTTATCGAGTTCAGTGTCGCTAATTTCCGTTCCTTTTGGGAGCCTCGGAAACTATCCTTGACCGCGACTCCTCAGAAAGACCTGCTTGAGAACAACACTTTCGAAAGTCCGGTTTCCGGTTTGCCTCGGCTCCTACGTTCAGCGGTTGTTTACGGCCCCAATGCTGGGGGCAAAAGCAACTTTATCCGAGCCATGGGCTTTGTGAAGAAGTTTGTCATCTCCTCGGCCAAAGAACTTCAAGAAGGGGAAGAGATCGCGGTCAACCCCTTCCTGTTCAATCAACTTGGCCCAACCCAGCCCAGTGAATTCGAGGTGCAGTTTATTCAGGAAGGCGTCCGCTATCAGTACGGCTTTGCGGTCACCAAAGAAAGGGTCACCAACGAATGGCTGATCGCCTACCCAGAAGGTCGAGCTCAGCGCTGGTTTGAAAGGGCTTTTCAGGCGGAGAGCAACGACTACCAATGGTATTTCGGCAGCCGTTTCATCGGCCGCAAAAAACAGTGGCAGGAGATGACGAGAAGCAACGCCCTGTTCCTTTCTACCGCAATTCAGTGGAACAGCGAGCAGCTTAAACCGGTCTTTACCTGGTTTCAGAAGCTTTTCGTCATTGGCCCCAGTACGTTACTTACCCCCACGTACAGTATTAATGCTTGCCATGACGATGCAAAGAAAAAGCACATCCTTGCTTTCATGAATGAAGCGGATATCAGCATCTCCGATATCCAGATGGAAACCAAAGATTTCTCTCCCGAAGATCTGCCATCAGATATGCCCGAGGAGATTAAGGAGGATATCCGTCGCAGTATGGATGGCAAAAAGATGACGCGGGTTGGCTTTCTTCATCCAGTCGATAGCGGAGGTTCGCAGGTATCCCTTCCGCTTGAAGAAGAATCCGACGGTACCCGCAAACTCTTCGCTTATGCCGGTCCCTGGCTCGACATGCTCTCCAAAGGCCAAATCATCATTGCCGATGAACTGGACAACAGTCTTCATCCAAAGATCATGCGATATCTGCTTTCCATGTTTAATAGCGGTAAAACCAACCCGGCAAACGGGCAGCTGATCTTCACTACCCACGACACCTCTCTTCTGGATCAGGATTTAGTCCGTCGCGACCAGGTATGGTTTGTCGAAAAAGATAAGTCCAACGCCAGCCAGCTCTATCCGCTCACCGACTTCAAGCCCAGGGCGGGTGAAGCCTTGCAGAAGGGATATCTGAGCGGCCGTTACGGAGCTTTGCCTTATACCAGCGAGGCCAACCGCTGATGGCTCCGGATCAACTCTTCCATCGGAGAAAGGCCAAGAAAGCCGATGCACTGCGTCGGGATGCAGAAAAACGTGAGGCCTACGACCTGGTGTTGATCGTTTGCGAAGGAGGCAAGACAGAACCAAAATATTTGCAAGAACTTCGTGATGCCTTCAAGCTGAGCACCGCCAATATCAGAATTGCCGGTGACGAGTGCGGCTCATCGCCACGTAGTGTTGTGGATTATGCCTTGACCACGTACAGGAAAGAAAAAAAGTACAACCGGGTTTTCTGCGTTTTCGATAAAGACCGGCACCCCAGCTACAATGAGGCCTTGGAACGAATTCGGACGGCAAGAATGGGCAAGGGGGATACTATTGAGGCTATCACATCGGTACCTTGTTTTGAGGTCTGGATCCTTTTGCATTTTGGCTATACCACCAAGGCGTTCGGTTCCACCGGCTCGTCTGGCTCCATCTGTGCGTCGGTCATCAAAGCTCTAAAAAAACACATCTCCGCCTATGACAAGGGCGCGGGCGGCCTTTTCTCTTCCCTCAAGGAAAGATTGCCGGATGCCATGATACACGCCAGTCAGTTAGAGAAACATACGGAGGAGTCGGGAAGCGACAATCCCTCCACCAAGATGCATCAGCTGGTCGGATACCTGCGCGATCTGAAAAAGTGACATGCCCCACCCTGTCTTCTGCGATCTGAAGATTTGCCCGGAAAACCGTTACGCCCTCTCTTCTGTACCCGCTGCGGGGGAGATCATCAAGGACGGGCGGAACTCTCAATACCAACAAACCAGAAAACGTGGTACGCCCCTCATTACAATCAACAGCATTGCAAAAACACCTTGAATATTTGCAATTCAGTTGATACAAATACGGCATGGACAGCATCAAACGCTCAATAACCGACACCATAGTCACCCGCCTGAAACATGAGCAGGTTGTGGCCCTGACCGGCGCGCGCCAGACCGGTAAGACCACGCTCTGCGAAATGCAGCTCCCCGAACGGCTTGACCTTTCGTTTACCTACATCTCCTTCGACGATCCCGACGAACGACATCGTTTTCAACACTCGGCCGTGCAGATCCTGGAAAACATAACGACACCGCTGGTGGTGCTTGACGAGGTGCAGAAAATCCCGCAGTTGTTCGACCCGCTGAAGCTGGTGGTGGACCGGGAACGGAAAAAACCTGCCAACGAGCGGAAACGCTTCGATTTGACCGGATCGTCACAATTGCTGATGATGAAGAGCATC
>JAUSAB010000034.1 GCA_030653035.1 Desulfocapsaceae bacterium | reverse complement strand
CGTTGTCAAGAAATCGGGAACTAAGGGAATATGGAGAAGAAAATGAGAAAGTTCAGGGGAAATATAAAGGGAGGGACATTTTTTTCGGTTGGGACGCTGGAGGCGCATAAGAACTATGGGGAACTCTATGCTTCAGTTGTTGGAAAATATGGGGATTGGCTGGAATGGTGCTCGTTTCTTTAGTTCTTTTAAAAACTGAAAATATCAAGAACGTCCCCTTTTCCCTCTTCTTTTCCCTCCTCTACTTTCTGCGCAAAGAAAAAGGTGCTGTCGCTAGACAGCACCTTTTTCTTGAACACACTTTGTGATGCGAAATCAGTGAGCTTAAGGGTATTATCTAACAACCCAGCCGTTCGCTGCTGTGAAGTCTACGGCCGCATTCAAAGCAGCTGGCGCAGCGGCAATGGCTACTCCAGCTGCTACGATACAGGCACCACCAGCGGGAAGCGGAGGGCATTGGAAGATGGATGTGGAATCGGAATCCATGCCGAAGGAGGTATCACCCTGCACATGTTTTGCGGCTCCGGTAAAGGAGACTTGTGGATCGCCAGCAACAAGAGGAGCAAGAGTGTTTGCAATGAGCGTTACATTGTTGCCAACGGAAATGGCTACACCCCTTGGTATCAGACCAATGGTAGCTGCGATGCCGTCAGCATCAGCATCGCCACCAAGGCAGGCGCCACCTCCACCACCACCGGCAGCAGCCGCAGCAAAAACGGCAACGGCAGCGGTTTCCTGTGATATACCATATGACTGCCAGTCAGCATTCATGGCGGCCTCGCTGGTGGCGAGGTTCTTCATATCGCTCTGAGCAGAGGCGTTGTAACCCCGGATCCGGTAGGCGGCAAACTGCGGAATGGCGATGGCCGCCAGGATGCCGATAATGGCAACAACGATCATCAACTCTACCAGGGTGAAGCCCTGGCTGTCTTTCTGTAATTTCACAAGCCGTTTCATCATGATTGTTCCCTCCTTCAGGGTGTGGTTAAAGGGTACTTCGTGGTGGACAAGGTGTCCATGGATTACTGTATAACTTGTCTCTACTCTCTCATAAACCATGCCACTTGTCAAAAGTATTGTGTAAAAAAATAAGGTTCAGGAATGTTGAGCAATTCTCGATCCTGACCGCTTTCGAATCTTTCTCTTCCTTGTTTTTTTCGGCTAAAAAGCAGGCAGACAAGGATGTCGACTGGCAATAAATGGCAGAAAGTGACAAAAAGTGTCAGTCTGGATGGTCGGCTGACTCCCATGCCATAAGATTGAGCAGAAGGGTCATTTGATTGAAGGGGGATTCCTGGAAACCATAATGGAGGTAGAAATTTTTGGCCTTTTCGGAAAGGGCATGGACAAGGAGGGTACGGATGCCTGCCTGTTTGGCAACGATGCGGGTTCGCAAAACTGCATCGTTCAATAGGCCAGACCCCACCCCTTTTTTCTGCCAATGGAGATCAACAGCAAGTCGGCCCAAGATCATGACCGGTATTGGATCCGGCATTCTTCGTTTAATCCTGCCTGGTGCATCTCCTCGTCTTACGCTTCCTGTAGCCAAGGTGTAGAAGCCGATAACACATTCATTCTTACAGACAACAAAGGTTCGGGACGCGCCTGAACTCTCATTAGCAAGGGCCTGACGTTTTAGCCATTGGTTCAGCACCTGAATGCCACAATCGAAATTATCCAGGCTGTGCGTTGTCTTGATTGGCTCTGGGGCGGTTATTTTTTCCATGGCGTTTTGGTTGTCAGGAGCTTTTTCATAGCCTCGGGCACAGGAGCCTTGAGTGCCGCCTCAAAGGCGTCAAATTCCTCATCTTGCAAAAAGAAAAGGCGCTGGTCCAGCAAGACATTTTCAGCCTCCCGGCAAGCAGCCTCCAGCATGAAATCAGACCGGCTTTTATTCAATGCCGCAGCCGCTTTGTCGATCAGGCTTCGTTGTGTGGCCAAGGCCCTGATATTAATTGGCGCTTTTCGTGTTTCAATATTTGCCATAATTTTATCTCCTTTTTTGTATATATGAATACTATACAAAGCGTCTGGTCATTGTCAATGATTTTGTTGATAGAAGTGGTTGGTCAGGTTGAAAATCTACCATAGAAAAAGGCAAATCAGCGGCAGAGGGCAATTGTGGTGAGAAGGGTATAGATGCCAAGCCAGCCAAGGATGAAGGTGCGGAGTTGCGGGTAGTATCTGTTGTCTTTTTGCAGGAAGAACAGGGCAAGGAGCAGGGTGGAGGGGAAGATGACTCCGGCCAGCAAGGGGGGGAGGAACCGGAGCAGTTCCTGGAGGCCGAGAAAAAACCAGGGGCCTTTGATGTGAAAAACTCCCAGTTTTTCCGGCTCAAAGGGGGCGGCCGGTAGCAGGCAGCACAGGAGAATCAGGGCGGTCAGCAGGGGATGATGGCGGAAAGAGGTGCGGTATTTGCGTAGATGTTCCCAGGCAAGAATCCCCCATACAATCCCCAATCCTAAGACATGATTGATATAGACCCGTTTCATGCCGTCATCGGTAATGGAAAAAAGGAGATCGTTCAGGATGCCGCCAACCCCCGGAATGGCGCTGATGATATTTTCGGCGATCAGGCCGGCGGAGGAACCGGTGCTGTCAGCCCGCAGGACGTAACCGGTAAAGAGGACGAGCAGGGCCACAGGCAGTGTGGCGATCAGCCGGATCCATTGCCCTTGGCCATAGGCGTCTGCCCGGTCAAGGATGGCCCAGAGATGGACCAGCATCAGCAGGAAGAAGAGCTGGCTGGAATAGAAGTGCAGCGCGCGGAAAGATGCGCCAAAAGGCACCAGCACATCGAGTGAGCTCGCCGAATAGAGCGGGGTGGCCGCATTGTACTGAAAGGCCACCAGCACACCGGAGAGCACCGAGATAAAAAGGGCGATCAGGCTCCATTCTCCCCATTTGATGTCGGCTATTTTCTCTGTGAGCAGGTTATTCATGGGGGATTTAGGGTGATTGTCAGATGGTGACAATGTATCCCCTCGCATTGTCGAGTTTTTCTACCTTAAAACGGGGAAGTGATTTTTGGGCTGGTCCTTGAATGACAGCACCTTCAGGAGTGAAACGGGATTGGTGGCAGGGACATTCGAGGAACCCTTCTTTTTCCCGATAATTGATCTTGCAGCCGAGATGGGTGCATTTTCTGGATACGGCCCACGGGCCTTGTTTGTTTTCGAAAAGGATGAAGTCCGGGCCCAGGAAAAAAGTGCCAGGGACAAGGGTGGTCTTGACTTCAACAAGGCGCGGTTGGGTGGGCATCTTGTAGCCAAGAAAGCGCAGAATTGGATAGCAGAAGGCAAGTAGACCAACGATCCAAAGGAAGCGTCGCCTGGTTTGTGGCGGCAAGGGGTGAGGGTTTTTTGCGGGCGGCATGGTCCGTGGCGGTTCAGAGGCGATTGTTGCTTCCGGCAGAAAAGGCGTTGATGATGAGTTGGTTGACATGCGCCGGCACCAGTTCGCTTACGTCTCCGCCATGCCTGGCCGCGTCTTTGATAATGGAAGAGCTGATGAAGATCCAGCGGAAGGCCGGCATCAGAAAAAGGGTATCGACATCCCGTTCCAGTTTCCGGTTCATCAGCGCCAGCTGAAATTCGTAATCAAAATCTGATACTGCCCGCAGCCCGCGAATAATCGCCTTGGCGCCACGCTGCATCGCATAGTTGACAAGAAGGCCGGAGACCGCGACGACTTCGATGCGCGAGTCGTCGGCAGGAAAGCATTGCTTGATCATCTCGATGCGCTCGTCCAGCGTGAACAGCGGGGTCTTTCCCGGATTGATGGCAATGGCAATAATGATATGGTCAAAGAGATTCAAGGCCCGGTTGATGATGTCCAGGTGGCCCATGGTGATGGGATCAAAGGTACCCGGATAGACCGCAAGAGTGGGAGATTTGGCGGAACCTTTCTGGGGCGTGGAATGAGTCATCAGGTTGTCTGGTCCGGCAGGGGTTGATAGAACCAGAAACCGGCCTCGCCATATTTGCGCTGGTCCACCTGGGTCAGTCTGGTTAGTCGTTCCGGCAGGGTTTCTTTGGCGCGCTCTTCGACGATGAGCAGGGTGTGCTGGCGTAGCAGGGAGCTTGTGTCAATGGCGCTGAGAAGCTGAATAGTCAGCCCTTGGGAATAGGGGGGGTCGAGAAAGATCAGGTCGAAACCTGGAGGCGACTGGATTTTTTTTGAAAAATAAGGCAGCCCCCGGCGCAGGTCATGTTTGATAAGGGTTACGGGGCTGGGCGTATCCATATGGGTATCGGCTGGAGCAGCATTGTGAGCATCCGGGTGTTGACTGAGTGCATTCATGCAGACCTGAATATTCCTGCTGATAAGATCAAGGGCCTGAGGATGAAAATCGACAAAGCAGACGTTTTGGGCCCCACGGCTCAACGCCTCAATTCCCAAGGCCCCGGTTCCGGCAAAGAGATCAAGAACCGAGGCACCAAGAACCCGATCGGCAATGATGTTGAAGATTGCCTCCCGGGCACGGTCAGAGGTCGGGCGGATGATAACTTCCCGCACAGGCGGCGTGAACAGCTTTCGGCCTTTGCCTTTGCCGCTGATTATCCGCACTTATTTATATTTGGCAACAAAATATTCCGCAATCTGAACGGCATTAAGGGCCGCACCCTTAAGAATATTGTCGGATACCACCCACATGTTGATGCCGTTGGCAATAGACTCATCCTCGCGGATCCTGCCGACCAGGGTCTCGAATCTTCCTTCACAGTCAATAGCCAGCGGGTAGCGGGCCAGAGTCGGTTCGTCCACGAGTTGAACGCCGTCGGCATGGGATAAAAGCTCCTTGACTTCCGCGGCGCTGATCTTCTTTTTGGTCTCGATATTCACGGCCTCTGAGTGTCCGTAAATAACCGGAACCCGTACCGCAGTGGCGGTGACTCCGATGGTGTCGTCCTCAAAGATCTTCCTGGTCTCGTTGACCATCTTCATCTCTTCCTTGGTGTAGCCATTGTCAAGAAAACTGTCGATGTGCGGCAGGCAGTTAAAGGCGATCTGGTGGGGATAGACCTTGTGTTCCATGGGCTTGCCGGCGGCATAGGCCAGTACTTGATTCTTCAGTTCATCTATGGCCTTGGCCCCGGTGCCGGAAACCGCCTGATAGGTTGAGATCACCAGGCGCTTGATGCCAACCTTGTCGTAAATTGGTTTCAGGGCAACCAGCATCTGGATGGTGGAACAGTTGGGGTTGGCGATAATGCCCCGGTTGGTGTATTGGGCAATGGCATGAGGGTTGACCTCGGGGACCACCAGAGGAATCTCGGGATCCATGCGGAAGGCGCTGGAGTTGTCGATGACTACAGCGCCGGCGGCGGCGGCGGCAGGGGCAAATTCCAAAGAACGGGAAGCGCCGGCGGAAAACAGGGCGATGTCAATCCCGATGAAGGAGTCCTTGGAGAGAAGCTGCACGGCGTATTCTTTGCCGCAAAACATGATTTTCTTGCCCACGGAACGTTCAGAGGCCAGAAGCCGCAGTTCGTTTATGGGAAAATTCTTCCGGCGTAATACGTCCAGCATGGCGCCGCCAACGGCCCCGGTCGCGCCGGCGATGGCAACATTGTATTTTTTTTGTTCACTACACATGTCTCAAGTTCCTTGTAAATATGCTGTTATTTCTCGCGGGCCTTGTTTGCAAAGGCTCTGCGCGTGGTTTACGATAAAGGATTCTCTGAAGAAACGGGTGGAGTTTTCTTCAGTCCGCGAATCTTGTTATAGAGGGCCATGCTGGGTCCGGAGGCGATATAGAGCACAAAGATCAGAAAGAGCATGACTTCATGTTCTGCCGCAATCAGGATAAAGAGGAGCAGCATCCCAACCAGGATTTGAAAGGTTCGAAAGCGACCGGGCTTCGGGTTTTTGAAGCTGAGGTACTTGTGGGTCGAGACCATCAGGTAGGAGAGCAGATAGACCAGCAGCAGCAGGGAGATGTGCTTGACCTCGCCGGTGATGCCCAGATAATGGCAAAACAGGACGCTGGTGACGATCATGGCCGCAGCGGCAGGGCAAGGCAGGCCAACGAAATCCTTGGTAGCCGATTTCGTGTCCTGGGAGTTGAAACGGGCCAGGCGCAATGAAGTCATGGCCACATAGAGAAACGCGGCCAGCCAGCCATAACGGCCATAGGGATGTAAGGCCCAGAGATAAGCCAGGAGCCCGGGGGCGACACCAAAGGAGACCATGTCGCACAGGGAATCCAGCTCCACCCCGAATTGACTGGTTGTTCTTGTCATCCGCGCAACCCGGCCGTCAAGGGCATCAAAGATGGCCGCGACCAGAATGGCGATGGCGGCGTTCATGAAATCTTTATTGACAGAGGCGATCATGGAATAAAATCCACAAAAGAGACTGGCAAGGGTGAACATGCAGGGGAGTGGATAAAACTTTGAACTAATTTCTGGTTGATTCTCTGCCATGATAGATTCCTTCCTGTAAGGATGGTTTCGAGGATACACCGGGAAAAAGTGTGCAGGTTGCGTTGGTTCCTGTTCTGCTCAGGAAAGATAGCCAAGTACTGTTTCGCCGGCCCTTACCTTCTGGCCGACGGTAATTTCAAGCTGGGTCTGGGTGGGGATGTAGAGATCGACGCGGGATCCAAAACGGATGAGGCCAAAACGCTGACCTCGACGAACCTGGTCGTCCATCTCCAGCCAGCAGACAATCCGTCTGGCAATCAGGCCGGCCACCTGGACAAAGGCCAGCCGATGGCCACTGGTGCTGCGGAGAATGGTCGCGCAATGCTCGTTGTGCATGGCCCCGCGGTCGCTGTCTGCTGAATAAAATTTCCCGGGAGTATAGAGGATCTTCTCGACAGTGCCGCTCACAGGGATCCGATTGACATGAACGTTAAAGACGTTCATGAAGATGGAGACCTTGTACACCTGGCCTAAGAGATATTGGTCGTCAATAATCTTTTCAATCAGGATGACCTTGCCGTCAGCCGGAGATATCAGGGCATCTTCGCTGATGGGGCCGATACGTTCCGGGTCACGGAAAAAACAGATGACAAAGGTGGTGATGGCCAGTGCCGGCAGAGCGAGCAGGTCATAGCCTAAAACCGCGATGATCAGGGTGACAAAGGCGCTGAAGGCAATAAACGGATACCCTTCCTTGGCAATCGGGATCTGTGGGGATGTCATTTTTTGCTGGCTCTGGCCATGGCAATAGTGCCGGTGCGGACGATCTCCTGAATGCCGATTGGCTTGAGGATATCAATAATGGCCTGAACCTTTGACGCCGATCCGGTCACTTCAACCGCATAGGACTTGGGGCTGACATCCACAACCTTTCCCCGGAAGATATCGATGACCCGCAGAACCTCAGCTCTGGTCTGGGCCTCGGCCTTGACGCGGATCAGGACCATCTCCCGTTCCACATACTCACTGTCACCAACATCGGTAACCTTGATGACATCAATGAGTTTATGAAGTTGTTTGGTTATCTGCTCAATAATTGCTGCATCGCCACGGGTGACGAGAGTCAGGCAGGAGATGCTGGGTTCCAGGGTCTCGGCGACACTGAGGCTTTCGATATTAAAGCCGCGGCCACTGAACAGGCCGGTGACCCTGGAAAGCACTCCTGGTTTATTTTGAAGAAGTACGGAAATTGTATGTTTCATCTGTTTGTCCTGTGCAAAGTAGATCTCTTGAGGGAGTTTGTTAGGAGCCGTTACGAGATAACCATTAAATTTTTAACTATCTCGTTACGGTCCTTATGCCGGTCATGATATTTCAATGTTGCAGCTATGTTTTGCTGACGGCTTAGACCAGAAGCATCTCGGTAGTGGCCTTTCCTGCCGGTACCATTGGGAAAACACATTCTTCCCGGGCAATGACAAAGTCCATGATCACGGTATTATTTGTGGTCAGGGCCTCTTTGATCACCGCCTCCACCTCACTTTTCTTGGTGGCCCGTAACCCGACCGCACCGTATGCCTGAGCCAGCAGCACAAAGTCAGGGGTAACCTCCATGACGGTTCCGGCGTAGCGTTTGTTGTAGAAAAGTTCCTGCCACTGACGGACCATCCCCAGGTAATTATTGTTGAGAATGGCAACCTTGACTGGACACTTATATTGTTTGGCCGTGGCCAGTTCCTGGATATTCATCTGGATGGAACCATCGCCAGCCACATCGATAACAGTTTTTTCAGGAAACGCCATCTTGGCGCCAATGGCGGCGGGCAGACCATAACCCATGGTGCCGAGTCCGCCGGAAGTGGCCCACTGTCGTGGTTTGTTGAATTTGTAAAACTGGGCGGCCCACATCTGATTCTGGCCAACCTCGGTGGTGATAATTGCATCACCATGGGTGAGTTCGTCAAGCTTCTGGATGACATATTGGGGCTTGATAATCTCCCCTTCATCGATATATGCCATAGGGTGCTTTTTCGTCCATTCGTCAATAGTCGCACGCCACGGCTCATGGCTTGCCATCACCTGCTCGCGGTTGAAATCACTGGCAGTGTTAAACCAGGTGTTCATGGCAGTGAGGGCATGTTTGCAGTCGGCGACAATCGGGATATCAACCTTGACATTTTTACTGATCGAGGTGGGATCGATATCGATATGGATAATGGTTGCATGGGGGGCAAAGGCGTCGAGCCGGCCGGTTACCCGGTCATCGAAGCGGGCGCCGACGGCAATCAGCAGATCACTGTGGGCAACGGCCATGTTGGCGGAATAACTGCCATGCATCCCCAGCATGCCCATGGACAACGGGTCGCTGCCGGGGAAACCGCCAAGGCCCATCAGGGTCATGGTCACCGGAATGTTGAGCTTTCTGGCCAGTTCGGTCAGCTCTTCATTGGCATTGGAAAGAATCACCCCGCCGCCGACATAGAGCACTGGATTTTTGGCCTTCAGGATCTGTTTACATGCCTTTTCAATCTGTCCTGGATGTGGCTCATAGGTGGGCTGATAGGTCTGCATCCTGATTGGTTTTTTCTCGGTAAAATCAACCATTTTGGCGACCACATCCTTGGGCAGATCTACCAGTACCGGGCCTGGGCGGCCGGTGCGGGCGATGTGGAAGGCCTCGCGCAGGGTGGAGACCAGGTCTTTGGCGTCTTTCACCAGATAGTTATGTTTGGTGCAGGGGCGGGTGATACCGACGATATCCACTTCCTGGAAGGCGTCATTGCCGATCAGAGGGGTGGGGACCTGACCGGTGAGGATGACCAAAGGGATGGAATCCATGTAGGCTGTAGCAATGGCCGTTACGCCATTAGTGGCACCCGGGCCGGAGGTGAGCAGGGCGACACCGACCTCGCCGGTTACCCGGGCCAGGCCATCAGCCGCATGGACGGCGCCTTGTTCATGGCGGACGAGTACATTGGTGATATCGGAGTCCATCAAGGCGTCAAAGAGATCAATGACTGCGCCGCCGGGGAAGCCGAAAATGATTTTTACGCCTTCTTCCTGAAGGCATCGGATAATGGCCTGTGAGCCGCTAATTTTTTCCATGAAGCCTCTTCCTTTCATTTATTGAGGTTTTTCAGAAAAGTTGACAATCTTTCAAAAAAAAATCTCTGAACTTGCCTGCTTTGATTTCAAAAAAATGATATAATTATGCCAAAATAATATATAAAGAACCAGAATATATATCTATGAACAGCAATAATGTCAAGAATGAAGGTGTCTTCTGGGAATAATTCCTTAAATGCTTACTTCGTTGGTAAAACATTGGGGTGGGGATCGGCAGAGACGTTGTTCCGGCAGAAAAGGATTTGTAAAAGTTGCTTGACAAGGATCGGTGATCGAGTTTACTTTACATATATACTTGTAAACAATTTTCTCTTTGTGGATTATAAAAAATGGCATCTTACTTTTCTCTATCACTGCTGCTACTAAGCGCTCCTCCAGCTCGGGTTGTGGCAGGGATAATGCAATTCTGATTGTTTGCAAATAACCAGTAAATTCCCAAGGCCGCGGTTCAAAACCCCGGCCTTTTTTTATTTGGGAACCGTTCAGAAATGTTTAGACATGTAATGGTTATTTCGTAACGGCTGCTTGTATTATATTATCTACCAGAGCCGCTCAAAGAAACAGCCGTGAAAAATTGGCTGTTTCTTTGAAGCGGCATAAGGTGCCATTATGAAATAAGCAAAAAAGCATTGCTTATTTCATAATGGCACCTAAAAAAAGGAGCTTGAAGGTCATGAATCCTGATGCAGTGAGAAAGTATCGTCCCTATCCCCGGTTGGATCTGCCAACCCGTTCCTGGCCTGGAAAAACCATCACCAAGCCCCCTGACTGGTGCAGTGTGGATCTGCGTGACGGTAATCAGGCCCTGGTTCAGCCCATGAATCTTGAGGAAAAACTGAAGCTCTTTCAACTCCTCGTGGATATTGGTTTTAAAGAAATCGAGATTGGTTTTCCTTCGGCATCCCAGGTGGAGTTTGATTTCGCAACGACGCTTATTGAACAGGGGTTGATCCCTGAAGATGTGACCATCCAGATCCTGACCCCGGCCCGGGAACATCTCATCAAGAAGAGCTTTGAGGCCCTGAAAGGGGTGAGACGCGCCATTATTCATCTTTATAATTCCACTTCCACCCTCCAGCGGCGGGTGGTCTTTCAGATGAACAGGGCTGAGATCACCGCCTTGGCTATCAAAGGGGCTCGCTGGATCCAGGAGGAGGCGGCACTCTATCCTGAGACTGCTTTCCGCTATGAGTATTCCCCGGAAAGTTTCACCGGGACTGAGATGGATTTTGCCCTTGAGATCTGCGGGGCAGTCATGGGGGTGTGGAAGCCGACCCCTGACAACAGAATGATCATCAATCTGCCGGCCACGGTCGAGATGGCGACCCCTAATGTCTATGCCGATCAGATTGAGTGGTTTTGCACCAACATGCAAGATCGCAATTGTGCCATCATCAGCCTTCATGCCCACAATGACCGCGGTTGTGCGGTCGCAGCAACCGAGCTGGCGTTGATGGCCGGCGGTGATCGGGTGGAGGGAACCCTGTTTGGCAACGGGGAGCGTACCGGCAATGTCGATATCATCACCCTGGCGTTGAACATGTTTACGCAAGGGGTCAATCCGGGACTGAATCTTCATGACATCAACCGGGTGATTGATGTCTCTGAGCAGGTGACCCGGATTCCGGTGCATGTCCGTCATCCCTATGCCGGTGAGCTGGTTTATACCGCCTTTTCCGGTTCCCATCAGGATGCCATCAACAAGGGGATGAACGCCTGTGACGCCGCCGCTGACGGGGTATGGGCTGTTCCCTATCTGCCCATTGATCCTCGCGATGTCGGTCGGAGCTATGAATCCATTATCCGCATCAACAGTCAGTCGGGTAAGGGTGGTGTTGCCTATATCATGGACAGGGAGTTTGGCTTCAAGATGCCCAAAGAGATGCATCCTGAATTTGGCGCAGTCATCCAGAGGCTTACTGACCGTGAGGGCCGCGAGTTGCAGATGACCGAGCTCTGGGCTGCATTCAAGGATGAATATCTGGCCCTTGTCCATCCCTATGGCCTGGTCAGCTTCAATGTCATGAAGCGGCATGTCGATACCGAAGAAGAACGTTCTTCTGCCGATGTTGAGGCAGTCATCAGTGTGAATGGTGAGACCAGAACGTTTTCAGCCGGGGGCAATGGTCCGCTCGATGCCTTTTGCACCGCCCTGAAAGCCGGGCTTGGTTGCGAGTTTACCCTGTGCGGTTATCACGAACATGCCTTGACCAAGGGCTCCAGTTCTAAGGCCGTCGCCTATATCGAGACGGAATATCCCGATGGCCGGAGGATCTGGGGGGCTGGGGTCGATACCGACATCATTATCGCCACGATCAAGGCGATGCTGAGCAGCCTGAACCGGGCCGCCCGGTTGTAAACGTCCGTTGTTGTCAGAATATGCGGAGTCTCGTAGATAAGCACAGACTGTGAGCTTGCTTACCTGCCAAATAATTGCAAGGAGAAAAAATGAAAATGATCCATCTGGCCGAGTCCAGGGCCTTTGAAGAGAAGGGGTTGAAGCGGTTTTTGCTTCACGATTCACCTTATTTCAGGATCCTGAATTTCAACCTGCAGGCGGGGCAGATCTTTCCGGTGCACCATCATCCTGCCGAAGGGCAGGTCAGTATTCATGTCATTGAGGGAACCGGTCAGTTTCTGGGGGAAAACGGGGCAGCGATTCCCGCCGTGGCCGGTGATATCCTGGTCAGTGATATCAGTGAGCCGCACGGGGTCAAGGCCGATACGGATATGCGTATTCTCGTCACCATTGCTCCGCCATTTTGAAAAGTGTTCTTATCGTTGCAGGCCCTTTTCTTTCAAGCTGATGCAAAAAACAACGGTAAGGTATCCGCTGGACGCCATTCAAAGAAATAGCCGGAACAGATTGGCTGTTTCTTTGAAGCGGCATAAGGTGCCGTAACCAAATGAGCGGAAAAGCTTGCTCATTTACTAACGGCACCTAAAAATCCCTGAATTTCTTCACGACTGAGAAAAATACCGGTCAGGGTCTTGTCGCCACTTTTCAGGGTGGGGATAAAGCGAACTCCATCCTTCCATGCCCTCAGAGGGTTGGTGACAATATCTACTTCTTCAATGTGGATGTCAGGCTTGCTGTCGATTAACTCATACAGAGTTTTACGGGCCATGTGGCACCGTGGGCAAAGTGCTGAACGGTAAAGAGTGATCTTGATCATGGGAGGCGCTCCTGTCTGTTGATTTTAAGGTATTCAGAGGAGTCATGAATACTAATTGACATCATTCCCTTTGCAGGGTACACCAGAACAAGGGAATTATTCAAGGTGCCTTCCTGTTTGTTTCATGATCTCTCCGCTCAGGTGATTATGCTTCTCCCTCCTTTGTTAACACTCATCACTGATTTCCGCTTCCTCGATCACGACACGGGGAGTGATCATCCCGAGATCCCGGCCCGGCTTCAGACTATTCATGCTGCTCTGGAGCAGAGCAATTATTTTCCACTTCTTGATTTTCAGGAGACGCGCCCGGCAGAACGGCAATGGCTGATGGCGGCCCATGATGAGGGGTGGCTCTTTCGTTTTGAAGAGGCGGTTCTCTCCGGAAAGACCTCTGTTGATCATACCGATAACCAGATCTGTTATGATTCCTATGAGGTGGCGACTCTGGCGGCCGGCGCCGGGCTTGCTGCCATTGACCTGCTGGAGCTGGGTCAGACAGCGCAAGCTTTTTGTCTGGTGCGGCCTCCCGGTCATCATGCCGAGCGGATCAGACCTTTTGGTTTCTGTTTTATCAATAATTGTGTGGTTGCCGCCCGCTACTGGCAGCAGCACCATAGCCGGAAGAGGATAGTGGTCTTTGACTTTGACGCCCACCATGGAAACGGCATTCAGTCGGCCTTTGAGTACGAGGCGGATTCGTTGTATATTAGTATCCATGAACATCCCAGCTTCAGCTATCCCGGCACCGGATATGCCGATGAGAAAGGATTTGGCGCTGGTCGCGGCTCTATCCTCAACCTGCCGCTTTCTCCAGGCGCGGGTGATGAACAGTTTCTGGCCCTGCTCCAGGGGCCGGTGGCGGACAAGATTGCCCAGTGGCAGCCTGATGCCATGATTGTGGCAGCAGGATTCGACGGCCATCGGGATGATGAAATGTCCGGTCTGCTCTATTCAACCGGGTTGTATGAAAAGATAGGCCAGAGTGTCCGCGGGTTGAGCAATAAGCATTGCGGTGGCAGGTTGCTTTCCATTCTGGAGGGCGGGTATGAGTTGAAGGTGCTGGGAGAATCGGTGGAGGCGTATGTGCAGGGGCTTTTGGCCCGGTAAATACAAAGGACTTACAAAATTATTGAACTTTAATTTTTTCTGAATAGATGCCATGTATATTTCCCGATATATGATCAGAGAGCCGTTGACTGCAACGTCAGAGATGTCGCTTCCGGAGGCCAGGAGCTTGTTGAACGAAAATCATTTTCGGCATCTGCCGGTGGTGGACAAACAAGGGCAGTTGGTTGGGATGATTACCGATCGGGATCTGCGATCGGCCTTTCCGTCTTCCATGCTCACTGAAAGCGAGCGTTTGTTGGCATATGAGCGGGTAGAGAAGGCGACGGTGGCTGATATCATGAGCACTGAGTGTGTTTGCCTGACGCTGGAATCTACCCTGGATGATGCCCTGCTCCTTTTTAATCGTGAGGGTGTGGGGGCGCTGCCGGTCCTTGAAGATGGTCGATTGGTCGGTATTTTTTCCAGTGGAGATTTGCTTGCGGCCTATAAGGAGCTTTTCGGGGTGGGTGAAAAGGGCTCGGTCTTGCTGGGCATTAAGGATGATGGCCAGAGCAGCCTTATGACCCGAATTGTCACCCTGCTTGAACAGCACAATATTCCTTTTACCCGTCTGTTGCGCATCCATGATGAAGAGCGTGGCAACCGGATCTTTCTGCGTCTGAATACCTACAAGATTGCCTCGGTTGTCAACCTGCTGCGGGAGGCCGGGATTCATCCGGCATTGTAATTCTATTATTGAAATAATTGGTATCTTTTTTAAGGAGCTGATATGAGCCTTGATGTCCTTTTTCACCCGAAATCGGTGGCGGTGATTGGCGCCTCCAGAAGCCCTGGCAAGGTTGGTCATGATATCCTGGCCAATCTGGTGCAGGATGGTTTTGCCGGGATCGTTGTGCCGGTGAATCCCACGGTTGACACCCTGTTGGGTCTGCCCTGTTATCCAACACTTGCGGCCTGGGGGCAGGAGATTGATCTGACGGTGATCGTGGTGCCGAATTCGTTGGTCTATGCGGCGGTGGAAGACAGTATTCAGGCCAAAACCAAGGCGGTCATCGTCATTACCGCCGGATTCCGGGAGACCGGGCCGGAGGGGCTGGAGCGGGAAAAGAAGGTGGCTGAGCTTTGTCGGCGTCACAATGTCCGGATGCTGGGGCCAAATTGTCTGGGGCTGATCAATACCGAGGCCAATCTTAATGCCTCCTTTGCCAGGCAGATGCCGGAGCCTGGCGGCATTTCGATCTTTTCTCAATCGGGGGCCTTATGCACTGCCATGCTTGATCTGGCCGCCGGCCGCCATCTGGGGTTGGCCAAGCTGATCAGTATCGGCAACAAGGCGGATATCTCCGAGGTCGATCTGCTCTCCTATCTGGCCCATGATGAGCAGACCAAGGTGATTGTCGGTTACCTTGAAGATATCGCCACCGGCAATAATTTTGTCAAGGCGGCGGAGGAGGCTGCCACCCGCAAACCGGTGATTATCCTTAAATCGGGAACCACGGCTGCCGGTTTGAGGGCGGCGGCTTCACATACAGGTGTTCTGGCTGGGGTGGATACCGCTTATGGCGCGGCCTTCAAACGCTCCGGCGTGGTGCGGGCCGACACCTTTGACGCCCTGTTTGATTATGCCACCGCCCTGTCCATGCAGCCGCTGCCCAAAGGCAACCGGATTCTTATTATCACCAATGCCGGTGGCCCTGGAACCATGGCCGCAGATGCGGTCGAAAAGGCCGGAATGCAGGTGGCGGAACTTGATCGGAATACGGCCACTATGCTCAGGGCCGAACTGCCCCAGGCGGCAAGCGTCGGTAATCCGATTGACGTGCTGGGCGACGCTGATCCGGAGCGCTATGTGGCGGTCATTGAGGCTGCCCAGACCGATCCGGCAGTGGATGCCATTCTCGTGATCCTTACCCCCCAGGCCATGACCCGGCCGGCCGAGACGGCGATTGCCATTGCCCGCACCCTTGACGGTTCCAAACCGGTAGTGGCCTCGTTCATGGGGGGCCGCGATGTGATGCCTGGCCGCAAAGAGCTTGCCGCTGCCGGACTTCCTGATTATGAATCGCCGGAGCGGGCCGTTTCCGCCCTGAAAGGAATGGTCGAATATGCGGCTTGGAAACAGCGGCCGCCCCGCCTGGTGACTCGGTTCAGGGTGAACCGGCGGCGGGTGGAGCGCATCATCAGTCGTCGGCAGCGCACCGGCATGTTGCAATTAGGTGAGGTAAAGGGCAAGGATATCCTTGGTGCCTATGGATTCCGGGTGCAGGATGGTGCTCTGGCGGGGAGCGCCGATGAGGCGGTGGAGATCGCTGAGCGCATCGGTTATCCCGTGGCCATGAAAATCGTCTCCCCCCATATTGTCCATAAAAGCGATCTGGGCGGGGTGATGCTCAATATGGCCAATGGCGAGTCGGTTGGCGATGCCTATGACCTGATGATGCTGAAGATCCGCAAACGGGTTCCGGATGCCTTGATCGAAGGGATTTATGTGGAGCAGATGGCCAAGAAGGGGTTGGAGGTCATTATCGGCATGAGTCGTGATCCCCAGTTCGGGCCCATGCTTATGTTCGGTCTGGGCGGCATTTTTGTAGAGGTGATGAAGGATGTGACCTTTCATCTGGCTCCGATCACTGAAGAGGAGGCCATCCAGATGCTCAAATCTACCCGTTCCTATGCCATGCTTGAAGGCAAACGGGGGCAGAAGGGGGTCGATATTACGGCCATTGCCTCGGGGCTGCAACGGATCAGCCAGTTGACTACCGATTTCCCCCAGATCCTGGAGCTTGATATCAACCCGTTTATTGTCGGAGAATTTGGTTCCGAGCCGGTGGTGGCGGATGCGCGCATGACCCTGGCCCCATTACCTGTTGAGGGAGAAGATCATGGAATATGATGTGAACTGGAAAGAGACCTACAAGGATATGATCATGACCCCCAAAAAAGCCATGAGCCATGTCCGTTCCGGCCACCGGGTCTTTTTGGGCACTGGCTGCGGCGAACCGACCGTGCTGGTGCAGGCCATGACCGAGATGGCAGGCACCCTTTGCGATGTCGAGATTGTTGAGCTTTTGACCAAGGGTGATGCCCCTTATGCCGATCGGAAATATGCCGATTGCTTCAAGGTCAACTCCTTTTTTATCGGCCATAATGTCCGGGATGTGATTCAGGAGGGCCGGGGGGATTATACCCCTATCCTCATGTCGGACATTCCGGGGTTGTTGAACTCCGGGCAGCTGCCCCTTGATGTGGCCCTGATTCAGGTGACCCCGCCGGATGACCGCGGCAAGATGAGCCTGGGGGTGTCTGTTGATATAGTCAAGGCTGCTGCCGAAAACGCCTCGCTGGTGATCGCCCAGGTCAATCCACAGATGCCCTGGACCCGTGGCGACAGCCTGATTGATGTCGCTGATTTGGATATCCTGGTGCCGGCTGACATGCCCCTGCTGGAGCGCGTATCGAAACCGGTGCATGAGGTGAGCGCCAGGATTGCCGAACTGGTGGCCGCCTTGATTCCGAACGGCGCCACGGTTCAGTTTGGACTGGGCCGGGTTCCCGGGGTCGGCCGGGTTCCGCAGGCGGTGATGCATGCCCTGTACGGCAAGCATGATCTGGGCATCCACACCGAACTGATTACCGATGAAATCCTTGACCTGATTGAGTCGGGGGCGGTGAGCGGGGCGCGCAAATCCACGGATCGGGGCAAGATCGTCACCAGTTTCTGCATGGGAACCAAGAAGCTTTACGATTTTGTCAATGATAATCCCCTGTTTTCATTCCGGCCAACCGATTATGTCAATGACTCCACCGTGATTGGGAAACAGAACCTGATGGTTGCCATCAATATGGCACTCGAAATTGATCTTACCGGCCAGATCTGTTCTGATTCTGAAGAAGGGGTTTTCTACTCCGGGATCGGCGGCCAGGTTGATTTTAATCGCGGGGCGGCCAGATCGCCTGGCGGCCGGGCCATTATTGTCATGCCGGCCACCACCAAAGACGGCAAGTCACGAATCGTGGCTGCTCTGAGCAGCGGTTCCGGGGTGGTGATCACCCGGGGCACGGTTCACTATGTGGTCACCGAATACGGGGTGGCCTATCTGCACGGCAAATCGGTGCAGGATCGGACCCTGGCGCTGGTCTCCATTGCTCACCCTGATCACCGGGAACAGCTTCTCAAGCAGGCCATTGAGGCCCGGTATTTGCGCCGCGAATTTGCTGATGTGGAGGGGAAATTTGTGGTCGCCTCCCTGGATCTGATGAAGACCAGTTCGCTGCTTGAGAATGGCACCCAGGTCAACTTCCGGCCCATTCATCCCACCGATGAGCCGCGGATGCGCGATCTGCTCTATGATTTGTCCAAGGAGACCCTTTATTACCGGTTTATGAGCCATAATCAGCGGTTTGGCCAGAAGCAGATCCAGAATTTTGTCTATGTCGATCACCGCAAGGATGTGGCCATTGTCGGCACTCTGCCCGAGGCCTATGGTGATGATATCATTGCCGTTGGCCGTTATTATCTCGATGAACGCACCAATATGGCCGAGGTGGCCTTTATTGTCCGGGATGAGTGGCAGAACAAAGGGCTGGGTAACTTTCTCTTCCACCATCTGATAACCATTGCCAAGTCCAGCGGGATCAGCGGGTTTACGGCCGAGGTCCTGCGTGACAACAAGCGGATGCAGGCGATATTCAACCATTCCGGCTATAAGGTGGAGAGTCGGGTGGAAGAAGGGGTGTGCAGTTTCAAGATTGAGTTTTAACCTTCTAATGGGTGCAAAGATTCACTAAAAACATCGAAACAATTCTTTCTCCCTGAAGGAGAATGTGGCCGAAGGCCGGATGAGGGGGACTGCAGAAGTTTGAAATCAGATCTTCCCCCTCACCCTCACCCTCCCTTAGGGAGAGGGGACTATCCCGACATTTTTGCTGGATTTTTTAATCAGGAAAAATCTCGGGATAGCTTTTTTAATTCAGGCCTAAAGCTGATAGCAAAAAATTATAAATAGTTGTGCTGGTTCATTTATGAAGAGGGAAAAACAAACAGAGTGTTTACGCTGCGGCACCTGCTGTCAGAAAGGCGGACCGGCCCTGCATGGACAGGATCTGCACCTGGTACGGAGCGGCCAATTGCCGCTTGATGATCTGATCACCATCCGACGCGGCGAACTGGCCTATAGTCCGCTCTCTGATCGGATTGAGCCGGTGCTTCAGGAATTGGTGAAGATTCGGGGAACCGGCCAGGATTGGTGTTGCTGTTATTATGTCCCTGCCGGCATAGGCTGTTCCATCTACGGAAGCCGGCCCATGGCCTGCGGGGTGCTGAAATGCTGGCAACCGGAGGAAACCCTGGCCCTGGTGGGACAGGATCTGCTCAGTCGTCTCGATATTCTGGAGGAAGGGGACCCGCATCGGTTATTGGTGGAGGAGTATGAGCGATTGTGTCCCTGTCCTGATATGCGGGAGGTGGAGAAGAAGCTAATTGATCCGACAGAGAATATCCTGCGGTCACTGGAGATGCAGGTGAATACCGATCTTTCCTTTCGGGATCGGATGGTGCAGGAATTTAACCTCTCTTTGACTGAGGAGCTTTTTCTCTTTGGCCGTCCACTCTTTCAACTGCTGCAGACCTTTGGGGTGGTTGTCTCTGAATCGTCCCAGGGCTTGAGACTGACCATATGAAAGAAAAATTCCCCTCCCCCAACAGGGGGGAAGGTTAGGGTGGAGGTGCCTTTGCCAGATGAAACTATCCGGCCACTTTCCCCCTCCCCCCAAGGGAGGGGGAGATCAATACAGAAAACCCACAGCACATTCCTGGATCAACAGTGGAAAAGATATGAGCAAACGAAAAAAACAGGACATATCGGCAGAACCCTCTGTACCGGAAACGGAACAGATAACCATTTCAACAAAGATCCAATCTAAAACAGATCCTGCCGTTCCCACCACTGATCCCGGCTTTCCCGTTGTCGGGATCGGCGCTTCGGCCGGTGGGCTGGCGGCCTTTGAGGCCTTTTTCTCCGCCATGCCTGCCGATTCCGACCCCGGCATGGCCTTTGTTCTGGTGCAGCATCTGGCCCCGGACCATAAGAGCCTCCTTGTCGATCTGGTCAAACGCTATACTCGGATGCAGGTCTTTGAGGTCGAGGACGGTGTTGTTGTTCAACCCAACTGCGTCTATATTATCCCGCCCAACCGCGATTTGTCCTTTCTCCATGGCGCCCTCCATTTGTTGGAGCCGGTCCTGCCCCGCGGTCAGCACCTGCCAATTGATTTTTTCTTTCGTTCCCTGGCCCAGGATCAGCAAGAAAAAGCGATCTGTATCATTCTTTCCGGCACCGGCAGGGATGGCACCCTGGGGGCGAGGGCGGTAAAGAGCGAGGGCGGGATTGTCATGGCCCAGAATCCCGAGTCTGCCGAGTTTGACGGTATGCCGTCCAGTGTCATTGCCACCGGCATGGTGGACTATGCCCTGCCGGTGACGGAGATGCCGGCCATGCTGATTTCCTATGTCGCGAATATCTTTGGAAAAACAGCCAGGACGCACATTGCCGCAGTTCCCAGGTCGGAAGACCTGTTAAAAAAAATTTTTATTCTGATTCGGTCCCAGACTGGTCATGATTTCTCGCAGTACAAACAGAACACTATCAGCCGTCGCATTGAACGGCGCATGGGTATTCATCAGATCTCTGAACTCAGTGATTATGTCCGGTTTCTCCAGCAGACCCCGATTGAGCTCAAGGCGCTTTTTCAAGAACTGTTGATCGGGGTCACAAATTTCTTCCGTGACCCTGAGGCCTTTGTTGCCCTTGAAACCAGGGCCATCCCGCAACTTCTTGCCGACAAGCCCTCCGGTTCGACCATCCGGGTCTGGACCTGCGGCTGTTCCACCGGTGAAGAGGCGTACTCCGTTGCCATTCTTATTCAGGAGCAGATGGAGGCGTTGAAGCAGTTTTTCAAGGTGCAGTTGTTTGCCACCGATATTGACAGTCAGGCCATTAATGCGGCCCGTGTCGGGACCTATTCTGCCGGCATTGGTGTTGATATTTCCGCCGAAAGGCTGAAACGTTTTTTTACTCTGCAAGACGACGGCACGACTTATCGCATCAATAAAAACATCCGGGATATGGTGATCTTTTCCGAACATGATGTGATTAAAGACCCGCCATTTTCCAAACTGGACCTGATCACCTGCCGTAACCTGTTGATCTATATGAACGGGGAACTGCAGAAAAAGGTGATCCCTCTGTTTCATTACGCCTTGAGGATGGGCGGGATGCTCTTTCTGGGGACATCCGAGAGCATCGGCGATTTTGAGGAGATCTTTACGCCGGTTGACCGTCAGTGGAAACTGTTTCAACGTAAAGATGAAGTGCCTGGGGTTTACCGTCCGATCCTGCGACGGTTTCTGCCGTCGCCGCCAGAGAGTGGGGAGGTCATGCGTCCCGCTGGTCATCCTGCGGAGCAGAGCAAATTCCCCATGCGCGAGCTGACGGAAAGGATCTTGCTCCAGCGTTACGCCCCGGTTGGGGTGCTGGTCAGTGAACGCGGCGAGATCTTTTATCTGCATGGCCGGACTGGCCGTTTTCTGGAACCGCCGCCAGGCGAGGCCAGCTTGAATATTCTGAAGATGGCCCGTGAAGGGTTGCGCCATGATCTGACGTCTGCCCTCTATCAGGCCGTAATCCATAAAGAGCCGGTATGCCATCCCGGTCTGCGGGTAAAAACCAACGGTGATTTTACCACTGTTAATCTGACCGTCGTGCCGGTGGGGTCGTCGTCCTTTGTCGAGGCCGGGAATGGTTTGACTGCCAGCGAACAGATGTTGTATCTGGTTGTCCTTGAGGATACGCCGGAGTTGCCGCCGGGACTGCCGGCAGAATCAGGGGGGGCAGAGCCACCCCTCAGCACCGGTCAGAATCCGGCCGATACTGAGGGGCGCCTTGCCGCCTTGCGCCAGGAATTGCAGACCAAGGAACACTATCTCCAGCGTAGTATTGAAGAGTTGGATAGCTCCAACGAAGAGATGCAGTCGGTGAATGAGGAGCTGCAATCGACCAACGAGGAACTGGAGACCTCCCAGGAGGAGCTGCAATCAGTGAACGAGGAATTGGCCACGGTCAATGCTGAGCTGCAGACCAAGGTGGTTGATCTGTCGCGCGCCAATAATGACATGAACAACCTGCTGGCCGGTACCGATATTGGTATCGCCTTTGTTGATCATCGACTGCGAATCCAGCGTTTCACTCCGGCCATCACCCAGGTGATTAATCTGATCCCCTCTGATCTGGGGCGGCCGCTCGGCCATATCGTCACCAACCTGACCGGGTATGACAGCCTGGTAGCGGATGTGCAGGCGGTGCTGGACACCCTGATTCCCAAAGAGATTGAAGTGCAGACTACCGCCGGCGAGTGGTTTCTGTTGCGTGTCCGCCCCTATCGGACCCTGGAAAATGTGATCGAGGGGGCGGTGATCACGTTCGTCAATATTATGGGGCAAAGGCAGATGCGGGAGTTGATGCAGCGCTCGGCTGCCATTATTAAGGATTCGCACGCTGCCATTTTGTTGCAGGATCTGGAGGGGCGCATCCTGGCCTGGAACCGGGCGGCCCAGAGGATGTATGGCTGGAGCGAAGCCGAGGCGCTGACCATGAATATCCGCAGCCTGGTTCCGACGGGGTTGCAGGAGAAGGCATTGGTCAGGGTCCAGCAGTTGATCCATTCTGATATCCTGAAACCGTACAATGCCGAGCGGATTGCCAAAGATGGCAGGATTGTCAAGGTTCGGATGATCGCCACCGCCCTGATCAATGAAGCTGGGGATGTCTATGCCATTGCGACGACGGAGCGGGCGATTTCGGCGGAAAAATCTGGTGGCGATGTTGACATTTCTTGACAGGGAGCCGTAGGGCGTGAGAGGCTACAAATAAGCATTTAGCCTTTGCTAAAGAAACAGCGCGTAATAGAGCCTGCTGCAAAACTCCGGTAATCCCCTTCGACAAGCTCAGGGTGAACGGTATCTTCATTGGATTTATAAGTGCCTTACAGATTATTTTCTTGTTTTTCGCAAGAAAATAATCTGTAAGGCACTTATCCCGTTTACCGGGGTTAGCCTTTTCCTGTGTGTGGTGATCCTGTCGAACCACTCATTACACTTTTGCAACAGGTTCAACAGGTTCAACATAGCCTGAAAAACAAAAAAATCATTAAGGAGGGGGGGGGGGGGGGGCATGCTGCAAACACCCAGTGAAACAGCCTTGGATCTGCGTAAACGGGCAGAAGAAAAAGCCCGGAAAAGTGAAAGTTTAGATCAGGAAAGTGTGTCGCCCGAGGCGGCGAAGCAACTGCTGCATGAACTGCGGGTGCATCAGATCGAGCTGGAGATGCAGAACGAGGAATTACGCATTACCGAGCATAATCTGGAAACCGAGCGGGCGCGTTACTTCGACCTCTATAATCTGGCCCCGGCGGGCTATCTGACCATTAATCAACAAGGGCTCATTGTCGAGGCCAATCTCACCATTGCCACTTTGCTGGGTGTGGCCCGAGGCGTGCTGCTGAAGCGGCCGCTCTCCCACTTTATTTTCTCCGCAGATCAGGACGGCTACTACCTCCATCGCCGGCACCTTGTTGAAACGGGAGAACCCCAGGTCTGCGAGTTACGGATGGTGCGTGCGGACGGCTCCCTGTTCTGGGCGCATTTACAGGCCCTTTCAGCGCTGGAAACTGATGGTGCGGTTGGTTGCCGCATCGTCATCAGTGATGTCACCAAACAGAAACTTGTCGAGATTGAGGTGCGCACCGCCAAGGAGCAATGGGAAAAAACATTTGATGCGATGACCGACATTGTCACTGTTCAGGACAAAAATATGTACATTGTCCAGGCCAACAAGGCCGCTCACCAGTTTTTTCAGGCAGAGCCGGGAGCATTGCAAGGCAAACACTGTTATGAGCTCTTCACCGGCACCTCACAACCCTGCGCCGGGTGTCCTCTGGTGGAGACACTGCATGATTTCGAAAATCATACAACTGTCATCAAACATGAAAATCGGGGAAAGACCTTCCAGCTATCTTCTGCCGCAATGGCTGCGGAGAATGGGGAATTGCAATATTTCATCCATGTCGCCAGGGATATAACTCAGCAGAAGAAAATGGAGGAGG
Organism: Desulfocapsaceae bacterium; assembly: GCA_030653035.1. Classification (GTDB taxonomy): domain Bacteria; phylum Desulfobacterota; class Desulfobulbia; order Desulfobulbales; family Desulfocapsaceae; genus UBA2270. The sequence continues at coordinate 10,728 of JAUSAB010000034.1, read as the reverse complement.
AGCTTTTTCAGTCCCATAAGATGGAGGCCATTGGCACCCTGGCGGGCGGCATTGCCCATGATTTCAATAACATTCTTTCGGCGATTATTGGCTTTTCCGAGCTCGCCATGCACGATCTGCCGGAGGACAGCAGGGCAAGAAAGGATATCGATCAAGTCATCAGCTCAAGCAGGCGGGCAGCAGAGCTCGTTAAGCAGATTCTCCTTTTCAGCCGTAAAGGAGCTCTGCAACTGCATCCTTTTCGACCCCATTTGATTGTCAAAGAGGCCTTGAAGATGTTGCGGTCAACACTGCCGACCACGATTTCCATGGACGAGCATATTGACATAGAGTGTGGTTCCATTCTCGCAGATCCGACGAGCATCCACCAGATTGTGGTGAACCTCTGCACGAATGCCTATCATGCCATGGAGAATGAAAAGGGGGCCTTGACTGTTACCTTAAGCCGTAAAGAAATTGGCAAAGAAGACATTGTTGAACACGATGTCTCGCCCGGCCCTTTTATCGAGCTGTCCATTCAGGACACCGGCCGCGGCATGGATGCAAAAACAATGGCCCGGATTTTTGAACCTTATTTTACGACAAACGAAGTGGGTAAGGGCAGTGGGCTGGGGCTGGCGGTGGTACACGGAATTGTTAAAACCCTGCATGGCTTTATCGAGGTGGAGAGCGAACCTGGCAAAGGTTCCACTTTCCATGTTTACATCCCGGCCCTGGCCAAGAGTGCTGAGGTTTCAGAAACAACCGAGATCAAAGATATGCCCGGAGGAACAGAACGGATTCTGGTTGTTGATGACGAGGAAATCATCGTCACCCTGAATAAAGCGGTTCTAGAAATGCTTGGCTACAAGGTGACAGCGACAACAAGCAGCGCTGAGGCGCTGGCGAAAATTCGCACCCATGCCGACGAATTTGATCTGGTTATAACCGATCAAACCATGCCTGATCTGTCCGGTGTCGAGCTGGCCAAGGCGATCCTGCAAATAAAGCCGGACATGCCGATTATCCTGTGCTCGGGGTATAGTTCGGTGGTGACAGAAAAAGAGGCCTTGGCTTATGGCATTAAAAAATATGCCATGAAACCGATGAATATAACAACACTCGCCCAGATTGTCCGAGATGTACTGGATGAAAACGGAAGGTGGCTTGATGGTGGTAAGCTGTTGGAATGAAAAAATATTGCAATTGATGCTCTTACAAAAGTATCAAAAAATCCCCTCTCCCTGAGGGAGAGGGTTAGGCGACCTGGCAAGGATGCCATAGTGTCACGCGCGCCATGGACGGCGCAGGAGTGACGTGAGGGGAAAATCCTGATCGTAGCTGTCGCTGTCCCCCTCATCCGGCCTTCGGCCACCTTTCTCCCTCAGGGAGAAGGATTAGACTGAAAAGATGTGTCAACAAAGATGTTTTGTCGGGTTTCCTGTGGCGCATGGCAATCGGGAGAACTTTCACCTTTTCCCCTTACCACTGGCTGTGGCCAATCACCTCGCCTCGGGTGGAGAGGGTGATCTGTTCTACCGGCACGCTCTTGCCGGCCTGTTCCATGGCCTGCTTGATAATGCCGACCATGGAGCCACAGCAGGGAACTTCCATGATCAGGATGGTGAGGCTGTGGAGGTTGCAGGTGGCAATGATCTCGGCAAAACGCTGGACATAGCTTTGGGCATCGTCAAATTTGGGGCAGCCCATCATCACTACCTTGCCGGTCAGAAAATCCGTCTGGAAATTGGGGGCGGAGACGGCGGAGCAGTCGGCGGCTACCAGCAAGTCGGCATTCTGGAGGAAAGGGGCGGTTGGCGGTACCAGCCGGATCTGGATCGGCCAGTGGCTCAGCGCTGAAGTGCCGCCCGTAACGGCCAGGGATGGTTTGTTGGCCATCTGGCATGGGGTTTGCTGAGCAAAGGTCTGGAGCCTGGCTGATGGGCAGCCGGAGGCCTTGGGCGCTGTCTGGGCGGTCTCATGTTTTTTCTTTTGGGCCAAAAATTCTTCTACCGCCTCTTCGCTGAAATCCTCGGCCTCACGTTCAATAACCTGCAGAGCGCCGGTGGGGCAGGAACCAAGACAGGCGCCCAGTCCATCGCAGAGCTTGTCGGCCACCAGTCTGGCCTTGCCGTCAATGATCTGCAGTGATCCTTCAGCGCAGTCGGGCACACAGAGGCCGCACCCGTTACAGAGTTCTTCATTTATTTTGATAATCTTGCGCATTATTTTCATTTGTATATCCTCATCGAAAAAAGTTATGGTTTAAGTGGATGCTGATTCGCTTCATATGATCCCATTATACCAGAAATACTCCCTGTCACTTTGACTTGGGTCAAGCCTGCTATAAAAAATAATAAAAAACTTCGATGTTTTGGGGGTGTAAAAAATGACAGCAATAATCAGTTACCCGGCTTCAAGGCAAGACGATTGTTTTCCTGCTGTCAGGGTGGAGGATGAGACGTGCTGTTTTCTGGTATTTTTAAGAAGACATTGAGGGCATCTCGTAAAAATATAATTGGTTGATAAGGAGGAAAAATGAAAAGGTTTCTTTGGTTTGTGTTAGCATTTGCAATAGTAAGCGCGTGTTTCGTGTCTGCCGATGCAGCTCCTGATTTTTCAGGTACCTGGGGGCTTGATGTCAATAAGAGCGATTTTGGCATAAATAACCCTGCAAAGTCTCAGATGAAAAAGGTAGTGCTTATCATAAAACAGACAGCAACTAAGTTGAGTATTGAGCGTTCCACAGGCGATGTTGCAGTGTATAATCTTGATGGCAGTGAAAGCGTGAACAATCTGCCGAACGGCGGTCAATCGAAAACCACAATGAATTGGGTAGGCGGTACGCTTGTCGTGAAAAGTATTTCGAATGTAGGTGGTAGGGATGTTAAAGCGACAGATGTCCGTAGCCTTAGTGCTGATGGCCGGGAAATGGTAGTAAAGGTGTCTCTTCAAATGCCAAGCGGCGAGAGACAGCAGACGCTTGTTTATACCAAACAGTAGTGATGATGATCCGCATAGCACTGATAATTAGGCCATAACCAATCGCTCCATATGACCGCCCTACGTATTTTCATCTTTAGATCAGTAGAAGGATTCAAGGGGCATCTTTTTCATTTCCAAAAGGACTCTAAAGCCGAGTCAACACTCGCTTCACCACTGGTTGATTGGGGTTTGATTTTTTTTACCGCAGTCCGGGGATGCCAATAGCCTGGATTCGCTGGGCGTTTTTTCCCTCTTCGTAAGTGAGAAGCCGGCCTTCCTTCCGCCCTATGCGAAAGGCGAGGGAGTAGGAGAGAACACGGATCGGATAGTCACGGGGCAGTTGCAGGGGATAGGGCGGTGATAAAATCGGTGGCCCCGTACTGATTCATAATAAAGCGCAGACCGCCATTGGCCGGCCCGATATTATAGGCCAGAAGATCGAGGAAAAGATTATCCTTCATCTCAGTGAGATAATGGCGGAGCGGTTCGCTGTTTTATCGATGGAGGCGTTTGGGGTGATTCAGCCATGAGACGAATGAAAAGGGAAAAGTTACCTCAAAATATCTGAGAATTTGCTGAGCCATTCTGCAGAGAACTGATGGTAAATTGATTTGGTGTCCACTGTTGACGACCTATCTCACTTTCCTGCTTTTCACAAAACATCTACTCCACACAAAAAAAATTTATATATTGACATGGTATTGAACACAAGAAAATTACTATCCCTAACAGTAATTATAAGATCATTAATAATACTAATATCAGAATGTTATTAATATCAATGAAGCATGAATGACAATTCATTTTTTATTGATGTTAATAAGAAAATTTTATATAGTAAAAGAAACATCAAAAAGTGTCTCTACAGGAAACTCAGCAATCCGGATAGGCACATGAGCAAGGCATGTATTGAGCAAACGTAGTGGAAGTTTCGGTTCTCAGAGCCTCCGATTAAAACGGTAACAAAACTCGTCAAGATACTCCTGAAGGCACTTGGAATAAACACCATGAAAAGTCCCGTTGATAAACGTTTTCATGTTACCGATCATTCTGTGGACCAACGGCAACCATACAGCCGTCTCTCTGGGGGGAGTCAATTCTTTCCTGTGATGCTGCGTTTCACTGACAGCATTAAGAACCGGCAGAGCATCTGTCTTCACCGTCTGATCAACTTTAAGGTGTTTGCCAAGAAACTGGCGAACGGTTACTTTGGAAGCAGTGTTAACAGCTTGCATGGCAACAAATCCGGCCCATTTTTACGAGTTTCCACAGCTACAAGAACCGGTCGTTTCCCCTCGGCCCCTCGACCTCTTTTTCCGCCAACAAGAGCCACTTAAGAGAATTGTAATGGGCGAGGAAAGGTGGGAAGAATGATAAGGAAAAGAGTCAGAAATAGACTGATTTTAATTACATAAACTATAAAGAGGTTTTGATATGGAGCTTAAGAGAATATACTTACGTGTACCCTTGAGAAGATACTTTCGTGTACCCTTGAGTGGGAAGGCGATTCTTTCAAGCAGCAACAATCCGACGATAAAGGCCAGCACAATCGATATCAGCGAAGGAGGGGTCACTGTCAAGGCTTTCTCAGAAGAGGTTCCCACCGCAGAATACCAGCTCGAGATTCTCACCGAAGCGGGACAGAGAATTGAGATGTTTGTCCAGCTTGTTCGAGCCGATGATTCTATAGCCGGTTTTCAGACTCTGCAGATAGATCAGAAGAGTCAGGAGGTCATTAGAAATCTGTTTTTTGAATACGAGAAAACCACTGATTTCATTAAGCAGTTGGATGAAGAAGGACTTCTGTGATCATCTCCGAATGGTGTTTCCAACGACGCTGGCGAAGCGTCCGGCGTCGCTAAGACGGCCGCTTGCGGTCCGTCTTAGCAGTACACATAAACGCAACCCTCTGAGGATCTTACAAAAGTAATAATTTCTTACAATCCTCAATCTGCCCGAAGATTTCTTTGTAAATTTCCAAAATATTTGACTCTGTCTCAGAGTACAGGGGTAAGATCGAAAAATCCAATCTTAACCAATGTGGTACTGATCGGTGTTAATACCTTACTCCTTGATACAACCGGGTAATATTAAATGGCTTCCATAATACAACAAATAGGCACACCGCTTCAGCTGGCGGCCCTGTTCCTTCTGCTGATCTTCGGCGTGTTACGGATTCTGGTGCGCACGGGGAAATGGACTCCTTCTGCGTCTATCAATCGCTTCGTCATCAACCGTATCTTCCAAACTGCCATCTTGGCATTGGTCCTCGGCGTACTCAGTTCCACACTTGCACCATCATTCGATCGCTGGATTAACAGCGGTGAAATATTTCATGGTGCTGTTCTGTCCACGACGGGCGACCCCATCGCCGGCGCGACTATCAACCTGATAACTATCGCGACAGTACCGACGAATGGTGTCGGTCAATTCGACATTACTGTGCCTCGCGATCGGATTCTCAAGGAATACAAACTCCAGATCAAGGCGCCCGGCTATGAGACACCCGCAGTTATGACCAAAAGCGCTGCGGAGATGAGGAATGTCGAGATACGCTTGACGCCGGCTCCCCCGGAACTTGTCAAGGCCCTTGAACCGCCCATGTTCGTCGGTCAGTATTTTGGAAATCCTTTCGCTATGGTTTCACTGCGAGTCGAGAATGTGGGCACATCAATGACAACGATCAATGAAATCCGCGGCACATTAGTGAGCAAGGATGCTTCTTTCGTCCTGTCACCTGCCTACTGGACATTTGTTAATACGTTTGGCCCGTTTTACCCTGTGATGGGGCCGTTCCCAATTTCTGCCGGAGCTAAGATGGATCTTCGAGTTGTGCTGATGCCGGGCGTGAATTTTGCGAGTCTCTACAGTAAGGTTGGCGCGCTGCCGGAGTACAAGTTGCAGCCACCTTGTGTGCAGAAATTCAATGGCTTGGTCGATCCAATGAGCGCCGACGCATACGAAATTTCCAAGGCGTTCGCCGACGAACATTTCGCTTGGCGGGAAGGCGAATGGCATTTGAAGGTTGACGTGGTTGCAGAAAATCAAGCCAAGAGTTTCCAGCGTGATTTTTATCTTTCTAGTGGCGACGTCAATCGTCTTCGTGCGTCTATTGCCCTGCTGAGGCAGTGCTTGTCAGCGACCACGGCCGCGCCGCTGGCACAAGACGGTGATATGGCGAATTTTTTGGAAAAATAAAGTGGTGGGTCAATTTTCCTGAACTGAGGATGGCATTTTCACATCCTAATGATGCCGAAATTCAAGCTGCTTACTGAATATCACCCCAAAAGGGTATTCGAGAACGCTATCTTCCCCTGTAATTTAAGACTTTTTTTGAAAATACTCACCATCTGCTACACCCGGAACGAGTGAGCAGCCCCGCGTTCGGTGAGCTTGGTCGTGGTATCTGTGGAAAACACAAATTATTGTAATTTTTCCTGTAAGATATAGATATGGCACACGAGTTCGACGGAAAAAAATATGCGGCTGCATCGGCACACCAGAAAGAGTGGGGAGCTAAGCTGATACAGGAACTGAGCATTTCTGGAACAGAGCGAATTCTCGATCTCGGGTGCGGCGATGGGGCGCTCACCTCTCAATTGGCGGCCCTTACACAAGGGACAGTCATTGGGATTGATGCCTCTCACGGCATGATTGAAGCTGCCAAATCACATCAGGCTGATAATTTATCTTTTGAAGTTTACGACATAAACAGTCTGGATTTTGAGAGCGAGTTTGATGTTGTTTTCTCCAATGCTGCGTTGCACTGGATAAAGAGCCATAAAGCCTTGCTTGGGAATGTGTTTCGCGCCCTCAAAAGTGGCGGAATTCTGAAATTCAATTTTGCAGGCGATGGCAATTGTGCGAATTTCTTTAGTGTTGTGAAAGAGGCTATCAAGCTTCCGCAATTCGTCTACTCTTTCTCCGATTTTGAATGGCCATGGTATATGCCGACTGTTGGAGAATACGCACTCCTCATGCGTGGCATCCCCTTTACAGAATCCCGAGTGTGGAGTGAAAATGCCGACCGCTATTTTGCCGATGCGGAAACCATGATCAAATGGATTGATCAGCCAAGCCTGGTACCATTTATGAAACTGGTGTCTGATGAACGCAAAGAGGATTTTCGTCAGTTCGTCATTGAACGCATGATTCAGAAAACACGCCACGCTGACGGAAGGTGTTTTGAAACTTTCAGGCGTATCAACGTAGTCGCGAGAAAGTGACGTGCAAGCCTGATCCGGCAGTCAAGCGGCACCTGGGCATCATCCTGCCGCCTGACATGAAAACGGCTGGTGTTGAGGAGGGTGAGATTTTTTGTGGTCATCGTGACAAAGTTACCGACAGAATTCTCCTTGGAATCGGGCTCATCAATTGATGATCTATCAGAAAGAAATATTATAAGAAGCTGAGGTGAAAACATTGAATATGGAACTCAAAGATAATCAGGCGGCACTTATTTTGGAAGTCGATGAAGAGGGTGGAGTCTCGGTGAATGTGGCTTCAGGCGATGTGGATGGTCCTGCCGGGGCAATCTGTCAGGCAATTGCCGTAAAACTGATGCAGGATGAGGCGTTTCAGGCTGAGATTATGAATATGATAGAAGTAGAAGACAGTGATGCATAATTTTGCACACTTCCGCTCCTGTTTTTCCTCTGACCGGAAGAAGCGTAGCAGTCACTTAACTTTACGTTAGAATAATTGATATTGGGAGGTAGACGGATATGAAATCACTAAACTCAGTTGATAAGATTCTAATGAGTTTTTTATTTGCACTACTGCTGACTGGATTTAGCGGCATAGCCGCCGGAAAGTCACCGGTGGGTGATGTAGCCATAAAGGGATATGATACCGTCGCATATTTTCAGGCCGGTAAGGCCCTGAAAGGCAACGAGTCATTTACCTTCCAGTGGCATAACCTGACCTGGTATTTCCTAAATAGAGAAAACGGGGAGCTGTTTGAGGCCAGTCCGGAGAAATACGCCCCGCAATATGACGGTTATTGCGCCTGGGCCATGACGGAGGCGAGGAAAGCCGCTACCGACCCGGAAGTATGGAAGATCGTTAACGGGAAGCTTTACCTGAATTGCAGCATGGCAGCGTATGAAAAATGGAGCAGAGATATTCCTGGTAACATCAAAAAGGCCGATACGAACTGGTTAAAATATAACAGCGGAAAGTGATTGTATGACTTCCCTCAGGGTGTTTTGTCACTACGATGTATGAAGCAACATATGAATGACCTTGTTGAGGGATACTGCAGTATAGCCCGCTACAAACCTTATTTTTAAGTTCAGGGTAAATTTATTCCCTTTTATTTTGCCAAATAGATTCTCCCCTTTTTTTAGAATACCCCCTGTCACTTGCCTTGGGTCAAACGTGCAGTAAAAAAAGCCCCCGATACTTTGGGGGCTGAGAAATTCATTGTGAAATATCTCCGACATGAGAGGTTCCTCATGCCGGAGTGTCAGAGCTTATTTGACTGGGAAGGGGTCTTTCAACTCCTGTTCCGGTTTGAACATGAGCTTCTTCGCCCCCCGGTTGTCCGTATATTTGGACAGTTCCAGGTCGATCTTGGCCGGCACGGCAATGCCTGCGGCCGTCATGGCTTGACGGAGTAGGGCTTCCGCCTGTCCGGCCTGAAGGGCGGCATCGCCCAGGATGCGCATGGCCTCGGTTGGATTATGGAAGCCAACCGAGTTCTCGGCCCCGAAGAAGAGGACGCGGTAAAACGCTTCGAGATAATGATCTTTGGCCTGATCGTAGAGGGCCTGATCAATGGTCTTCCCTTCGGCCTGGGCCTTGTGGGTCATTTCAAAGAGTTTGGCCACCTTGGCAGTGGCATAGCCGGAACGGATAAAGATGGAGGCGGCCCGATCCTGGATGGCGAAGACCTGTCCTTTCAGCCATTCCGGGGTCTCGGTATGGCATTGCTGACACGCCTTCATGTCATTTTTCAGCGGACTCATGATGCGGTGATCCGAGGCCTTCTGGCTACCTACCTTGGTGTACGGCATATGACAGTCGGCACAGGAAACGCCGGCCTGCCAATGGACACTGTTGTTGGAGTACATCTCAAACTCAGGATGGCGGATAAAGGCCAGCTTGAAGCCGGTAACGGATTGTTTCCATTCGCCGTAGGCAGGATTGCTGCGGATCTGTTTGATGATGTTTTCGACGGGCATCTGCCCCCATTTGCTTCCTTCCCAGGGGAAGAAGACATCTACAGACTTCATGTCGGCATCTTTGGGAATGGTGTAGGTCACATGGCACTGGGCGCAGACCAGTGAGCGTTTCTCCTGGCTGGTCAGTTTGGCCTCATCGACGCCCATGGTCTTCAGGGCCTTGCTGAGAGTGAATCCACGGGAGAGCTTCAGCGACATGTCCTTGTTGTCGTGGCAATCGATACAGGCCACGCCAAGATCCTGATGCTCCTGGGGGAGCTCGGCCACCACATCCTTGTAGGGTTTGGAGAAATAATCCTTGCCCATTTTCTTTTCAAGCTGAGGGGCATAGGGGGTCTTGCAGGTCAGACAGACGCCGCCGGCCTTGACCCGGGAAGGATCAACATCGGCCTGATCTTTCATCATGTAGAGGTGGCCGCGCGGTTCATTGTATTCAATACCAAAGCCCCAGCCATTAAAGAGCAGGGCGTTGAACGGGTATTCCGACAGCTTGTCATAGGTCACGCCGCCGTCATTGCCTTTTTTGTACTTGCTCTTGCCGACAGGCGTTGGTTCACCGGTCTTTTTCCACATGTCATATTCCACCGGCCAGGCCTTACCCCACTGGGCCGGATCGATCACGCCATCCGCAATCTCCACGGTCTTTACCGGTTTTGGTTTTTCCGGCGAGCAGCCGGCGCCCAACGCCAGAGTTGCCATCAATGCCAGTGCCGTGTACACCACTTTTTTTGTCTTCTTCATTGCTTATTTCCCCTCCCTTAATTGTTAGTTAGCAGATGTTATTTGCTAAATGGTTCCTGTCAGTCGGTGCTGGAGTTGGCGGTTTAGACGCCGTTATGAAAAGAGCAATGTTTTTCTTGCTGTCTTCATTTATGGATTCTTATGCCGCCTTCTCATAACGTACCGGTTAGTCGGTGCTGGAGTTGGCGGTGACATTTCCAGCATTGCCGGGTGGTGTCCATGCGGGACACGGTTTCTTCATGACAGCGGAGACAGTTTTTTTGCACCACCTCTGTCCCGTGGCTGCTCAGGGTGATTCGTTCGGGAACCTGACCTGAGTGAAAGAAGAGGACATCTTTCATGCCATCAATGGACTTCCACAGGTAATGGCCAATGGGGCCGCCGTTGGGCAGGTGGCAGTCCACGCAAAGGATCCGTCGATGGGCGCCGGCGTGACTCCAGGCCGTGTACTGTTCCTCCATGACATGACAACTGGCGCAAAATGCCGGGGATTCCGACTTGGCCAGGAGTCGTGGCGGTCCGATCAGCAGGAAGACCAGGATCGCCAATCCGGCCACTCCTGCTGCAAGAAGCGCGACGACTTGTTGTCTGGATTTCAGAAACTGCATGCATCCTCCTTGTTGTTTAATTGAATTTTCTGCTCATTATCCCAATGGGGCAAACCAATAATGGCATTGGGGGCTTCTTCTTTTATGGGAGCCTCTTGCAAAATGATCTTTTCGCCCAATCTCTTCGTTATGCTCAAAATTTTATCCTCGGAATATCAACTATATGCCTGCGGTAAAATTTTTCGCATGCCTCGATTTTGGACGAAAATCTTCATTTTGCAAGAGGCTCA
>JAUSAB010000033.1 GCA_030653035.1 Desulfocapsaceae bacterium | reverse complement strand
GATGGTAATGCCTGGTGATAATGTATCTGTTGTTGCCGAGTTGATTACCCCGATTGCCATGGACGCAGGTCTTCGTTTTGCTATCCGTGAGGGTGGTCGGACCGTTGGTGCTGGTGTTATCAGTGAAATTATTGCTTAATAAAGGTTGGATATGATACCTACAGAAAAAATTCGTATACGTTTAAAGGCGTATGACCATAAATTACTTGATCAATCAACATCAGAGATAGTTGAAACGGCGAGACGTACCGGAGCGGCGGTTGTTGGCCCTATTCCTTTGCCGACATCTATTAATAAATTTTGTGTGTTGCGTTCTCCCCATGTAAACAAGAAGTCGAGAGAACAGTTTGAGATGAGAACGCATCGCCGGTTGTTGGATATTTTGGAACCAACGCAACAGACTATTGATATGCTAATGAAACTTGAGCTTTCGGCAGGTGTTAATGTCGAGATTAAACTGCCTTAAAGGTAGTATTGTATTAGAAAACGAAAGTAACGGATAATATTATGCCAAAGACTATGGGGATTTTGGGTAAAAAAATCGGGATGACGCGGATTTACAGTGAAATGGGTATGGCCACACCCGTTACTGTGGTTGAGGCTGGTCCTTGTAAGATTTTACAGGTTAAATTACCTGTAAAAGACGGATACAGTGCTATTCAGGTTGGTTTTGCTGAAAAGAAAGCATCCAGAGTTATAAAGCCACTTGCTGGCCATTTTAGTAAATCTGGAACTGAATCTTTTTACTATATTAAAGAGTTCAGGGTTGAAAATCCAGAGCAATATGAAATAGGGCAAACTATTAGTCTGGAGGCTCTTTTTAAAGTCGGTGATCTTGTTGATATTCAAGGTAAAAGCAAAGGTCGTGGATTTCAGGGTGTTATGAAGAGGCACGGTTTTAGTGGTGGTTGCGCTGGTCATGGTTCGCATCATCATAGGGCTCCGGGTTCGATTGGATGTAGTGCTTGGCCAGCCCGTGTTGTAAAGGGTAAAAAAATGCCCGGTCGTATGGGTAATGATACAGTAATGACTAAGAATGTCATTATTATAGATGTTCGTGCCGATGAGAACATACTTCTGTTGAAAGGGTCAGTTCCAGGTGCAAAACAGAGTCTTTTGAAAATTTTTAGTAAATAAATGATTCTGCTTTTTTGATTTGGCACAAGGAGAAAATAATGTCAACTGTAAGTGTATTTAATATTAAGAATGAAAAAGTTGGTGAGATTGAACTGAATGAAAAGGTTTTTGATCTTGTCGTTAAAGAGCATTTATTGCATGATGTTGTAAAAATGCAACTTGCGGCCAAACGTGCTGGGAATGCCTGCACTAAGACCAGGGTAGAAGTGAGTGGTGGCGGAGTTAAGCCTTGGCGTCAAAAAGGAACTGGACGTGCAAGAGCAGGAAGCAATACGTCTCCAGTTTGGCGTGGCGGTGGTGTTGCGTTTGGTCCCAAGCCAAGAGATTATAGTATTAAATTAAATCGTAAAGTAAAAAAACAGGCTTTGGCAATGGCTATGAGTGCCAGGTTGCAGGAAGGGAACCTTATTGTCCTTGATGGGTTTACTCTTGATGCAATTAAAACAAAAGAGTTTGTCAAGGTAATGAAAGTGCTTGCCATTGATAATGGCCTTATCATTACTCCTGATGTTAATGAAAATGTCAACAGATCAGCGCGTAATGTAAATGGTTTCAAGGTGCTTTCAACAGAGGGATTGAACGTATATGATATACTTCTGCATAAAAAACTTGTGCTTTTACAACCCGCTATTGATGGTCTTGAAAAAAGGGTGATGGCATGAAAAGTTTGTATAATGTATTAAAAGGGCCATGTCTCACAGAAAAGGCTGCATTGTTGCAAGAAAATGACAATAAGGTTGCCTTTAAGGTTAATCCTGATTCAAATAAAATTGAAATCAAGCTGGCTGTTGAGAAAATGTTTCCTGTAAAGGTTAAGCATGTTCATACAGCTAATATGCATGGCAAACAAAAGCGAGTTGGACGTTTCACAGGCTTTAGGGATGATTGGAAGAAGGCCTATGTGACACTGTCTGAAGGCAAGATTAACTTTGCTGATGAGTTGTAATAATTAAAAAGTTATAGCGTAAAGGCAATTAGGACAACTTAATCATTAAGCAAAGAAATCTATCCAAACAATCTGATGGAGCGACTGGGAAATCATGAGTATTAAGACATATAAACCGACATCTGCTGGTAAACGGCACCATGTCTCGATTCAAAACTCTGACTTGTCTAAAAATGGGCCAGAGAAAAGCCTTGTTAGCAGTCTGTCTAAGAGTGGTGGACGTAATAATTACGGGCGTATTACTACAAGGCATATTGGCGGGGGGCATAAACGAAAGTATCGGATCATAGATTTTAAGCGAAATAAAGTTGATATTAATGCAAAAGTTATTTCCATTGAATATGATCCTAATCGTTCAGCAAATATTGCGCTGTTGAGTTATCTTGATGGGGAGAAAACCTATATTCTTGCCCCAGATGGTATATCAGTTGGTGATCAAGTTGTCGCTGGTGACAATGTTGATATTCAGCCTGGAAACTGTCTGCCAATGATGAATATCCCACTTGGTACGATTATTCATAATATTGAGATGAAAATCGGAAAAGGGGCGCAAATGGTTCGTAGTGCTGGTACCTCCGCTCAGTTAATGGCCAAAGAAGGAAATTCCGTGTTGGTTCGATTACCTTCAAATGAAGTCCGTAAATTTCATAAATTTTGTCGTGCCTGTATAGGGCAGGTTGGCAATAGAGAATATGAAAGCCAAAAATTGGGTAAGGCTGGACGAAGCCGTTGGTTGGGAATTAGACCTTCTGTTCGTGGTGTGGCTATGAATCCGGTTGATCATCCAATGGGTGGTGGGGAGGGTAAAAGCTCCGGTGGTCGTCATCCGTGTACTCCGTGGGGATATCCTACAAAGGGGTATAAGACCAGAACAAACAAGGCAAGTGATAAGTATATTATCAAGAAAAGATCATAAGATCCAAGGAGTAAGCTATGGCTCGTTCAGTAAAAAAAGGTCCTTTCATTGATGACCATTTGGTAAAAAAGGTAGAAAAGGCAAACGAGAGCGCTTCGCGTAAGGTTATTAAAACATGGTCTCGACGTTCTGATATTATACCTCAAATGGTTGGACTTACCTTTGCGGTTCACAATGGAAAAAAATTCATTCCTGTTTTTGTTTCGGATAATATGGTCGGTCATAAGCTTGGTGAGTTTTCACCAACGAGGACATATTATGGTCATACCGCTGACAAGAAAGGTAAAAAGTAATTCGATTTTAAACGTCTTGGCAAGATCTATTAGGAGTAAATAGTATGGAAGCTCGAGCCATAGGGAGAGGAATACGTATATCTCCCCAAAAAGCAAGACTTGTTGCTGATATTGTTAGAGGGATGAATGTTGATAAGGCAATCAATATGTTGAATTTTATGCCTAAAAAAGGTGCAAGAATTCTACGAAAGGTCGTTGATTCGGCTATTGCAAATGCAACACAGAATGATAAGGTGGATGTTGACACCCTTTATATAAAGAAAATTTTTATTGATGGTGGACCATCTTTGAAGCGAATTATGCCAAGGGCTCAAGGCCGAGCAACCGGAATAATTAAAAGGACTAGTCACATTACAGTGATATTGGATGAACAATAGTTCTTTACTTTATTCTTGGACATGGGTATAATTTATATTTTTTCATTTAATTAGTGAAGTATTTTGATGGAGGATTGTTTTGGGGCAGAAAGTTAATCCATTAGGAATGAGACTTAATATAACCCGGACATGGGATTCTATTTGGTATGCTGATAAGAATTACTCGAATTTTCTTATTGAAGACCAGAAAATAAGAAAGTTCTTCAAGCAACGTCTAGGTCATGCAAGTCTTTCCAAGGTGATTCTTGAGCGAACAGGTGAAAAAGTACGAGTTAAACTTTTTACTGCTCGTCCAGGAATTATAATTGGAAAAAAAGGTGCAGAAATTGAGGTCTTAAAGAAGGATCTTGAGAAGCAAATAAATCGAAGTGTAGTTATCGAAATTCAGGAAATCCGTAGGCCAGAGGCCGATGCCAAGTTGATAGCAGATAATGTTGCTGGACAGCTTGTCAGAAGGGTGGCATTTCGGCGAGCAATGAAGAAAGCGGTGAGCTCAGCTCTACGATTTGGGGTTAAGGGTATTAAGATTTCTTGTTCCGGGCGTTTGGGTGGAGCAGAGATGTCGCGTTGTGAATGGATGAGAGAAGGGCGGGTTCCTTTGCATACACTACGTGCTGATATCGATTATGCGCTTTCTGAAGCCAATACAACATATGGTATTATTGGTGTTAAAGTTTGGATTTTTAATGGTGAAGTGTTAAGCGAGGCTGATTCGGCAGTTGGATAAGTGCGCAGCTTTTTCGTTGAAAATTCGATTATTCTAAACGGAGTAAGAGATGTTAAGTCCTAAAAAAGTCCTTCACAGGAAGGTATTTAAGGGTCGTTTGACAGGTGTTGCTTTTCGAGGGTCTTCATTATCTTTTGGAGATTATGGCCTTAAGGCCCTTGATTGTGGCAAGATGAGTGCGCGACAAATTGAGGCTGCACGAATAGCTGTAAATAGAAAGATTAAACGTGGTGGTAAGGTTTGGATCAGGGTTTTTCCAGACAAGCCAATTACTAAGAAGCCTGCTGAAACACGAATGGGTAAGGGTAAAGGAAGTCCTGAATATTGGGCTGCGCAGATTCATCCCGGCCGGATGTTGTTTGAGCTTGCTGGTGTTGAAGAAGAACTTGCGATTCGTGCCTTAACTTTGGCTGGTAACAAATTGCCATTTGCCACTAAAGTGGTGTCAAGGAGGGACATGATATGAAAATGATCGATATTCGCAAGATGTCCTCTGAGGAACTTGCTAAAAAAGAAATGGATTTAAGAGAGGAAATTTCCAAGCTTGTATTTCAGCACAAGATTAGACCTCTTGAAAACACATCACGGACTTTAGGGTTACGTAAAGATATAGCTAGGATACTTACTCTGCGTTCCCAACTTACTGTTAGTTAAGATAAATTAATTTTTTTAAAATTAAAATAAAATCCTGCATCCTATAACTCGAATTGAAAAGATTATGAGTGAGATAAATAAATCAAAAAAGACTAAAACAGGTTCTGTTGTAAGTGACAGGATGGAAAAAAGTATTGTTGTTCAGGTTGAAAGGAAAATCAAGCATGTCTTGTATGGTAAGTTTGTTAAAAAAACTGTTAAATATATAGCTGATGATCCTGAAAATTTGTGCAAAATTGGTGATCTTGTTCTGATTGAAGAATGTCGTCCATTGAGTAAAAGAAAACGTTGGCGTCTAAGAACAATATTAGAACGTTCTGTTTAAAAACATACAGTTTTTAGAGTATAAATACTGTGATTTGCTACTGATGAAAAATCAGGTGAAATTATGATACAAACTGAAACAGTACTTAATGTTGCCGATAATTCTGGGGCCAGAAAAGTACTTTGTATGAGAGTGCTTGGTGGATCTCGAAAACGATATGCTACTATAGGTGATGTTATTATCGTTGCTGTTAAAGAGGCTATACCTCACGCTAAGGTAAAAAAAGGCGATGTTATGAAGGCCGTTATTGTCCGTACGGCCAAAGAATTGAAGCGTATGGATGATACCTGGGTAAAATTTGATGACAATGCTGCAGTTATTCTTTCTGGAAGTGGAGAGCCACTTGGTACTCGAATTTTCGGGCCTGTTGCCAGAGAGTTACGAAATCAGGGCTTTATGAAAATAATTTCATTGGCACCTGAAGTCCTATAGTGTTTTCATGTCATTCAATGGGCATAGAGTTTATTGAGCAAAAAAGTATTGAAAATGGCGGTATTGAAAATGGCACATGGAAAAACATACCTGAAAAAAAATGATCAGGTTGAAGTGATTGCAGGGAAAGATAAAGGTAGGGTCGGCAAAGTCTTACGAGTTGTTTTAGATAAAGATAAGGCTGTTGTTGAACGTATCAACATGATTAAACGACACAAAAAACCAGCAGAGTTGAATCAACAGGGGCAAATTATTGAGAAGGAGGCACCTATTCATGTCTCTAATCTTCAATTAATTTGTCCAGAATGCACTAAGGCTGGGCGTGTAGGAAAAAAAATACTCGAAGATGGTACGAAAATTCGCTTTTGTAAAAGTTGTGGTGAATCCGTCGAGGCTAAATCATAGGTTTTTAAAAAGCTTACGTTAGAGGTTACAGGGGTTATAAATGGGTGCGCTGAAAAATTTTTATAATGAGAAATGTGTCCCTTCTTTGAAAGAAGAATTTGGATATTCTAATATTATGCAGGTCCCGAAGATCAAGAAAATTGTTCTTAATATGGGGCTGGGTGAAGCTGTACAGAATCCTAAAATTATTGAAGGTGCAGTTGAAGAACTTTCAAAGATTGCTGGTCAACGCGCGGTGATTACCAGAGCTAAAAAATCGATTGCCGGTTTCAAATTGAGAGAAGGGGTAGCAATTGGTTGTTGTGTGACTTTGCGTGAAGAGCGTATGTTTAATTTTCTTAGTAAGTTGGTCAATATTGCCTTGCCTCGGGTTAGAGATTTTCGAGGTTTATCTCCCAAGTGGTTTGATGGAAGAGGCAATTATTCAATGGGAATTAAAGAGCATATAATTTTCCCTGAAATTGATTATGATAAAATTGATAGAGTTAAAGGGTTCAATATTACAATTGTGACCTCAGCGCAAACAGATCAAGAGGGTCGTTCTCTACTTAAGTATTTGGGAATGCCATTTAAAAAATAAGATAGTATTGGTTTCTTTTTATATAAATGATTAGTAACTGGAGGTTGTTTTGGCCAAAAAATCCTTAATTGCAAAAGCACAACGTGAGCCAAAATTCAAGGTAAGAAACTATAATAGATGCCCATTATGTGGACGTCCAAGAGGGTTTCTGAGGAAATTTGGTGTTTGTAGAATATGTTTTCGTGGATTAGCATCTCATGGCGAAATTACAGGTATTGTAAAGTCAAGCTGGTAAAAACATTGATAATGTTAGATGTCTTAGTATCTTATTTTGATGAAGAAAAGGAGAGTTCGCCATGTCCATGAGCGATCCCCTGGCAGATATGCTGACCAGGTTGAGAAATGCAGTAATGGTAAAATTTGATAGTGTGCAGATGCCTAAATCCAATGTAAAAGTTAGTATCGCTAAGGTACTAAAAGAGGAAGGTTTTATTGCTGACTATCATGTTTCGAATGAAGGTGTTCAAGGTACTTTGACTATTGATTTAAAATATGGATCAAACAAAGAATCTGTTATTGTTGGTATAAAACGTATTAGTAAGCCTGGTTTGCGGAAGTATGCCAAGGCTGATGCCATTACAAAAGTTCTAGATGGGTTAGGAATAGCTATAATCTCGACTTCCAGTGGTATTATAACTGATAAAACAGCACGAGCCAACAACACAGGTGGAGAGATACTTTGTGAGGTTTGGTAACAAATCCACAAATAACGGAGGGAAATATGTCTCGTATTGGAAAACAACCCATCCCTGTGCCTGCGGGTGTGACCATCAATATTGATGGGCAACATGTGACGGTAAAAGGTGGTAAAGGGTTACTTGAACGAATTGTTCGTGATGAAATAAAGATTGTGCAACAGGCCAATGAGCTTTTGATTGATACGCATGATGAGAGTACTAAGTCGAGTGCTTTCCGTGGTTTATTTCGTAGCTTGATTAACAATATGGTTGTTGGTGTTGATCAAGGGTTTAAAAAAATAATGCTTGTTGAGGGTGTTGGTTATAAGGCCAGTGTTGCAGGTAATATTTTGACATTAAATGTTGGGTATTCAAATCCAGTTGATTTTATTCTCCCTGAGGGAATTACCGCGAATGTGGAAAATAATACGAAAATCAACTTAGAGTCTATTGATAAAGAATTACTTGGCCTTACAGCTTCTAAAATTCGTAGTATTCGGAAACCAGAACCGTATAAAGGCAAAGGAATTCGCTATGCAGATGAACATATTGTGCGTAAAGTTGGTAAGTCTGCTGGTAAAAAATAAACTACCGTGATCTTTGATTGTTGCGGTTCCTTTAATAACAGTAAACATGGTAAATATAAATGGCTAAGACAAATGCTAAGGTCACAGCGCGGGCAAAGCGGATAAGTCGTATCCGTAAAAAAATTACCGGTACAAGCGATCGGCCCCGTCTTAGAGTCTTTAAGAGTAGTAAGCATATTTATGCCCAAATTATTGACGATACTATCGGTAAGACAATTGCCTTTATGTCAACAGTTGATAAATCTTTTGAGATTGGCGAATTGAAGGGAAAAACTAGCGCAGCGGAAAAAGTAGGTGAATTGCTTGCTGAACGTGCTAAAGCAGCTGGTGTAGACAAAGTTGTTTTTGACCGTGGAGGGTTTATTTACCATGGTCGAATAAAGGCCGTTTCCGATGGGGCTCGTAAAGGCGGGCTTCAATTTTAATGAACTTGTATTTTAGGGGGGTGTCCCTTGTCTGATTTTAAACGTTCCAAGAGTGAAACTCCTGATGAACTGATTGAAAAAATTGTTTTTATCAACAGGGTTGCTAAAGTTGTTAAAGGTGGTCGTAGGTTCAGTTTTAGTGCTATTGTCGTTGTAGGTGACGGAAAAGGTAAAGTTGGATATGGATTGGGGAAGGCAAATCAGGTACCTGATGCCATTCGTAAAGGTGTTGAACAGGCGAAAAAGGATATGGTTGCTGTTTCCTTGACTGAGTTTTCAATACCCCATACAATTGTTGGTCATTATGGTGCTGGCAGAGTTCTTTTAAAGCCTGCATCTGAGGGTACCGGTGTTATTGCTGGTGGTCCTGTTCGTGCTGTGTTGGAAGCTGCGGGTGTTACAAATATTCTTACTAAGTGTCTTGGGTCCAATAACCCGCATAATATGGTTAAGGCAACATTGAATGGTCTAAGAACATTACGTTCAGCGCAAAGTATTGCCAAGTTACGTGGGAAGGCAGTAGACGAAATATTCGCATAACTGGAGCACATTCTCTTCCAGGATAGAATTAATGAAGAGATGTGCTTTTTTATATTTTTTGAACTAAATAAGGTAGTTAAATGGCCGAGACAATAAAGTATACTTTGGTCAAGAGTGGGATTGGCAGTACTAAAAAAATTAGGGCCACTCTGATTGGTTTGGGGTTAACTAAAATGCAGAAAACTGCAACTCGTAAGAATTCTCCTGAGATCAGGGGGATGTTGAATAAGGTTGACCATCTCGTTCGAATTGAGGAGAACTAAAATGATAACATTAGCAAACCTTTCGCCGAATGTTGGGGCAAACCGTAAGAGAAAGCGTGTAGGTAGAGGACCTGGCTCTGGACGTGGTAAAACTGCTACCAGAGGACATAAAGGTGCCAATTCTCGTTCTGGGGCAGTGATTCGTCCTGGGTTTGAGGGTGGTCAGATGCCATTGCAACGTCGTTTGCCAAAACGTGGATTTCATAATAAATTTAAAGTAGAATATGCCATTATCACACTTTCTCAATTAAATCATTTTGGTGCTGGCTGTAACATAACTAGTGAAATGATTATTGGTGAGGGCTTTGCAAAAAGAAATCAACCAATTAAAGTGCTTGCTAATGGTGAAATCACTCATGCGATTACTGTTAAAGTTGAAAAAATAAGCACTGCGGCCAAGGTTAAAATTGAGGCTGTTGGTGGTAAAATCATTGTATTAGAATAATTATATTGATTGCCATAATCAATATAAGGGATATTTAACTTTATAGTTGAGTGTAGAAATATTAGACGGAGTACAGGTCAAAATTAATGAGTGGATTGCAAAGAGCTGCCAATATCCCGGAACTGCGTAAAAGACTTTTTTTTACTCTTGCCATGCTTGCTGTTTATCGAATGGGGGTGCAAATACCAACACCTGGAATTAATGGTGAGGCCGTTGCCGCCTTTTTTCAGCAACATGCTGGTTCTTTGTTTGGCATGTTTAACATGTTTTCTGGTGGTGCCTTAGCGAACTTCTCTATATTTGCTCTTGGTATCATGCCGTATATCAGTGCCTCCATTATTATTCAACTTCTGACTGTTGTAGTTCCCCAGCTTGAGGCCTTGTCAAAAGAGGGTGAGGCAGGAAGAAGAAAAATTACCCAATATACCCGTTATGGTACCGTTGGGCTGAGTATAATACAGGGATTTTTTATCAGTACTGGACTTGAAGGTATGACTGGCCCTGGGGGAGAGATTATTGTCCTTGATCCTGGCCTGCAGTTTAAATTGTTGACCATGCTTACCTTAACATCAGGAACTGCTTTTATTATGTGGCTTGGTGAACAGATGACTGAGCGAGGTATTGGCAATGGAATGTCTTTGATTATTTTTGCCGGAATTGTTGCGAGTGGTCCTGCGGCAATGGTTAATTCTTTTCAACTTGTTAAATCAGGTGAGATTGCTCTTTTTTTTATCCCATTTATTTTAGCTTTTATGTTTGCTGTTGTAGCGTTTATTGTCTTTTTTGAAACAGCTCAACGTCGGATACCCATTCAGTATGCTAAACGTGTTGTGGGTAGAAAAGTATATGGTGGGCAGAGCTCTCATCTTCCGTTGAAAATTAATATAGCGGGCGTAATTCCACCGATCTTTGCCTCATCAATCATGATGTTTCCTGCTACTATTGGTAGCTTTATCCAGATTGACTGGGTTCAACAGGTTTCAGCTGCTCTTTCTCCCGGAACTATTTATTATTATATTCTTTTCGTTGGTATGATTGTTTTCTTTTGTTTTTTTTATACTGCAGTCACCTTTAAACCTGATGATGTTGCTGAGAATTTGAAAAAGAATGGAGGCTTTATTCCAGGGATTCGTCCAGGTAAAAAGACCGCTGAATTTATTGACAAGGCCTTGACGAGGTTGACAGTGGTAGGTTCAATTTATCTCAGTGTTGTTTGTGTGTTACCAACTTTGTTGATTGCAAAATTTAATCTTCCCTTTTATTTTGGCGGGACAGCTCTTCTTATTGTGGTTGGAGTAGCAATTGACACCATGTCTCAGATAGAATCTCATCTTGTTATGCGTAATTATGAAGGTTTTATGAAAGCTGGTAAGATTCGCGGTCGAAAGTAGAATTGAATACCGCTGCAAGTGATCAAGGGGTTAAATCAATTATCATTAAAAGCCCAGTTGAAATTTCTTACATGCTGGAAGCTAACCAGATTGTGGCGGAAGTTCTTTTTATGTTACAAGGAGTTGTTGAATCCGGTATATCAACATTTGAACTAGACAGAATAGCTGAGGATTTGTGCTTGAAACGAAAAGCTAAGCCAGCCTTTAAAGGGTATAGAGGATTTCCGTGTTGCTTATGCGTTTCAGTAAATGAAGAGGTTGTTCATGGCATACCATCACGAAAGAAGAAACTGATCAAGGGTGATATCGTATCTGTTGATTTTGGAGTTCTTTTTAAGGGATATTATGGCGATTCAGCTATTACCTTGCCTGTGAATGGTATATCGAGTGATAAAAAAAAGTTGCTTGAGGTTACAGAAAATTCGCTATTGTTAGCTATTGATAAAGTGCGAATTGGGAATAGAATTTCTGATATTTCAAAGGTCGTTCAAGAGTACGTAGAAGGGCATAGTTTTTCAGTGGTTCGTCAGTTTGTAGGCCATGGAATTGGTACATCATTACATGAAGGTCCTGAAATACCCAATTATGTGCAAAACGAAAGGTCGCCGCGTATTGTTGCAGGGATGGTTTTGGCCATAGAGCCCATGGTTAATATTGGGACGCATAAGGTGTCAGTTCTTAAGGATGGCTGGACTGTTATTACTGCTGATAAGAAGTGTTCTGCCCATTTTGAACATTCAGTTGCAGCCACCTCGGATGGTCCTTTGGTTTTGAGCTCTCGGGAAAATTTTGAAGTAATAAAAAAATAATACTTCTCTTTTTTGGAGAGGTATATTATGTTTCAAAATTTTTGGTTTGAATTTATAGGCATCCAGGAGTGAAGATGGCAAAAGAAGAGGCCATAGAGGTTGAAGGTACAATCGTTGAACCTCTACCTAATGCAATGTTTCGTGTAGAGCTTGATAATGGGCATAAGGTTTTAGCTCATATATCTGGCAAGATGCGTATGCATTTTATTAAGATATTACCTGGAGATCGGGTAACAATTGAATTATCCCCTTATGACCTGTCGCGTGGTAGAGTTACATTCAGGGCCAAGGGTGGTAAAAAGAATAAATAGAAGGATTAGATATTATGAAAGTACGTGCATCAGTTAAAAAAATGTGTAGTGATTGCAAAATATTTAAGCGAAATGGTGTTGTCAGAGTTTCATGTAAACTTAAAAAACATAAACAACGTCAGGGTTGATTCATTCCCTTATTTTAATTAGTTGTCTTGATAACTATAATATATAGACCTTCTTGAGGAGATACAATTTTGGCACGTTTATCTGGAGTTGACCTTCCGAAAAATAAACATATGGATCGTGCGCTAACTTATATTCATGGTATAGGGCTCACTTCTGCTAGACAGATACTTGCTAAGGCTGATCTGCCATATTCAATGAACAGTGATGATCTGAGTGGTGATGACGTTACCCGTATCCGGAAAATTATTGAAGATGAGTATACGGTAGAAGGAGACCGAAGGCGTGAGGTTTCTATGGATATAAAGAGGCTTATGGATCTTGGATGTTATCGTGGTAAACGCCATCGAATGGGGCTTCCCTGTCGAGGACAAAAAACGAAAACTAACGCCCGGACCTGTAAGGGACCACGTCGTGGAGCAGCAGCTCGCCGTAAATAATTTATTAATTAAAAGGTAATACAATGGCCGGTGCGAAACGTGCTACTGCACGCAACAAAAAAAAAGTAAAAAAGAATATCCCCGAAGGTATTGTTTTTATTTATTCAACTTTTAATAATACTATCGTTACCATATCAGACACTCAAGGAAATGTTATTTCTTGGTGCAGTGCGGGAATTTTAGGGTTTAAGGGATCTCGTAAAAGTACTCCTTTTGCAGCTCAAAATGCAATTGCCGAAGCAAGTCAAAAGGCTGCGGATCATGGGATGCGAAAAGTTGAGGTGAAAGTGAAAGGTCCTGGGCCTGGACGCGAGGCTGCCTTGAGAGCTCTAGCTACAACTGGATTTGAAGTGACCCGTATATGTGATGTTACTCCTGTTCCCCATAATGGTTGTAAACCTCCAAAACGTCGTCGTGTTTGATTTTGAATGACGTTATAATTGTAAATTTTATAAAATCAGAGAATAGAGGATGGAGGATTAAGTGGCAAGAGATATAGGTGCAGCATGTCGTCGTTGTAGGCGTGAAAACCTTAAGTTATACTTAAAGGGAGACAGGTGTTATTCAGATAAATGTTCGTTTGAAAGGCGAGCTTTTGGTCCTGGACAGCACGGACAGGCGCGTTTTAAAAAGGTTTCTGATTATGCGCTGCAGTTACGAGAAAAACAAAAAGTTAAAAACATGTATGGTGTCCTTGAGAGTCAGTTTCGTATCTGTTTCCATAAGGCAGATCAACAGAAAGGTGTTACCGGTGAAAACTTGTTAGTTAATCTTGAGAGAAGGTTAGATAATACAATATTTCGTATCGGTTTGGCATCGTCAAGAAATCAAGCGAGACAGTTTGTTTTACATAGTCATATTTTGGTGAATGGTAAAAAAGTTAATATTCCTTCTTTTCTTGTTGGGGCTGGGGATGAGATTACGGTGAAAGAAAAAAGTAGAAAAAACTCTTTTATCATGGAAAATCTTGAGGCAGTAGCGCGTCGTGGTGTCCCCAGTTGGTTAGAACTTGATAAGGATAATTTCAAGGCCACAGTCAAGACTCTTCCTCAACGTGAAGAGTTAACCATGCCTATTCAGGAACATTTAATAGTAGAGCTTTATTCAAAATAATAGTTGATTTTTCAATAGATACTGATACTTTTTTATTTAAATATCTCTATCTGCCTGGATATATTCATAACGCGTTCTTAATAGGCTGACTCAAACATTTTATCTTGTATTTGAGTGTATGTATTTGGTTTTTTTCCAGAAGAACGTTTTAATAGAAGATTGATATGCAGAGAAGGAATTATATGACCCAAACTGCTGAAGAAAAAATCCCATTTTATCGTAATTGGCGTCAACTGATTCAACCTGAAAAATTAGAGGTCGACAAGGCTAAACATACTGAAAAATATGGTAAGTTTGTTTGTCAGCCTCTTGAAAGAGGTTTTGCATCGACTATTGGGAATTCTCTCCGTCGTATTTTACTTTCCTCGATTCAAGGTGCAGCAATTACCACCATTAAGATTGATGGCGCCCTTCATGAATTTACTGCTATGAAGGATGTTGTGGAGGATGTTAGTGAGATTATTTTAAACCTTAAACAGGTGAGACTGAAACTTAATAAGTCTGATTCTCAGACTGTAATTATTGATAAAACCGGTCCTGGTCCAGTAACAGCAGCGGACATTAAGGGTTCTTCTTTTGTAGAGGTAATGAATGGAGAGCAACTGCTTTGTACCTTGACTGGAAAAACTCACTTCTATGCGGAGTTAACTGTAGAATGGGGTAAGGGGTATCAACCTGCTGAAAGACAGTCTAAAGAGAACCTTGCCATTGGGCAGATACCAATAGACGCAATTTTTACTCCTGTCAGGCAGATTCAGTATACTGTGTCTCAGGCACGTGTTGGACAGCAGACCGATTATGATAAGTTGACCATTGAGATTGAGACTGATGGGAGTGTCAAACCTGAGAATACATTAGCCTATGCAGCTAAAATTCTTAAGGAGCAGATGACTATTTTTATCAATTTTGATGAGGGAACTGCCGAACCTGAAACAGATGTGGTTGAACCTATTACTCCAGAAAATGAGTTTTTGAATCAACCGGTTGAAGATTTAGAACTTTCTGTCCGTTCTGCTAATTGTTTGAAAAATGCCGATATAAATTTTATTGGCGAATTATGTCAGAAAACTGATCAGGAAATGTTAAAGACAAAAAACTTTGGTCGTAAATCCTTAAATGAGATTAAGGCGTTACTTTCGGAGAGGGGGCTTACACTTGGGCTTAAGTTTGACAACTGGACGGCACCGGAGATTATTAAAAATTCCGAAGAGCTTGAGTAGGCTTTTTGAATAGATATTATTTTTAATAAAAACTTTTAATTCATATCTATATCATCAACAGAATAGGTTGAGGAAGAACTAATGAGACATAGAAATTCTGGAAGAAAACTTGGACGCACTACTTCTCATCGCGAGGCGATGTTTAGAAATATGGTGACTTCTCTTTTTGAACATGAGCGTATTGTTACGACCACACCTAAGGCTAAGGAAGCTCGTCGTCTTGCTGATAAGATGATTACTCTTGCTAAAAAAGGTGACTTGCATGCAAGGAGACAGGCTTTGAGTTTTATTCGTAGCAAAGATGTGGTAGCAAAACTTTTTGATGTTATTCAATTGAAATTTGTTGGCCGAAATGGTGGATATACCCGGATTATTCAAACCGGTGTTCGTCAAGGCGATGCTGCTGCAATGGCTATTCTTGAGCTGGTTGGCTATCAGGAAGATTTTGCCGTAAAATTAGATAATTAATTTTTGTAGTTGTGTTGATAAATTTATTTGTATAGCTCTAATATTTATTTATGTGTAAAAAACCACGTCCTTTGGGCGTGGTCATAGTTCAACAGCTCTGCCGGTTGAACAGTTAAGTGTAATGGACTCGTGAAAAGTCAAAATCAACAATTTCCCCCTTATGATTTCAGTAGATTGAAAGGGCGGAAGTTGGAATTTTTACGAGACCATCAAGGCTGCCATTCAGGAGTTGCAGTTAGTTTGAAGCAATGTCTAAAAATCGAGAAAGATGGCTTCTTGTTTTGGCAGTATGAACTGCCAGTGTGCTCAATAACTAGTAAACAAATGCCCTCTGTGCTTAACTCAATACCACCCCCTCCGGGGGTGGATTCTTTATTTAAAGATTTTTAATAAATAACTATTGAAGAGCTTAATAAGCTGGCATGATTTTTTCGTGTCAGCTTTTTTTTATGTAGCGCGTATTCAAAATTGAAGTGCAACTTCTATAGGTGCTAGATTAAACTTGCGAAGTACAACTCCCTGTTGTGATGCGCTATAGTGCATCGTCTTACCAAAAAACACTCCTGATTAAACAAGATGAACCGCAATAAAGAATTTCCAGAGGGTATGGTGCCATTGGGGGCAGAAACATTTCAGTTTTCTTGTCATGCTGGGGTTGAATGTTTCATGTCCTGTTGTAGAAATGTAGATATGTTTCTTTATCCTTACGATATTGTTCGCTTAAAAAAATGTTTGCGGATAACTTCTGAGGAGTTTATGCGTCAGCATACACGACTTGTTAAGGGAAACAATCTGTATTTTCCAGCTGTTATGCTGAAGCTCAATGATGATGTTGAAAAATCCTGTCCTTTTCTTGGATCAGGTGGGTGTTCAGTGTATCATGACCGGCCATCTGCCTGTCGGACATATCCGCTTGAACGAGCAGTTGATCGGACGTTGTCTCTAGGTCGTTGCAAGGATTATTATTTTTTAACGGATCATAGTTACTGTTTGGGCCATCAAGAAGATAATTTTTATTCTGTTACACAATGGATACGAGAACAAAACCTTGACGAGTATAACAGGATAAATGATCGCTGGGCTGAGCTTGACACCCTTTTTGCGACGAATCCATGGAGAGGTGAGGGGAGTGGGGGGCCGAAACAACAAATGGCATTTATGGTATGTTATGATGTTGATGGCTTTAGGACTTTGGCGTTTAGGGAAAAGATCTTGGAGCAGTTTCACCTTTCAAAAGAGCAAAAAAGAAATATTCAAACAGATGATATTGCATTACTCCTTTTTGGTTTTGATTGGTTGAAATTGTTTTTAACCGGAAATTCGTCTTTAGAGCGGCGCTAATTTTTTTGTTTTTTTGAGAGTCTTGTTTGTGATTTTGATAAGTTGCAAAAAATGGTTTCTCGTGGTAGAAAAGAAGTTTTGTGTTTGTGGAAGTTGTGTGTGGAGAGGAAAATCGTTTCATTTTTACATCAAGATGAAAGTGTAAGGGCAAGTGAGCGGCACGAATTGCGCAATTTGTCTGATCATATTAATGTTTGATTGAGAAATGGAATAAAATACACACACCCCTTTGTGTTCCTGGTGTTACAATTGACCTTGTTAGGGGTCAATTGTAATAAATTTGGGGGTGGAGGTTAAACCAGAAAACGGAGATAAAAATGTCATTTGCTACAGTTAAAGAAATGCTTCAGGCCGGATTGCATTTTGGTCATCAAACACGTCGTTGGAATCCAAAGATGAAACCTTATATCTATGGGCCACGTAATGGTATTTATATTATTAATCTTGATAAGACCAAGCGTATGTTTGATTCTGCCTGTGAGTTCCTTACCAAGGAAATTGCCCGTGGGGGATCGGTTTTGTTTGTTGGTACAAAAAGACAGGCTCAGGTCATTGTTCAAGATGAGGCTAAACGATGTAATATGTACTATGTTGATCATCGTTGGCTTGGTGGAATGATGACCAATTTCCAAACAATTAAAAATAGTGTTGATCGCCTGAAGTTGATTGAGTCTATGCAAGAAGATGGTTCTATAAATCGTTTTCCTAAAAAAGAAATTGGCCTCATGGAAAAAGAAAGAACTAAGCTGGAACGTAATGTTGGCGGTATTAAGAATATGAGAAAATTGCCAACGGTTCTTTTTATCGTTGATCCTAAAAAAGAGTCTATTGCGGTCAGTGAGGCCCAAAAATTGAACATCCCTGTTGTTGCCCTTGCGGATACCAATTGTGATCCAGATGGAATCGACTTCATGATTCCTGGTAACGATGACTCCTTGCGCTCCCTCAGGCTTGTTGTCTCTTGTATTGCTGAGGCCGTCCTTGCTGGTCAGGCCAGACTTGATGGTGAGGCCGCATCTGATGATGCTCTCGCTGCTGCTATGGGCGATGCTGGTTCTGAAATGGGACAACTTGTTGAAACGCAACAATAAATAAAGAAGTGGTTCCTTGGTGGGGGGCCATTTCTTATTAGTTTTTTGAAGGGGCTGTCTCATGACCGCCCCTTTGCTTTATCAGCAATGGGTGTTTGTGTCCCTGTCTCTCTGGGAATTTTGTTTTGGTAATAATGAAATTGGGATAATGTTTCAGGATTTAATATAAGGAGGTTTATAATGAATATTACAAGTCAGATGGTAAAGGACCTGCGTGATAAAACGGGTGCCGGAATGATGGATTGTAAAAAGGCCCTGAGTGAGAATGCCGGCGATATGGAAAAGGCCATTGATTTCTTACGTCAGAAAGGACTTGCCGTTGCTGCTAAACGGGCTGGACGTGCTACCAGCGAAGGTGTTATTGAAACCTATATCCATGCCGGCGGTAAATTGGGGGTTATGGTAGAATTAAACTGCGAAACTGATTTTGTTGCCAAGACTGATGATTTTCGTGAGTTTGCCCGTGATGTTGCCATGCATGTTGCCGCTGCCAACCCTGTTTCTCTGAGCAGAGAAGATGTCCCAGCTGATCTTGTGGAAAGAGAACGCCAGATTTATGCACAGCAGGCCCTTGATTCTGGCAAGCCAGCAAATATCGTTGAAAAAATGGTTGTTGGCAAGATTGACCGCTATCTCTCAGAAATTTGTTTGCTTGAACAGCAATTCGTGAAAAATCCAGAAAAGAGTATTCAGGATATGTTGACTGAACTTATCGGGAAGATGGGAGAAAATGTTTCTATCAGGCGTTTTGTCCGTTTCCAAGTTGGTGTATAAGTAGTCAGTTGTACTGATCAATAAAAGCTTGGTCTTTTATTGATCAGTTTTTTTGCTTATATTTGTTTTGTTCTTTTTAAGGCCTCATTTCTTCTTCCTACTTCTCTTCGTGCATTTATTGGAATGCAAAGGAACTCTTCATGCAGATACACTATAAAAGAATTTTGCTGAAACTGAGTGGTGAGGCCCTGATGGGTGAAGATGCCTTTGGTATTAATACAAATGTTATTAGTTATGTGGCGGGTGAGATAAAAGAACTTGTGTCACTTGGGGTTGAGCCTGGGGTGGTGATTGGCGCTGGAAATATTTTTAGGGGTGTTGCCGGGGCAAGTAAGGGTATGGATCGAAGTACGGCTGATAATATGGGAATGCTGGCAACGGTTATTAATAGTTTGGCCCTGCAGGATGCCCTCGAGAGGGTTGGGGTTGTTACTAGAGTAATGTCGGCTATTCCCATGCCATCAGTGTGTGAGTCATATATCAGACGGAGGGCCACCCGACATCTTGAGAAAGGTCGGGTTGTTATTTTTGCCGGAGGTACTGGTAATCCCTATTTTACTACTGATTCAGCGGGTGTACTCAGGGCCTTAGAGATTGATGCTGATATTGTGATCAAAGCCACCAAGGTCGATGGTATTTATGATAAAGATCCGGTTGGATCATCTGATGCTGTTAAATTTGATCGTTTGACTTATGATGATGTGTTGCAGAAGGGGCTGCGGGTTATGGATGCTGCCGGTATTGCCCTGGCTCGTGATGATAAAAAACCAATTTTGGTGTTGAACATGAATAAACCGGGAAATATCCTGAAGGCCATTTGTGGAGAACAAGTAGGAACATTGGTTACAGTTTGAGCTGATAACGGAGTAAGTATCAAGCGATATGGAGCGGGGGAGAAGCTGATGAGTAATGTGTTAGTGGAAATGGATGATAAGATAGAAAAAAGCATTGAGGCTTTGAGGCATGAGTTGTCAAAAGTGCGTACGGGGCGAGCCTCTCTAGCTTTGCTGGAAGGGATCTCAGTGAATGCATATGGCAGTGTCATGCCTTTGAATCAAGTTGGTTCCATGACCATCCCTGAAAGTCGAATGATTGTTATTGCTCCTTGGGATCCCCAGATGCTGCCCGCAATCGAAAAGGCCATTCTTAAGTCTGATATTGGCTTGACACCGGCTAATGATGGCAAGATGATACGTCTTTCTATTCCGCAGCTTACCGAAGAGCGAAGGAAGGATCTGGTTAAACTGGTCAAGAAGATTGCTGAAGAAATTCGTGTAGCTGTTCGCAATATTCGTCGTGAGGCTATTGAAGTTCTGAAAAAAATGAAAAAAGATAAAGAAATATCTGAAGATGACCTGTTTAAGTTTCAGGATGAGGCTCAACAGAAGACAGATGTTTCCATGAAATTAATTGATACGATTACCGCTGCCAAAGAAAAAGAGGTGATGGAGGTATAAGTTGTTGGAATATCCCATGATAAAAAGGATTAATTTCTTTTTTGCGGATTTTCCCGCTTTCTGTCTTCTTTTACTGTCTCCTTGTTTTCATATGTCTGCTGATTTTTATGTCTCAACGTCCTGTTATTGATCCTACCCGTATCCCTCGTCATGTGGCCATTATTATGGATGGAAATGGTCGTTGGGCCCAGCGACGTCATCAGCCGCGTCTTTTTGGACATAAGGCCGGAGTCGAATCGGTTCGGGATGTGGTGGAGACTGCCAGGGAGATTGGGGTTGAGATCTTGACTCTATATGCCTTTTCTTCAGAAAACTGGAAACGGCCAGCCAGTGAAGTCAGTGGTCTGATGTCGTTTCTGAAGTCTTATGTCCAGGCTGAACTGTCCAGAATGTTACAGAATAATATTCGTTTTACCTGTATTGGTGAACTGGAACGACTGCCGGTGGAAGTGCGTGAGGTGCTTGATCATGCTAAGGCCGAGACAGCATGTAACGATAAACTGGTTCTTAATCTTGCTTTGAGTTACGGCTCACGCTCTGAGTTGACCAGGGCGATGAGAAAGATTGCGGCCGATTGTATGGCTGAGAATTGTAGTGTCGAAGAAATAGATGAGCAGTTGATCAGCAATTATCTGGATACGGCCGGGATGGTTGATCCTGATTTGTTGATTCGTACTGGCGGAGAAGCGCGACTGTCAAATTTTTTACTCTGGCAGGCATCTTATAGTGAGATCTGTTTTACTGATGTGATGTGGCCAGATTTTCGGAGAGATATTTTTCTTCAAGCCATTGCCGACTTCCAGCAACGTGAGCGGCGTTTTGGCATGATCAGCGCTCAATTGCATAATGATTAACCGCCATGCCGGACATCCGGCGCATTCCAGGATGAAAGTTCTGGCCGGATTGACTACTTCTGGTCTGTGCTTTCAGAAAAAAATATGAGTCGATTGATTCCAGGTCTGGCCCTTGCTGCCTGTTGGTTGTTTTTGCTTCTATATGGCCATTTTCTGTTGTTTTTTTTGGTTATGGCCCTGGTGATTTTGATTGGTGCCCAGGAATATGCCAGAATGGCTTTTTCTGAAGAGAGTATCTTTTTTCGAGCTTTTTTAGCCGCACTTGCACTGCTTCCCACCTTATGTATTGGGTTTGTTCCTTCCCTTGGACTTACTGGTGGTCTCGTCCTTTCTTTTCTTTTCCTGACAACCTACATCCTTTATCGTTACAGCCAGTTGCAAGATGCGTTATCGTTTTTCAGCAGTGCTTTTTTTGGCTTGAGTTATGTCGGATTTTTGGGGGCTCATCTGGTATTGCTCCGTCAATTACCTGAAGGAAGTAGTTGGATCCTGGTACTTACGGCGATTACTGCCGGGTCGGATTCAGGTGCTTATTATAGCGGTCGAGCCTTCGGGAAACACAAGCTCTGTCCACGAGTAAGCCCCAATAAAACCGTGGAGGGGGCAATCGGTGGGCTGGTGACAGGTATTGTTGTGGCGGTGCTTATGACTCTGTTGCTGCGGTTGCAGGTGAGCTGGTTTTTCCTGGTGCCGGCGACAATTCTTTTGACTGGTGTCGGGATTGTCGGGGATCTTACAGAATCAGTTATTAAAAGGGCAACGGGGACCAAGGATTCCGGGACAGTGTTAGGTGCCCATGGGGGCGTTCTTGATCGAGTGGATTCTCTTCTCTTTGCCGCTCCTGTTCTTTATTACCTGTTGTTAGTGTATCAGGGTGTCTCCATGGTGAGCCCATGAAAATTCTGGCACTTTTAGGATCGACAGGTTCCATTGGCACGGGGGTGCTTGATGTGGTCAGGCAGTTTCCTGGTCAGTATAAAATAGCCGGGCTTGCAGCCGGCAGGAATGTTGATCTGTTAAGTAGGCAAGTATTGGAATTTTCCCCCGAACTGGTTTCTGTGTTTGATGAGGAGCATGCCGGTTTACTCAAGGCTCTTTTGCCTGCGAGTTTTCATGGACGGATTGTGTGGGGAACAGACGGTAATGTTCGGGTGGCAACCCTTGATGTGGTTGCCATGACCATTTCGGCCATTGTCGGTGCCGCTGGATTGTTGCCAACTCTGGCGGCAATCGAGGCCGGGAAAGACATCGGGCTTGCTAACAAGGAAACCCTGGTCATGGCTGGCAAACTGGTCATGTCTGCTGCCAAGCGCAAAGGGATTCAGCTTTTGCCAGTGGACTCGGAGCACAGTGCTATCTTTCAAGCCTTGGAGGCTGGGCGGAAGGAGGATGTTGCCAAGATTATTCTAACTGCCTCTGGTGGTCCGTTTCTCCATAAAAAAACAGAAGAGCTCCAGCAGGTTACCCCGGAGCAAGCCCTTGCCCATCCAAACTGGAGTATGGGGAGGAAAATTTCTATTGACTCTGCAACCCTAATGAATAAAGGGCTTGAGGTTATCGAGGCCAGGTGGCTATTTGATGTTTCAGTTGATTCTATCGAGGTGGTAGTCCATCCGCAATCTATTGTTCATTCTCTGGTGGAATTTCAGGATGGTTCGGTTGTGGCCCAACTGGGGATTCCGGACATGCGGATCCCCATTGCCTACGCCCTTTCCTATCCTAAACGGCTGCCTTTAGCCCTTAAGCCACTGCAACTTTCTCAATGCGGGAATCTGCAATTCCTGGATCCTGATTATGTTCGTTTCCCTGCCCTGGCCTTGGCGTTTGACGCCTTGCGGCAGGGGGGTGTGATGCCTGCGGTCCTGAATGGTGCTAATGAAGTGGCGGTAGAGGCCTTTCTTGAAGGCAGGATTTCCTTTCCTGGCATTGTCGCAACTGTTGCCAGGGTCCTGGAGAAGGTGCATAGCGGCAGTGAAGATTCTTTAGCAGATATTCTGGCTGCAGATGCCAGCGCCCGAATCGAGGCCGAACGCCTTGTCTCTCAATTTAACCAATAAGGAACTGTTCCGGAAATGAATACTGCGGTCTCTTTTATCATTGTCCTTGGCCTGCTTATTTTTGTCCATGAGCTGGGCCATTTTCTCTTTGCCAAGTTGTTCAAGGTAAAGGTGCTCAAGTTTTCTTTGGGCTTTGGCCCGAAACTCATCGGCAAAACCTATGGCGAGACGGAATATCTGATCAGCGCCTTTCCCCTTGGCGGATATGTGAAGATGTTTGGAGAAAATCCGGACGAACAGGATGTTGTCAATGACGATCAACACGGCTCTTTTGCCCATAAGTCGGTGTGGAAACGTTTTTTTATTGTCCTGGCCGGGCCTGTATTTAACCTGTTGTTTGCCCTGGTCTTGTTTTGTGGTCTCTTTATTGCTATTGGTGTGCCTGACTCCAAGGATTCGACCACCATTGGCCAGGTGAGCCAGAAATCACCGGCGGCACAGGCGGGGCTTCTGGCCGGGGATACCATTGAACAGATTAATGGACGTCCCATGAAAGGGTGGCTTGATATCTTGAACAGTGTCAAGGAGAGTAGTGGAAATCCGCTTACCATCCAGCTTAAACGCGGGACGGAACAGATCAGTATTGTCGTGACCCCTGCTATTGACAGCGTGAAAAATGTCTTTGGCGAGGTCACCGAGAAGCGTTATATGATCGGGGTGGTCAAGGCTGAGGCCGTGGTCTATGAAAAGGTGGGGATCGTTGCGGCTATCCAGGCAGCATTCGTCCAGACCTGGATGTATATCTCGCTGACCGTCATGGGATTTGTGAAGATCATTCAGCGGGTGGTCCCGATGTCCGAACTGGGCGGCCCTATTCTCATTGCCCAACTTGCCGGGCAGCAGATGGCCGCGGGCTGGATTCATCTGGTTTTTTTCATGGGGCTGCTCAGTGTCAACCTTGGTATCCTGAATCTGCTTCCTATTCCGGTACTTGATGGCGGTCATCTCATGTTTTTGGGTATAGAGGGAGTACGGCGTAAACCTGTGTCCGAACGGGTACAGATAGTTGCCCAGCAGATTGGTATGGCTCTGCTTGGCTCGCTCATGCTTTTTGTTTTTTATAATGATCTGTTCCGGATATTTACCAAATGAAGGGTGCGCAGGCCAAGGACGGCCCAGTGTCGCGGGTGCCAAGGACGGCGCAGGAGCGACCGCAGGCCAAGGACGGCCCAGTGTCGCGGGTGCCAAGGACGGCGCAGGAGCGACAATTACCCCTGATTCTGTCTCTGGACACGGCCAGCAGTTGCAGTTCGGTGGCCTTGACTCGTGGCAGTGTAATCGGTGGGGAGGTGGTGGCCTCTCTTTCCCTGAACAGTAGTGTGACCCACTCGCGGCGTCTGTTGACGGCCATCGACTGGTTGCTGGCTGAGACCGAAACTGATTGGCAGGCTGTTGCCGGTCTTGCCGTTAGTCTTGGCCCCGGGAGCTTTACCGGGCTGCGGATTGGCATGGCTACGGTCAAGGGACTGGCCACGGCCATTCATAAACCTTTGTTGGGAGTTTCGACTCTTGATGCCCTGGCCTTCAACTGTACCGGTGAACAATTGATTTGCGCTGTGCTTGATGCCCGTAAAAAAGAGGTCTATGCCTGTTTTTATCGTTCTGATCTGCACGGGATTCCTCGCCGGATTGGGGCGATTCGGGTGATTACTCCGCAGCGACTGGTAGCTGATATTGAGCAACCCGTATTGTTTGTTGGCGACGCCGTTATGGTCTATGGCGATTTTTGGCAGGAGGCATTGGGGACGTTGTTTGTCAGTGCCCCCAGGACATTGCATTATCCGTGCGCCAGTGCCATTGGCCTGCTGGCAGGGGAGATGCTGCAACTGGATCAGTGTCTTGAGCTTGCTACGGCAGCGCCTTTGTATGTGCGGGCCTCAGATGCAGAGTTGAGTTTAGGCGTCGTTACGAAATAACTTGTCTTTTTATAACTATTTCGTTACGCAGGCCATGGATGGCCCAGTGTCGTGGGCGCCAAGGAAGGCGCAGCAGCGACCGGTTTCTTATGCCGCTCTGGCCATTCAGGTGGACATGCTATTTATTTACAGCGGTTTAGGGATTAGGTAAGAGTCAGGCAGATAGAGAACCGTAACCAGCAGGGGAAAGTATCATGATTTTGCGGCGGCAGACCCGGAAAATAGAGATTGGCACGGTGCCGGTGGGCGGCAACAGTCCCATTGTGGTGCAATCCATGACCAATACCGATACTCGTGATGTCGCCGCAACCGTTGCCCAGATCCATGCCCTTGAGCAGGCTGGTTGTGAGTTGATTCGGGTGGCAGTCCTTGATCTTGAGGCGGCGGCGGCCCTTGCTCAAATTCGGGCGGCGATCTCCATCCCCTTGATTGCTGATATCCATTTTGATCATCGTCTGGCGGTGGCGGCTATGGAAAATGGCGCTCAGGCCATCCGCATCAATCCCGGCAATCTTGGTGGCCCAGCCAAACTGGCCCGGGTCGTGGATGCGGCCAAGTTCCATCAGGTCCCGATCCGAGTCGGGGTCAATAGCGGCTCCATTGAAAAGGATCTGCTCAAGATCCACGGCTATCCCACCCCGGAGAATCCCACTGCCCTTATCGAGAGCGCCCTGCGTAATGTCCGTCTGCTGGAAGATCTGGGGTTTTATGAAATCAAGATCTCCATCAAATCCTCTGATACCCTGACCACGGTGAGTGGATACCAAACCCTGGCCCAAAAAACCGACTATCCCCTCCATCTTGGGGTCACTGAGGCTGGTGGGCTTATCGCCGGGACTGTCAAATCCAGCGTGGCCCTTGGTATCCTGCTCTATCAGGGAATTGGGGACACCTTCCGCATTTCCCTGACCCGCGATCCGGTGGAAGAGATTCGGGTCGGCTTTGAGCTGCTGCGATCGCTGAAAATCCGTGAACGCGGCCCGGAACTCATCTCCTGTCCCACCTGCGGCCGCACCCAGATTGATTTGTTTACCCTGGCCGAGGCGGTCGAGCGCTATGTGCAGACCATGAAGAAACCGATCAAGGTGGCGGTCATGGGGTGCGTGGTCAATGGCCCGGGCGAGGCCAAAGAAGCGGATATTGGAGTGGCCGGTGGTAACGGGGTCGGAATTATTTTCAAGAAAGGGAAACTCTACAAGAAGGTAAAAGAGGAAGAACTGCTTGCGGTCTTTCTTCAGGAATTGAAACTCATAGAAGAAGAGATATAGATGCGTTACTCACAGACTTTTGTCCCGACACTTAAGGAAACGCCTGCCGAGGCCGATGTGGTCAGCCACCGGTTGATGCTGCGGGCAGGCTATATTCGTAAACTGACGGCAGGGGTGTACACCTATCTGCCCTTTGGCCTGGCCGCCATCCGCAAGGTGGAACGGATTGTCCGCGAGGAGATGAATCGTGCCGGGGCCCAGGAATTGCTGATGCCCATGGTCCAGCCGGCTGATCTGTGGCGGGAAACCGGCCGTTATGAGAAGTATGGGCCGGAGCTGCTCCGGTTCAAAGACCGGCATGACCGGGAATCGTGTCTGGGGCCGACCCATGAAGAGGTGATCACCGACCTGGTGCGGGGTGAGGTCCGCTCCTATCGGCAACTGCCGCTTAATCTTTATCAGATCCAGAGCAAGTTCCGTGATGAAATTCGGCCCCGGTTCGGACTCATGCGCGGTCGTGAGTTTATCATGAAGGATGCTTATTCTTTTGATGTGGATGATGAACAGGCGAGTGTTTCGTATCAGAAGATGTACGCTGCCTATCAGCGTATCTTTACTCGTTGCGGCCTGCAGTTTCGGGCGGTAGAGGCGGATAGCGGCAGCATCGGTGGCAGTTTTTCCCACGAGTTTATGGTCCTGGCTAAGACTGGCGAGGACACGTTAGTGGTGTGCAAATCTTGTGACTATGCGGCCAATGTTGAAAAGGCGGCGATCAATGCCCTGTCTGTGGAGAACCAAGATCCCATGCTTGACCTTGAAAAGGTTGAGACCCCTGGCAAACGCAAGGTTACAGCTGTCTGTGACTTTCTAGGTATTGGAGCAGATAAGCTGGTCAAGACCTTGGTCTACAAGGTGACCGGTGGCGATGGTCAGCCTGTGGCTGTCCTGGTGCGTGGTGATCGCGAGGTACAGGAGGTAAAACTCAAAAACCTGTTGGGGGCGGCTGATCTGGAATTGGCTGAGGATAAGGAAGTTTTTGATATCACCGGTGTACCCACCGGTTATCTTGGTCCCATTGGGCTGACTATAAAGGTGGTGGCTGACCACGAAGTGGCGGCCATGCGTAATTTCGTGGTGGGCGCAGGTGAAAAGAACTACCATTTGCGGCATGTTAATATGGGACGTGATTTTGAGGTGGCAGCCATTGCCGATCTGCGGCAGATAGCAGATGACGATCCCTGTCCGCATTGTGGCGGAAAGCTCGGTCAGATTGAGGGTATTGAGGTCGGCCACATCTTCAAGCTGGGAACAGTTTACTCAGCGGCTATGCGGGCCGTATTTCAGGATCAGGATGGCCAAGAGAAACCCATGATCATGGGTTGTTATGGTATCGGCGTCAGTCGTATTGTTGCTGCGGCCATTGAACAGAATCATGACGAGAACGGGATTATTTTTCCGGTAGCCATCGCCCCGTCCCAGGTGATCATCCTCAACCTTGGTCTCAAGGATGCGGTGATAACCGAGGCGGCGGAGTTGCTGTACACGCAGTTGCAAGCACAAGGGGTGGAGGTGCTTCTTGATGATCGTGATGAACGGCCTGGCGCCAAGTTCAAGGATGCTGATCTGCTGGGTATTCCCTTCAGGGTGACAGTCGGCGCTCGCCTAGGCAAAGAAGGCGTGGTTGAGATCCGTCATCGTCGAGATGGTTTGACTGTGGAGCTTGTCCCTGATCAGGTTGCCCTCTATTTGTTGAATCAGATTGCCGTGGCTGGCAGCGCAGTGCAGGAGCGATAGGAGTTCCCATGACTCTATCCATGCTGGGCGTCAACGGTCTGAAGACCATTGCTAAGGGATATCTTCACGATGTTGATCTGGAGCCCATTGATAAGGCATGGGAGCTTGCGGTCAAGGTGCACACGGATAAAAAGCATTTTTCAGGTGAACTGTATCTGGAGCATGTTCTGGAGGTGGCCTCTACCCTTGCCTCCATGCATCTTGATCTGGACACGGTCCTTGCTGGTTTGTTGCATGGCGTCCTCGAGGAGGGGATCACGTTTGAACAGCTGGGCAAGGAATTTGGCAGGAGTGTGGCCGAGATCGTTGATGGGTGTACCCGGATTACCAGCGTCCATTATAATAGCCAGTTGGTGCATCATGCGGAGAATGTCCGCAAGATGTTATTGGCTATTGCCGCCGATATCCGCGTGCTCCTGGTTAAGCTTGCTGACCGGCTTCAAGATATGTGTTCCCTTGAGACGCAGGACAGTGACTATCGACGGGAGATGGCGCATGAAACCCTCGATTTTTATGCACCTCTGGCCAGCAGGCTGGGTATTGACTGGTTGAAACGTGAGCTCGAAGATCTGTCCTTTCACTATCTTCATCCTCAGGAGTATCTTGAACTCAGTGCCAAGCTGGAGCGATCGTTTGCGGAACGACAGGAGTATGTTGAGCAAGTAATCAATATTATTCAGGACAAACTTGCTGAGAACAAAATTTTTCCGGTTCGTATTATTGGCCGTCCCAAACATATTTATTCTATCTATAAAAAACTTCTGGCCCAGAAGATCACCTTTGAGCAGGTTTATGACAACGTGGCCTTTCGCATCATTGTCAATACGGTGGCTGAGTGTTACGCCGTATTTGGGGTGATCCATGAGAACTGGGTGCCTGTTCCCGGCCGGGTCAAGGACTTTATTTCTGCTCCCAAGGCCAATAACTATCAATCGATGCATACCACGGTGCTGGGGCCGCAGAATAATTTTATCGAGGTGCAGATTCGAACGGAGAAAATGGACCGGATCGCCCAAGAGGGTGTTGCTGCGCATTGGGCTTATAAAGAAGGGCAGAAGATTGGCGGCAATGATGCCAAGCTCTTCCGGGAGTTGAAAAAGCTGGTTAAATCGCTGCAGGAGGTTGAAGATCCGCGCGAGTTTCTGGAGAGTGTCCGGGGGGAACTCTATACTCCTGAGGTCTACGCCCTGACCCCAAATGGTGAGGTTAAGGGATTTCCCTTGGGGAGCTGTCCCCTTGACTTTGCGTATGCCATCCATACCGAGGTTGGGGATCGTTGTGTGGGGGCTAAGGTTAATGACCGTCTGGTGCCTTTAAAGTATGAGATGCGGAATGGTGATATCGTTGAGATTATTACCTCGAAGACCCAACGTCCCCGTCGGGGGTGGCTGGGTCTGGTCAGGACCAGTCGGGCCCGATCCCGGATTCGTTCCTGGCTGCGCCGGGAAGAGAGAGAGCATGCCTTGCATCTTGGTCGGGAGATCTGTGAACGGGAGTTGAAGCGGTACGAGACCACCCTGAAAAAGATGGTCAAGAGTGGTCATATTAAATTGCTTTTGAAAGAGTTGCGCTGCAATTCCCTGGATGACCTGCTGGCGAAGGTAGGCAATGGAGTTGTGACGGTGCAGGGTCTGGTCAAGGCGCTGCAGCCTCCTGAATTTCGTGACGAGATGCTGCAAACTGGTGCGTCAACTCCCCAGGAAATAGCCGCCTTGATGGCGAGTCAGCAGAGGGCTGGTGGGCAGGGGGGCAATTCCGTTATCAGTATTGATGGCATTGATGATATGCTCGTGAAGATAAGTCAGTGTTGCCATCCGGTGCCAGGTGATGCCATTATTGGCTTTATTACTACCGGTCGTGGTATCTCTGTGCACAAGGCAAGCTGTGAAAACCTGCTCACAACTGATCCCAAGCGCTGGATAGCGGTGTCTTGGTCTGGCGCCCAGAGTGTCCAGCATCGGGTGGAGATTCTAGTGAGCGCGGAAAACAGGAGGGGCATTGTGGCAACCATCAGCGCCGCAATTAATGCTGATGATGCCAATATTCTCGGTATTCCCACGCGGATTACTCCTACCGGCATCGTTGAATTGCAGATAACCCTTGAGGTTGCCGATCTGGAACATCTGCAGATATTGTTGCAACATCTGCGGCAATTGGAATCGGTGATCTCAGTGCGAAGGGTGTAGGGAGTGCTTAGTATGATTCTTTGTCAGGTCTGCGGCAATGATATTGCTCACGGTCAGCTTATTTGTCCATTCTGTGGAGGAAAGCAGGACTTTCCTCCAGAAGCAGTTGCTGCTGGCGGTGTTTTGCATAAAGTGGTCAATCTTGAATTGGGAAAACCTCTTGTTGAGAGCGCGTTGCGGAAATTGCAGATGGAGCTCGAGAGCTGCCGTCAGCAGAACCTGCGTGTCCTGACGGTGATTCATGGCTACGGTTCCAGTGGCAAGGGCGGTGCTATTGGCGCCGAGTGCAGGAAGGTATTGGCTTACCTCAAAGGGAATGGGGATATTAATACCTTTATTCCTGGCGAAGATTTCAGATCGAAATCAGGGCCGACCCGGGATCTGTTGCGCCGGTTTCCGCAATTGGCAACCAATGTTCATCTCAATAAAGGAAATCGTGGGATTACTCTGGTTGTTTTGTAGTTTTGGATAGCTTAAAAAAAATGTCTATTGCAAGAGATTACTTGCTGAAGTACAAAGAATGTTTATCAGTGTTTGCCTATATAGATAGGTTGGCAGGTCATGTTGTTGAGATAAAATTTAAAAAGGAGATAATGGTAATGAACAGATTGATGGTATTTGCTTTGATGGCCCTGTTGTTTCCGGCCTTGGGATTTGCGGCTGATAAGGATAAACCTGTTGCCGAACTGAAGACCTTTCAGGATAAACTCAGCTACAGTATGGGGTTGGATGTGGGAACCTACTTCAAGGGGATGAAGGAAGATATTAATTATGATCGTT
Source organism: Desulfocapsaceae bacterium (assembly GCA_030653035.1). Classification (GTDB taxonomy): domain Bacteria; phylum Desulfobacterota; class Desulfobulbia; order Desulfobulbales; family Desulfocapsaceae; genus UBA2270. The sequence continues at coordinate 15,547 of JAUSAB010000033.1, read as the reverse complement.
TGATTCAGGGTATCAACGATTCTTATAAAGGAAATAAACAGCTGGTAACTCCTGAAGAAGTGGCCCAGGTGCAAAAAGAGTTTGCGACAAAGATGCAGGCAAAACAGGCTGCCCAGTTAAAAGAGATGCAGGAAAAAAACAAGAAGATTGGTGATGAATTTCTGTCCAAGAATAAAGATAAAAAAGGAGTTGTTGTTACCAAGAGTGGCCTGCAGTATGAAGAAGTGAAAAAAGGCAGCGGCGAGAAGGTCAAGGATGGGGATCAGGTAAAGGTCCATTATACCGGAACCTTTATTGATGGCAAGGTTTTTGATGATTCCCGTAAACGGGGAGAGCCTGCGGTCTTTGGTGTGGATCAAGTGATTCCTGGCTGGAGCGAGGCCATGAAGCTGATGACTGTCGGTTCCCAGTACAAGCTTGCTATTCCTTCCAACCTTGCCTATGGTGAGCAGGGTGCGCCACCAGTAATTGAGCCTAATTCTGTTCTCCTTTTCGATGTAGAGCTTATCTCTATTGAAAAGAAAGAAGCCGTTCCAGCCCCGGCTGCTGCAACTGCTCCGGCATCTGCAGCCCCTGCCCCAGCGAAAAAATAGTAACGAGGTTTGAAAAATGGGTGACGCTAAGAAGGTGAAAAAAAAATGTTGTCATAAGTTTGATAAAAAAGGCAATTATTGTTCCAGTTGCCCGTTGCCCGTTGAAGATGAGGGTAAAAAACTGAAAAAAGAAAAGACGAACGACAAGGAAAAGACCAAGAAGAAAGAGAAAAAGCAGGAAGGTAAGAAAAAAGAATAGATATCTCGGTAGAGAGTGTCGTCTGCTGACAGGTCAGTATCTTTAAAGTTCGGACGTTGAAAAAGGTTCAGGAGGGTTTCCTCCTGAACCTTTTTGTTTTATCAGCGTTTGATTTTGAACAGGTTGTTAATTAACGTTTTCATATTACGAGCATTATGTGAACCAATGGCAGCCATACAGCAGCCTCTCCGCGAGGAGTCGCCTTTTTCCTGTAATTCAACAGGAAACAAGAATCCTCACTTCGAAGTTTCACGGATAAGCATAGACTTCGAACTCGCTTATCCATACAAAATAGCTGAAAACAACTATTCCTAGTTGTCTCTTCCTTAAATAACTACAAACCACACAACTTTCCTGCATTTCACAAAATATCCACTCCGCAAACAAAAATTCATTTATCAGTATGGTACCAAATACAAGGTAACATGTATTCCTAATAGTAAAAATAAGATCATTAATAATATTAATACAAGGGTGTTATTAACAGCAATATAAAATGAATCACGTTCATTTTATATTGCTGTTAATAAGAAAATTTTATATAATAAAAAGAAACATACAGGATGTGTAGCAAGAATGTGGCAAGTTTTCTCCAAAATATAAAATGCTGTAATGATTTTGCTCGTCTTGTTTGTTTTAAACTGACAATCCTGATCCATCGGTAAATTCAAATGCCTTGTTAAGGTGTCATTCTTAGAGAGAGGTGAGTGTGAAGAATTTCTTAACATCATTACTTGCTGCATGTTTTTTGTTGAATGTCAGCTCGGTTGCCCATGCCGAGACAGAACTGTACGATTGGGGGATCAATATAGACGGCACAACCTATTGTCTTAATGGGCCTTGTGATTTTGATTTTTTTACTGGTGGACAGTTGACAACACTGGCGGGTTTGCCCTCTTCCATCGATCATCGCAATTTTCATCTCACCGATGATGTTCTTCCTTTGAAGGACGGATTAGGAGCCCTTACGATTACAGTAACAGGAGCGGGGGCTCATTCCGTGTCAGTGTATTTAGACTATGATCTTGATTATAGTCTGAACGAAGAACTCAATGAAACAGGTGAAATAAGTGGTACTCCCGAAATCGGCCTCTCATGGGAGATTGACGAGACTGGCTGGGCAGGGACTGGTAGCACAGGCACTGGGGGTGAAATATACACGGGTGATATTGTAGATAATTTTGTCCTCTCGGGCACATCGTCATCATTTGTATCGCGACTTGATAATAAGATTTTTTTCGATAAAATATTCGATCAGTACTTAGATCCGCCCATTGAAGACACGGCCCTGGCACAAAGCTGGGATTTTAATCTTCTTAAGGGTGAAACAGCTGTCATTACTTTCATCGCAGGTAATACCACGCCCGCAGGTTTTTACCTTCTTCAGAAGGATACTGTCAGTAACACGGAGGTGTATTTGTCAAGCTCTATCTCTAAGAAGAAATCATTTCCATGGATAATCTTTTTACCTGCTATTCTAAATGGGGCTAATGTTAGGTAAATCAAGAATGTCTTGATGATTTTGATGAGCATGCCGACCCGACCGAGATGGCCCCATCAGGGATCGGAAATGTGGCATCAGAGCACCCCAATGTCAACAGCTTGAAGCCTTTCAACCTGGCGGTATGATCAAAAAACCAGGCAAGAAGTTCAATGACCTTGAATCGAGATCGATCATAGGTGCTGTCATTAAAGATCAAAACCTTTTCTCTTTCCTTGCCGGTGAGCAAAAAGAAGAAATTGGAAACCTGTACAGCCAGGAATAACAAAAGCTTACACCATTTGTGGTGAGGGCTCTTCAGCACATCTAGGCCCTATTCTTCTTGAATGGCAAGGCGGCATTGGTGATTATTCCGCTGTAAAAATTGTTTCCCTGCAAAAGGTAACATGAAAATAGCGGGAAAAGTGCTAGGGGTGAAACCCCTCTTAATTTCACTACGCCGCTTTTATTGAGAAGGGTGCCGGCCTGAAAATTTCCAATGAACGAAGAGATTTTACCCTGCTGGCGCTTTACCTCTTGTTGCTCCTGATGTTGTTGGATGGTGGTATTCATTTTAGTCCTTCCTCGTTGATATTATTGATGTTTGTTGCAAAACCTTCATATCATGAAGTGAAGAATTTTTAATGAAAATCTTTTATCATTGCATGCTGTTGTGTGATAATTTAGCGTTTCGCGCCATAAGTCGGAAAGTTGAGATACTATATTTTACACATTTAACAACTTGGTAAAATAATAACTTTTTATCAGGTAGATTAATATTAACCAAAAAAATGGGAGGATTTTATAATGGTTGGTAGCAAAAAACAATACCTGCTGGCTGCGCTTTTGGTGGTTGTGCCTGCTGTAATAAGTTGGGCAAATGTTCCACCGCCACCTGTCAATCAAATATTAGGTATTCCGGACGCTTCTTTTAACAATCTGACTGAACCAGATTGCCGGGTATGTCATCAGAATCCAAATATCGTAAACCCCGGAACCATTCCCGATCGCCATCATCTCCTTGTCAACAAACCTCTGCAGGTACCCAATTCGGCACCTTTTGACCAGTCAGGAGATACTACCTACCAATGTCTCTCCTGTCATCAACAGGTATGGAACCCAGCAACTTCGTCGTATGTCTTTAATACATACAGAGATTGTTTGTTCTGTCATACTCAAATTGCCAATGAAGCTTCTGTTCATCATCTCACCGCTAAAGCCAAGGCTGAAAATTGTAAGGCATGCCATGGCTTCATTGATGACCCCCTGGTCCCTCATTACATTCCAACCTATGCTCCAAGCCTTGTTACCCCATGGCCAAGCAGCAAGCCAAATCCTGGTCCAAATGGTGAGGGAGAATGTACTTTTTGTCATGATGCCGGGTTAAATACTGCGACGGGCTTGAATGTCCTGAGCAACTCTGGTACCCATCACAGTACTGGCTTGGGTCTTGGCAACAACGCTGAATGTCTGTTTTGTCATGATTTTAGTTTGCCCAATGATCAAAAGATACGCGCATGTGAAAAGTGCCATGGTGTAGCTTCTCTTCACAACATTCAGGCGAATTCACCCAATAGTGCCAATGCCACCACCATTGTTCCTGGCAAGGAAGATGCCTATTATGGCCATATTGGTAACAATGTTGACTGTAATGGATGCCATGGCTTTGCCGGTATGTCTGCTGCTGCACCTGCTTCAGGACCGGTTATGCCTGACGTGTCAGGCTTGAGCGTGGCAAAGGTTACCGCAGGAACGACTGCTGTCATTACTGCTAAAGGCACTGCCTTTACTAATGTCGTCACTGGACCTGCCGGTGATATCGTATTGACCTCTAAAGTTGTTTTGACGCCTCTTGATGGTACTCCTGTTGAACTTGTTCCCACGGTAATCACTGCCGATTCCCTGACGGTAACTTTGCCGTCAACCCTGAAAGCCGGAAATTACGACTTCCGCGTAGTAAAAGTTGACAAAGCCAGTAATGCTGTGCATCTGTCAGTGGTTCCCGCCATAAAAAATACTTCCATTGTTAGCAGTGGAAAAAATATTACCATTAAGGGAACCGGTTATTCAGATATTAATTCAGATTTGAATGCTCTTAATTCCGGTTCTGGTCTTGTTGCCGTTGATAGTAGAGGGAAAAAGGTAGCCTGCACGGTTACGGGTTGGAGTGATACCCAAATCACAGCGACATGCCAAGTCAGTCCAAGCATTGTGACCGTAACTTCTATATGGGGCAAAGCTACCACCAAAATCAGAAAAAGATAACGTGTTTTAACTTGTCTTTACCTGTTTGAAGAACCGGGGGGAGGGTTTAAAGCCTCCCCCCAGGTCTTGAATTTTCGATAACACGAAACAGCGAGTGTGAAGGTAAACAGTTCACATACTTCTTGATTGGAAAGCTTGCTTTCATAAACTCCCATCTGTATGACTTCTATTTTTCTGCTTGTTTCCTGTTCATAAGGGGAGCCACTTTATGCTTTTTATGAATAGATTGCGGGTAAGCGTATCATTGATCTTTACCTGTGTTCTCTTTTTATCCTTCTGTTTTATTGTTCCGGCTCAAGCGACGGGGCGTTCAGTCATTATCGGTTTTCATAATGACCCGGGACCTTCTGAAAAAGCACTTATGCTCGGTAAGGATATTGAAATAAAGCATAAGTTTCGTCATATCCCAGCTTATACCGCTAAGCTCTCAGATCAGGCGGTGGAGCGTTTGCGCAAAGACCCGAGAGTGAAATATGTTGTTGAAGATACGATTTATTCGGTGGTTGACCCGATAGCAATAGTCGCAGAGTCAGTAGCGGATCCGATTGAATACCAAAATTCCTGGGGGGTAAAGCATATAGGGAGTCAAGCAGCTCATTCCATGAATATTACCGGCAATGGCGTTCGGGTTGCTATTTTAGATACCGGTATAGATTATACCCATCAAGAGTTTGCCATGAATTATAAGGGCGGCTGGGATTTTGTTTTTAAGGACAATGACCCTTATGACGATAGCTGGAACAGCCATGGAACCCACGTGGCCGGAATTATTGCTGCTGCCGCTAATGGCAGCGGGGTGGTTGGTGTGGCCCCCAATGCAGAAATCTATGCCTTGAAAGTGCTTGATGGTGGCGGTTTTGCTCTTTTAAGCTGGATAATAGAAGGCATTGAGTGGGCTGTTGATAATAAAATGGATGTTGTCAATATAAGTATTGGAGGCCCTGATTCCCCGGCCCTTCAAGACGCATGCGATGCTGCATATGACGCGGGAGTCCTTCTGGTTGCCGCAGCCGGGAATACAAATGGAGGGGATGTCACTTATCCCGCTGCATATAATTCTGTTATTGCAGTGACAGGAACGGATAGCGCAGATCAACAGGGTTGGTTTGCTCCTCTTGGCTCACAAATTGAATTGGCGGCTCCCGGTGTTGCCATCAAGTCGACTTCTTTGAATAATGGCTATGCAGATTTGAGTGGAACATCCCAGGCAGCGCCTCATGTTTCAGGTTTGGCGGCCCTTGTTTTGTCAGCAGGAGTGAACGATTTGAATAATGACGGTATTGCCAATAATCGGGATGTTCGCATGCAGTTGCAAATGAGTGCTCGAGATCTGGGTGATCCCGGCAAAGACGATGTTTACGGCTATGGTCTGATTGATGTCGCGACTGCCCTGAGGATTACTGCTGGTGTATCATTTGAGCTGGTCAAGGGTTCTAAACACAGAAGTGATAATAGATTCTACACCTTTTTTGACATGACGTATCAGGTTGGCATCGCCAACAAGTCTCTTGTCGGTGTGCGGGTTGTTGTTTATGAGAATGGTTGTGTCAGAGATGATCTTTCAAAAAGGATTCTTTTTAGCAGTCAGTTATCGCAGGATGTCTCCTTCTCTCTTGATGCAAGTGGTGCTGCATTTAATGTCGTTTTCTTGCCGATAGGAACAATTGGTTCCTCGGCAGCGATCACCATTGATCAATGAACAGTAATGATAAAACTCTCAGTTATTGTATTAATGAATTAAAATGGTTAAGCGAATTCACAAGGCGACCTCAATTTTCTTTTTGGTAACCTTTTTCATGGTCCCCATCTTTTCGTTTTCTACCGGCTTTTGTCAGTCAAAACCAGTGGAGGAAGATAATAAAGATAAGGTTATAGCAAAGGTAAATGGTAAACCAATTAAGGAAAGTACTCTTACACCCGAGGTTAACAAAAGTCTCAAGAAATATTCAAAGTTTGGCGTGACAACAGTTGCTCCGGAATTGTTACTTACTCTAAAGAAAAAAGCCCTTAATAAAGTTATTAATGACGAAGTTCTAGCCCAGGCAATCCAACAATACGATATATCGGACATTGAACAAAAGTTAAAAGAGGAACTGGCTTCTCAAAAAAAACAATATAAGACGCCTGAGGAATTTGAACAGTTTCTGAAAGCGAAGCATTTGAGCGAAGAGGAACTGTTGATTTCATTAAGACGCAAGCTTCAGATGAATGCATACCTGGACAGCGTGGGGGTGTTACATTGTGAACCTACGAAAGAAGAAATTCTGTCATATTACGAGCAGGGAAAAGAAAATTTCAAAAAGAAAGAAAAGGTGAAGGTTCGGCATATTCTGGTTCAGGTAGAAGAAAACTCTGATCAAGCAAAACAAGAGACCGCTCGTCAGAAAGCTGAAAACATCTTGAAGAAAATCCAGGCTGGCCAGGATTTTGCCACACTGGCCGAGGAACAATCTGATTGTCTTCGTTCAAAGAAGCAAGGGGGGGAACTTGATTTTGTAGAGCGTGGATTCATGCCCCCGGAGTTTGACGAAATTGCTTTTAGTATCGAAAAAGAAAAAACCAGTGAGGTTATTAAGACCAAATATGGCTACCACATCTTACAGGTTCTTGAAAAGGATCCTGCAGGATATCTCTCATTAGACCAGGTCAGGGATTATATAAAAAAATATCTTGAAGAGAGGTGTGTTAGCAGACTGCGTTTGGAGCATGTTGATAAACTGAGGAAAGAAGCTAAAATTGAAATTTTTCTTAATTAATATGTGTTATAAATTTATACCTATTTAACCCTTGATTAAGCTGAATTTTTGAGAAAAAGCACTCCCATTGGTAAATGGGAGTGCAAGAACTGTTTTAACCGTGGGAATATTGGGACACCATTTGCAAGAAGATAGAATTCGTTTTTTATAAAGGATGGAATAATGAAATCAACGAGTATTTTATTTGCAAGTATTATTACCTTGTTTACCGTAACATTGTTTTTTGCCCATGTTGCGGTGGCGTCAAAGCGTTCATCTCGCTATAGTTCTTTAAGTAGTGATGGAATGAATGGTTATCGCGGGTCAGATTCAGTAATAACTGAAAAAGATTGTCGCTTATGTCATGAAGATCTGCCTCGTTTTCCTAGATTAAAAAATACTAACCCGGACAAGCATCACCTTTTTCTGGGCAAAGATATTCAGCAACCGACAAGTGCACCTTACATAACGTCCGGCTACAAATATGAGTGTTTGTCGTGCCATAATATTAAGCAGACGGATGTCATGAACTTCCAGACTTCTGTTATAAGAGATTGTTTGCAGTGTCATCCGATTAAAACGGTGAGTGGCAGCCCCAGAACTGAGAATGTTCACCATAAGTTAAGTTCTTATAGGTGTTCAGATTGCCATACGCAGAGGCGTTAGAAATTATTTGCGAATTCAACACCAAGCCGATCAATGATTCCACAGGAATCCGGCCACTGCAATCAGTGAGTAGCGACGCCTAGAAACAATTGGTAGAGAGGACTTTTTTTTGAACTGAGTTTCAAAGGAGGTCCCATGCCGAAAGGTCAGTTATGACCTTGCCCCCGTTTGTTGTATCAGTTCAAGGTTGGTGATTTTGGTTTGGCGATCAGATCAGTTGAAAGAGCAGGGGCAGGGTGAGAAAGGAGAGAAGGATGCCAACTCCAACCATCGCAGCGGTGAGTTCCGGAGCAAGTCCTGCCATGATCGCCAGGGCCCCGGCTGAGACCATGGGCGGCATTCCTGCTTCAAAGATGGAGACACGTACCGCCAGGCTGCTAAGGCCCAGGAGACGGCAGAAGAGCAGTGCCAGGAGCGGAGCCACAATCAGTTTGACCGAGAGTCCGAGCAGCAGGGGCGACAGCACCTCGGGACGGAGCCGCAGGGTGAGCTGGTAGCCGACCGCGATCATGACCACCGGCACCAGAGTGGCGGTCAAGCTGGTGAACAGGGCGATCACCGGGGCCGGTAATGCGATCCCGCAGCCGATCAAGGCCAGGGCAAGAATCAGGGCCAGAAAAGGGGGAAAGGTGATAACCTTTTTCGCAATCAAAGCGAGCCTTGGCTTTTCTCCACTGCCATAGAGGGCGAGAACTACCGTGCCGTAGGTCGCCAGGGCCAGAAAAGAACCGAGTTGATCATAGAGAACGGCGTAGGGGATGGCAGTCTCATCAAAAAAGGCCCGTACCATGGGGATGCCGAGAAATGAGGTGTTGCCCAGAGGGATCAGGAGTAAGAGGGCGCCGGTTATTTCCCGGCCCCAGTTACGGAGCCTTGCCGCAAGCAGGATGATGGCGGCGGAGACAGCAAGCATTGCCCAAGGCATAATGACCGGGGCCAGGATATCACGGGAAAAGGTCAGTTGCGGGACCTTGAGTAAAATCAGGGCGGGTAGGGAGATATGGATGACAAACAGGTTGAGTACCTGGGCCGTTTCCTTGGGGAACCGGGGAAGACGGCGCAGTCCCATGCCGATGAGAAGAAAGGCGATGGTGAGGATGAAGTTTTCCATGGAGTCTCTGTTAAGGGGTAACTTGAATAACCCTCCTCACTGAGTGGCGTCAGGTATTATCGAACGCTGAACAGAGATCCATCCCTCTCTTCCGGGTACGATCTGCTCCTGAATAGAGGCGATGACCCTATTTTCTTTTTTCTCTCCGTGCACGATCTCGCCAAGGGGTACAAAAGAGCAGCCTCTTCCTTTGGCAATCTTGATAAAATCGGCAAACATGGCCTTGTGGACAATCCCTTCCACTTCCGCGTGAATGGTGAGGAGATTGAGTCGGTCAGGGTGGAGAGCGGAGAAAAGATGCTCGTTGTAATTTCCCTCGGTGACACCTTGTTGTCCGATCAGTTCATCATAGGTCGGCAGGGTCGTGGGCACCTGTGGAGTCCGGAGAATTTTCCCTGAGACCTGCGGGTAAAAGATGCTCTCTCCCCGGCAATCAGAGTTATAGAGAAAAGGAAACTTCTCTTTTTCCAGCAAGGCGGCATCCGTGCTCCGCCATGCCGGGGCTGCGGAACAGGTTGGACTCTTGCCTGTTAAAGAGATAAGCGCCTCGATTCCCTGACTCAGCAAGGAATGAAGACGGGCCGCTGACATCTCTTTAATGCATGCCTGCCAGCCATGATGATCCCAGGCATGCAACCCGATCTCATGGCCATCCCGGGCCGCTTGCTGAATGGCTTGTCCTGCTTTCTTGGCAATGGACGGCCCCGGCCAGAACGTACCTTTCAGCAGAATATCCCAGCCATAAAGACTGGCGGCCTTGGTGCGCATCATCTTCAGTAGAAAGGCAGGACGCAGCAGTCGCCACAGATGGCGTCCCATGTTATCCGGCCCGACAGAGAAGAAAAATGAGGCATGGATCTCATTTTCCTTCAGGAGCCGGCACAGCTCAGGGACACCAAGCCGGGTTCCGCGCAGGGTGTCCACATCAATGCGCAATCCTATTTGCATACTTTCACAATAAAAATCCGCTTATCTTTTTTCTGCATGCCGTCCTGGATTGTTTTTAGCAAAAATCATCCTGATGATGGATCTCAAATTCCCCTGTTTCGACTGCCTGTTTCAGGAAGAAATCCAGGGTTTCTTCGACGGACTGCTCCAGGGTTATTTTTGGTTTCCATCCCAGCAATTTTTCAGCTTTTTTAATGCTTGGTTTGCGGAAACTGACGTCTTCGTATCCCTTGCCATAGAAGGTACGACTCTCGATATCTCGCATCCCGGCAAAAGGAGGAAATTTTTGGGACAGGGGATGCTGTTTGAATTTTGCAACAAGGATTTCAGCCAGCTCGCGAATGGAGGCTTCATTGTAGGGGTTGCCGATGTTGAATATATTGGACTCACAGACGTTGTCTTTATTCTCAATGATGCGGAACAGGCAATCAAGCCCATCTTTTACGTCGGTAAAGCACCGTTTCTGCTGGCCGCCATCCACCAGTTGAATGGGAGTGCCCTCCGCCAGATTGAGAATCAACTGAGTGATGACCCGTGATGATCCTATTCGCGCCGATGCCAGGCTGTCAAGTCGTGACCCCACCCAGTTGAAGGGGCGGAACAGGGTGAACTGCAACCCCCTGGTGGCGCCATAGGCCCAGATCACCCTGTCGAGCATCTGTTTGGAACAGGAATAGATCCATCGTTGTTTATGAATGGGGCCAAGGACCAGTTGCGAGCTGTCTTCATCAAAGACACTGTCCTGGCACATGCCATAGACCTCGGAGGTGGAAGGAAAGAGGATCCGTTTTCCATACTTGGCGCAATAGCGGACAACCCGGAGATTCTCTTCAAAATCAAGTTCGAAGACCCGTAAGGGATTGCGGGTATATTCAGCCGGGGTGGCGATGGCAACGAGCGGCAGGATGATATCGCAGCGGCGGACATGGTATTCAATCCATTCACGCTGGATGGAGATGTCGCCTTCCGCAAAATGGAAATTCGGATTATCGCCAAGGTGTTTGATGTACCGGGAACCCAAGTCCATGCCATGCACTTCATAGCGGCCGCTGTCCAGGAGATGCTCAGAGAGATGGCTGCCGATAAAGCCGTCCGCGCCGAGGATAAGGACTGATTTTTTGCGCTTCTGGGCGAGGGTCTTTTTTACATCCGGCCCAAAATGCATCCCTTGCACCAGGGCGAGCTCAGTGACTAAGCGGTTAGCACTGAGAAAGAGTCCTTTCTCGGTCTGTCCGGTCTTGATCGCAACGGCACCTTGGCCGCAGCTGATGACAAAAGGATTCTCGGAGATAACGGTGCCGGGTTTGGCGCCCTTGTTCTCTGTCAGGGTCTCGACCTGCCAGAAAATCACCTTACGATTGCCCAGAAAACTGAAGGCACCGGGATAGGGTTTTGTCACTGCCCGGACCAGATTGCGGATATCATCGGCGTCTTTATTCCAGTCAATCTCACCATCCGCCGGTTTTCTGCCGCCAAAATAGGAGGCAAGGCTCTTGTCCTGGGCGATTCGGGGCGCTGTGCCCTGGGCAATTTGGGGGAGCATCTCCTCAAGAAGGGTTGCACTTGCCGCCGCCATTTTGGTGTGGAGGGTGAGGGCGGTGTCCTCAGAATCAATGGCTACCTTGCACTGGCCGACAATATCGCCGTCATCTGGCCGGGGTGTCATATAGTGCAGGCTGACTCCGGTCTCCTTCTCTCCATAGATCAAGGCCCAGTTGACAGGACATCGTCCCCGGTAGCGGGGAAGAAGCGATCCATGCAGGTTCAGACATCCGGAGGCCGGAATGTCGAGGATCTCTTTACCTATCAGATTACGATAGTAAAAGGAGAAGAGGATGTCAGGCTGCATGGCCTGAATCTTTTCAATCCACAGGGGATGATTTACATTTTCCGGGGCATAGACCGGGATGTCATGCTGGGCAGCGAGCTCGGCCACTGAGCGAAACCAGATGTTTTCATCAGGGGCATCGGCATGGGTGAAGATTGCGGATATCTCGAATCCGGATTCCAGAAGTTTTTCGATACCAACACAACCAATCGTATGATAGGCAAGGACAATAGTTTTCATGTTTGTTCCAGTATAAGATTTTTTTAATGAAGATTGCGTGTTGACTCTATAATCTGTTTGGCTGAAGTCAGTTAACAAAAAAGGCTGCATCAGCAGAAACTATGGTAGTTTTCAGGTTCGGCTAACGTGCCGGATAGATGATATAAGATGATTTCAAAGTATTTGATGGTTCTGAATCCGCAGGATTTTCTCATAGTGAGTTTTGCCTTGAGGTTTATACCTTCCACCGTGCTACTGGAAATCTCGCCTTTGGTTTTAAACCAGTTGAGAATAAACGGTTTGTGATGGTCCGGCATCTTTGGCCACCTTCTTCATTGCTCCCAGCTTGGTTTGCCATGTTCGGGTCACCCAGTTGTTGAGATGCTTTCCCGCGAGATATGGTCATCGGTAATCCCGGAATCGTTGAAAGTCCTCATGTTACCGTGTGCCTCGATCTCAATGACCAGAAAATCCAAACCGTCAATGATTGCAACGCAGATGGAGTTGTAATCGAACGACTTGAACCATTCGATTATTTAATAGAGTTTTAGTAACTATTCACTATAAAAAAAGAGTTTCAGAGTCTTTGTTACCCGCCATCCTGTTATCCAGGCTACGGAGCTTCCGGCTCTTTCCCCGGCAGGTTTATCTGTGTTGAAAAACAGAGTTTTAGCACGGCGGATGTTAAGCTTGAGTTAAAAGAATGGTGATTACTCCGAGTTGGAACTTATTTCATCCGGGAAAAGAACACATAGTTGTTGCCGCCGTTTTGCTTAGCTTTGTACATAGCCATGTCGGCATTTTTGAGCAGGTTTTCAGCATTCTGGGCGTCTAAAGGATAGAGGGCTATGCCTATGCTTGGTAAGGAGCGGATGTTCTTTCCCCTCAACATAACCGGTTCGGTGAATGCTGCCAGTATTCGTTCAGCGGTATTAATCGCATCCCGAGGATCGTTGAGATTGTCAAGAATGACAGCAAATTCGTCTCCACCAAGACGGGCCACGGTGTCGCTCTCCCGCACGCAGCTCATGAGCCGTTCTGCTACTTTTTTCAGCATGGCGTCACCCGAGTCGTGCCCCAGGGTGTCGTTGATTTCCTTGAAGCGATCGAGATCAAGAAACATCAACCCCGTCTGCTGACCTTCACGATGCGCCTGTTTCAGGGTTTGGTCCAGCCGGTCGTGGAAGGTCATGCGGTTGGGCAGACCGGTCAGGAAATCGTAAAGCGCCATCTGTTCGAGCTTCTGTTCGGCTTTTTTACGATCAGTAATATCCTTGGCAACAAAAACAAACCCCTGTTCCGCGCTTTCCTCGTCCTTGAGGCAAGAGGTGGACAACAGCACAGGAATTTCCTGTCCGTTCCTGGCAAGAAAATTTTTTTCAGCATTACTGCACAGATGGGAAACCAGTTTTTTATCGTTGTTGCAGACCACACGGTCAGGACTGCCACAGAGAAACTCACTGAGGATCATATTGATATGCCGGCCAATCAGCTCATCATCTTTATATCCGAGCAGATCCAGGGTGGCCCGGTTGACACTGCGAATATGAAAGTCCCTGGAGGTGACAATGAGGCTGTCATTCATATTATGCAGAATGCTGTCCACATAGGCTTTGGAGACTGTGGTATTTACCAGGTCTTTTGTCATGGTGATGATGGCCGCTCCTAATTCACCGATATCATCATCAGTATCCATAATCTCAAGATTTGGGAAACTGCGTTGTCCGCGACCAAAGCCCCTTACCGCCTCCTTGATATATGCCAACGGGTTGATCAAAGTCCGCTCTGCCGTCCAGTTCACCACCAGCAGCATGGTCGCCAGCAATGCCAGAAAAAAAACGGAAAGCAACCAGCTATTGTGACTGGTCGTTTCCATCATTGTCGTTATATTGCTGCTGAAATGCTGGCGGTAGAATCTGGAAAAATATTCGAGATTATTTTCAATCTCATTCTGGTCGGCAGCGAGCAGTTGCAGTGCCTTGATGTAATCTCCCGGATCTTTGCCGCTGGAAAGCAACGGATAAACTTCCGCTGCCTGTCCGGCATATTCACCATACTTTTTTTCCAGGGTCATCAGGCTCTCTATTCTGTCGGCAGGAAGACAGTGAACAGATCGTTTCATTTTTGTGATGGACTCAATTTTTGCCGTTATTTCTTTACTGAGCGAATTTCCACTACTGGCTGACTCGGGTGAACCGAACAAAAAGCTTTCCTTGTAAAAATTTTTCTGGGTGACAAACAGATTCAACAGTTCGTTGCTCTGTATTGCCAGATGGAAATCAAGGTCACGGATATGGGTGAGGTGGATTTGCAACTGGTGGTTGGAATATAGAGCAAAACAGGTTGCCATGATAAAACCGATAAAAGCGACATTGACGCAGAGCCAGATTTTTTTGCGGATGGTGTTGATCAGTTTCATCATTGCCTTGTTTTTTGGGGAACCGTTACAAAACAGCCTCTTCATGATTGAACATTTCCTTGCGGCTCCTTATGCCGTTGCTGATATCGAAATGATGATATTGTTTTATGAGCCTCTTGCAAAATGATCTTTTCGCGCAATCTCTTCGTTATGCTCAAAATTTTATCCTCGGAATATCAACTATATGCCTGCGGTAAAAATTTTCGCATGCCTCGATTTTGGACGAAAATCTTCATTTTGCAAGAGGCTCTTATGATAACGGTTTATTTCAACAGAACCCCTTTGACCGTATCATCAAGTTGCAGAATATCTATATAACCAATTGCTGTGGGATTGGCGGCAACTTCATTTTTTACGGACTGATCATCCGGATATTCCTTGGGCGGGATCGCTGTTCCGGAAAAAAGTTCCTGTTTCCAGTACATCGAAAGCTGACGAGGTGACTTATTCAGAATCTCCAGAACAAAGCCGCGGTGGACATTGCCATCAGTCTGCAGTAATACGTCTATGCCATGGCCGGCGGACCAGAAAATCTTCTTGCCGAGGAAAATATTTTTGACCTCAGACCTATATAGAGACTCAATCGGATTTTCTTTGTTCACCACCACCACAAAGTCAGCGGCCTCAACGCGGGTGGACAGCAGTGTCAAGAGAAGAAAGAAAAGGGAGAGATGTTTTGGCAATATCATGTCCCCTCTCCTAAAAGTTGAATGAAGTTTTCAGAGCAAAATAGTTCCAGAGCCTTTCAACCCCCTGTGGATTAAAAATCGGCATCTGCAGGGCGGCTCCATCCACCCAGTGCTGTTCCGCCTTGATAATCCAGTGGTTGTTGATGTCCCAACGCAGTACGACGCCAAAATCCTTGCGCCAGCCGAGAAAATCGGGTTGTCCCTGGGTGACTAAATTATTGCCGTCGGGATCATTTTTGTCCGCATAAAAAACATCGTAAACTGCTGACAGTGCCAACGGTTCAGAGAGATGGTAGCAAAGCTGGACATAGGCGCCCTGGGAACGGCCGTCAGGGATATCTCTGCCTAAGGCCTCCCTGTCTGAGGTAAATTCTGAGTACTCGACGGCAAATTTC